>JBAYJM010000009.1:0-40788 GCA_041665065.1 Candidatus Buchananbacteria bacterium
AGCTGCGTCAGCCTGTGCGTAGTTCGAGCATAACGGGAACAAATATCTGCCAGAAAAACTATTAAAAACAATTTCATGACTTCGACCGGCTGGAAACTTCCAAAGCCAAAATCAAACCACCCTCTTGATCCCCTTATTGTGGCACCAAGGGGAGTTAAAACCAGAATAAGCATTATTAATCCGATTAAATAGGCAATCCAAGAAAATTTTCTCAGTGTTTTAAAATCAATATTAGAAACAATCACCATAAGCAAAAGACCCACGCCAAGCCAAATTATTTGCTTTTGAAAATTAACAAATTCTCCCCGACCCTGTCCCAAAGCAACGCTATAAATAGCAGATAAGCCAAAAAAAACCAAAAATATGACCGAGATAACCAACGGCCAATCCATCTTTAAATAACTTATAAATCGAAGTTTCATATAAAAAATAATAACATTTTTCTATCTAAAACCCAAAAAATCAAAAAGCCGCCCAAAGACGGCTATTTTTGATAAAAGAATTATATTCCTAATTGACTGTTTGATAAATTTGAGTCGTCCAATTCATTTAGATTATCTGATTTTAATGAATCATCTATATCCTTAATCTCTTTGTCTAAATCTAGCTCTGTCGATTTATTTGTTGTTGTGACTGTAGTCGTCGCGTTAACTGATGAGTCGTCAGCTATTTGGTCGCCAATAATATCGCCACTTTCATCTTCTGCCTGATTCTGATTTTGATAATCAGCCGAGTTATCTGAATTAGCCCCAGTGTCTGAATTATTATTAAGGCAACCGGAAAGAGTAAAAGCAAAAACAAACATCAGACAAATCATTGAAGCGGACAGAATTATTTTTTTTACGTTCATAATTTTAATTATTTTATATTAATTTGCGTCTACCGTTGTTGATGTTGTTGTTGAATTATTTTTTAGTTTTTGTGGTGCAGTCGAAGAACTATTTACTTTTTTTAATTCAGCTTTTAATTTTAATAGATCAGGCTTAATTGTTTTTGAATAAAAAGACCTAATATCTAAAACGTCTTTTTTAACCTGTGGCAACAATCTTCTGGCCTCAGATAACTTGCCCTTAAATTGGCCATCCGACTGTCCGCAAGCTAAATTTCCAGTTTGTTTCAAAGCGGAAATATATAGCGCGTAGTCATCAGATAGTTTTTTAATCTTTGCATCAAGCATTACTAAATCAGCTTTTAAGTCTGCCGTTTCAATGCCCTTTGCCGTTAATCTTTCAACCACCTTAAGTAATCTGGTTTTCATATTATTATAAGCGGAAACCCTTCTTGCTTGTCCGTTTTCATAATTAGACAGCTTAATTTCTGCTTTTTGTGTTATTGTTTGGCACCTAGTAGAGGTGGCATTACTAACTTTTTCTTTGGTTGATGTGGCGATTAATTTATTTTTTATTGAAGCTGAATTGGCAGCCATGGTTTGTGAACCAAAAGCGAATACAGCTAAAAATAAAGTAAAAATCGCTACTAGAAGAATGGATTTTTTCATATTTTTATTATTAATTATTGGTTGCATTATACCAGATAATAAAAATAATAACTATTTAATTTTCATCTTGCTTTTTCTTGCCCTATTACTAAAACGATGGGCTTCATCACGCGCCTGGAGCAAAACAGGCTTAATGCTTTCAGCCAGATTTTTAAATGAAGCCTTGGTCTTTGGAGGAAAAACTAATTTGTCATTGCTAAATTTAGAAATTCCCAAAATCGGAATTGTTATATTTAATTTTTCAAATAATTTATTTATATAATCAACCTGCGGTTTTCCGCCGTCAATAAGTATCAAATCAGGCATCGTCCATTCCTTATGATTTAGACGACGAGTTAAAACCTCCTCAAGCGCTCGTATGTCGTCATTGATTGGTGCTGATTTTATATTGAATAACCTATATTGGCTTTTATCAATTACTCCGTCCGTAAATACAGTCATTGCGCCAATACTTTCTTTGCCGGCAAAATGCGAAATATCATAAGCCTCAATCCGCTGTTTTTTGCTTTCACCCAAGAGATCGTCTCTTGTGACAAGCGTTACGTCCTGGATATGTTGCAAATCCTTTACTCTTTCTGGATTTTCCTTTTTTAATTTATTCATCAATCTTTTTTTCTGGCCGGATAATAACAACACTATTTGATTAATATTTTTTTGATAATCTTCTTTTGTTAATTCACCAGTACAAATTCCTGCGCATAGACCAACTTGCCTTTCAAAACATGGCTTGCCTTGATTTGGCTTGCATGTACTATAAGGAATTATTTTTCTAATAATCCTTAAGGCATTTTTAACAAGAGTTGCGCTCTGGTAAGGTCCAAATATTTTATTTGTCGCGGTCGGAAATTGATCCAACTGCCTTTCCCTGACAATTATCGGATACGGGTAATCTGTTTTAGGAATCGCTATATAAATAAAAGAGCGGTTATCCATGTCTTTTATATTATATTTTGGCCAATGCCTCTTAATTAAATTAGCTTCCAAAATTACCGAATCCAAAACAGTATCGGTTTGTGTAAATTTAATGTCCTTAGCTTTGGAAATCATTTCCGCAATACGCGGATCAAGCAATTTTTGCAAATATTGCAAAACACGGCGACGCAAAGAAGTTGCCCGACCGATGTATAAAATCTTGCCATCATTACCAATCCATTGATAAACACCTGGACTTAGGGGTAATGATTTTGCTTTTTTAAGTAAATTTACAGCCATTTTTATTTAAAGTTATCCACAGATAATTATTTGATAGACTCTTGACAAAATCAAATGGCATTATACAATACTAATAGATAGTACGTACATTCGAGGTTGATAGAAGGCTCACAAACAATTGGGACATGCAAATGTCAAAGTGTTCACACACAACCAATTAGAGCTCATCTCTCACCTCATTAACATATTAAGCGCAGCATAGACCACAGTCACCCGTACCACCCAACTCACCGAATTCCTAACTCCTCTCGAACCCTCGAAACTCCCACATTCATTTCCTTTTCCCTTACGCCTTGACTCTCGTCTCTCCTGCGCTTTTTCATTTCCAAAAATTATTTTAAATAGCCCTTAAGATATTCTCCAGTTAAACTCTTAGAATTGACCAGTTCTTCCGGTGTACCTTTAGCCACAATCTTGCCTCCGCCGTCTCCACCTTCTGGTCCCAAGTCGATTACATAATCGACTTCTTTTATTATATGCATGTTGTGCTCGATCAAAATAACACTGTTTCCCCTATCAATTAATTTATTTAAAACCTCAAGCAAAAGTTCAATATCATAATAATGCAAACCGACTGAAGGTTCATCCAAAAGATACAAAGTTTTTGATCCTAGAGTATGAGTCAATTCTCTGGCCAATTTAATTCTCTGTGCTTCACCACCCGAAAGCGTAGTTGCTGATTGTCCAAGACGCAAATATCCCAAACCAACTTCGTGCAGAACTTTCAATTTATCGGTTATGTGATAATTCCCGTCAAAATATCCAATCGCCTCTTCAATTGTTAAATCCAATACTTCTGCAATATTTTTGCCTTTATGTTTAACTTGCAAAGTTTCACGATTAAATCTTTTACCATGACAAACTTCGCATTCAACAAGTACTGCAGGCAAAAAATGCATTTCAATCAAATTAAATCCAGCGCCATCACAGCCCTCACATCGGCCTCCAGGACGGTTAAATGAAAAACGAGATAAAGTATATCCCCTTTCCCTTGACTGTGGAAGCTGGGCAAAAAATTCTCGAATTGGAGTAAATATTCCTGTATATGTTGCCGGATTTGATCTTGGCGTTCTGCCAATTGGCGATTGATTAACAATGATTACTTTATTTATATATTCAGATCCAATAATTTTACTGACATCATGCAAATCTTTTTTAAATCCGTGTTTTATTTTAATTAAATTGCCATATAAAACATCATAAAGCAAACTTGATTTGCCTGAACCAGACACTCCAGTAATGCAAATTAATTTTCTAAGCGGAATTGCGACATCAACATTTTTTAAATTATTAGCCCGTGCGCCGATAATTTTTATTTCTTCAGATCCTTTTACTCTTCTAGCGCGGTCAATATTAATTTCCTTGTCACCTCTTAAATATTCCAAGGTCAAAGAGTTTTTACTTTTATCTTTCAATAATTTCTGCGTTTCACCAATTGCAGTCACCTCACCGCCATGACTTCCTGCCAAAGGTCCAAGATCAACCAAATAATCGGATTCCATGATTGTCCTTTCGTCATGCTCAACAATAATTACGCTGTTATTTTGATCTCGCAGTGATTTTAAAGTTTCAATAAGCCTATCAGTATCTCTCTCATGAAGACCAATGGTTGGTTCGTCCAAAACATAAAGCGTATGGGATAAATGCGAACCGATTTGCGATGCCAGTCTAATCCTCTGCGCTTCACCGCCGGATAAAGTCTCAGCTTCCCGATCCAAGGATAAATAATTCAAACCGACTTTAAGCAAAAAATCAATCCTATCAGTTATTTCAAATATGACATTTTCAGCAATAGTTTTTTGCCTCTCCGTCATTGTTTCATAATATTCTTGAAAAAATTTATACGCTTTATCCAAAGCTAAATGACTTACTTCTGCAAGATTCTTTCCACCAACTCTCACAGACAAGGCTTCCGGTTTCAATCTTTTGCCTTCGCAATCTGGGCAAGGTTCCATATTATGCTCGTATCTGTTTTGCTCTTCGCCGATTTCATTTCCACTCTCATCTAAAACTTTTTTCTTTACAAATTTTTCTATTTTTCCTAGTCCATGGCATTTTACGCAAGCGCCATGTGGGCTATTGAATGAAAATAATCTCGGTTCCATTTCGGGAAAAGAAAAACCATCATTTGGACATGTCCAATTTGAAGAAAGCAATATTTCTTTTGACTGTGGGGCTGATTCTTCTTTTCCCCTCCTTTCCAAGGAGGGGCTAGGGGTGGTTTGCCGTTGCTTAGACCCCCTCTTAATCTCCCCCTTGGAAATGGGAAGAAATTCTGATCCAAACATCGCAATCACTAATCCCTTGCTATATGACAGCGCATTTTCAATCGCCTCCGACAATCTGCCCTCATCATCCGGCATTGTCTTATCAATTACAATATCAATGCTATGTTTTTTGTGCCTAGCTAAATCAATTTTTTCATGGAGTGAATGAAATTTACCATCGATTCGAGATTCGCCATAACCCAGCGACAAATAATCATACAGTAATTGGTAATATTCCCCTTTTCTATCAATAACCACCGGCGACATGATTGTAATGTATTCCGCCTTTTCTTCTTTCGCACGATTTTTAATAATATCAATCATTTCATCAAGCGCCAGCTTTTCAATCTTTGTCCCGCAATGAGGACAAAAAACTTCGCCAAGCCTTGAATAAAGCACGCGAAGATAATCATGGATTTCAGTCAAAGTTCCAACGGTTGAGCGAGGATTATGCGAGAGAGCTTTTTGGTCAATGGAAATCGCCGGAGCAAGTCCGATAATTTCATCAACATCAGCCGGCTTCATTTGGCCCAAAAACTGCCTGGCATAAGGCGACAAGGATTCGATGTATCTTCTTTGTCCCTCAGCAAAAATAGTATCAAAAGCAAGCGACGATTTGCCGCTTCCCGAGACTCCAGTAAATACCACTAGCTTGTAGTGAGGTATTTCCAGGTCAATATTTTTTAAATTGTGCACCCGCGCTCCGCGGATGATAATCTTTTCTTCCTTCATTTAGCTATATTCTACTGTAATTTTGCTTAAAATTGAAATAATAGATATAATTTAAGCATATGTTATTATATATCTAAAATTAATAATTGGCAATAATTTTAATTATACATGACAATTTTTTTAACTATTATTTCTGGTGTTTTAATATTTGTGATTGGACAAGTAATCCAAAAATTTATTATTGAACCCATATATCAACAAAAACAGGTGATTGGAAACATTGCGGATTCTTTAATTTTTTATGCAAATATTTATAGCAACCCAATAAAAAGTAAAGATAAGAGATATGAAAACGCATCAAAAAAATTAAGAGAACTTAGTACCCAATTAACTTCAAAAACATATTTGATTCCTTTTTATAATAGTCTTTCGAAACTGAAAATTGTAAAAAATAAAAATGTAATTAAAGAAGTTCATAAAAAGTTACTTTTATTATCAAATCGCTTATATACTATAGACGGCATTCCAAGTCCAGGGCTTAATAATGCAGATGAGGCTGATAAAATTGCTTTACTATTAAATATTATTATTAAATAAATATGGATGATCAAATCACACCCGAACCATTAAAAAAATTAACCACGAGCATGTGGGCTTTTTGGACCTTACTTGCCGGCGTTAAACTTAATATTTTCGAGTACACAATGGAGAAATCAACTGCAGAAGAAGTTGCAAATAAATTAAATATTGACGCCGACCCAGCAGAAAGATTGCTTAATGCGCTTGTAGCTATGGAACTTATTGAAAAACAAGACGACAGCTATATTAATTTGCCTATTGCAAACAAATTTTTAATAAAAAGTCATCCGGATTATTTTGGCGATTTTATATTGATGTATGAAGAATCTGCAAAATATTGGATACAATTAGCTGAGATACTTATTGCCAATAAGCCAATTATCAAAAGCTCAAAAGAATGGCTCAGTGAGCCATTCTTTACGCGCGCAATGCACAATAATGCTAAAATTCCAGCAAATATTCTTTCAGAAATATTTGATTTCTCAAAAAAAACCCATCTTTTAGATATCGGAGCTGGCGGAGGAACATTTTCAATAATCCTTACAAATAAATTTCCTAACTTAAAGGCAACAACAATAGAACAAGAGGAAGTTTGTAAGATTATTAATGAAAATATCGAAAAAGAAGGTGATGCGAACAAAATTGATGTTATTGGAGGAGACTTTTTAAAATTAGATTTTCCAGCGCATGATGTGGCATTATTTGCACACATATTCCATGCACATTCTATTGAAGAAAATAAATTGCTATTAAAGAAAGTATATGACAAATTACCCAATGATGGTACGGTCATTATTACTGAATTTTTAATGAATGAAGATAAAGCGGGGCCGTTATTTTCAGCACTATTCGCCTTAAATATGAAAATTGACACTGAAGATGGCAATGCCTATACTTTTAATCAAATAAAGGGATGGCTTGGGGAAATTGGATTTAAAAATATTGAGAGCAAACAGTTAATCGGACCACAAACCGCAATTATTGCTGAAAAATAATTATAAAAATATGCAAACAGAATTTGAAGTAAAAATATTAGATGTAAATGTTGAAGAGATTGTTTCCAAGCTTGATGCGTTAGATGCCGAAAAAATTGGCGAGAAAATGCAAAAAAGATATGTCTATAATTTCAATCCGATTAGGGAAAATTCTTGGATCAGATTAAGAACCAGCGGAGAAAAAACCACCCTAACAATCAAAGAAATTTTAAATGATCAAATCGACGGCACAAAAGAACTGGAAATTACCGTTGATGATTTTGAAAAAACCCACCTACTATTAGAAAAGCTAGGTTTTACACCAAAAGGCTATCAGGAAAATAAACGCATAAGCTATATGTTGGATAATGTAGAAGTCGAATTGGATTTTTGGCCACAAATTCCTCCGTACATGGAAATTGAGGGAAAAAACATTTCTGATGTTGAAAAAATAATTAAAAAATTAGGCTTTCAATTATCAGACTCAACCTCAATCAATACTGTCCAAGTTTATCAAAAATACGGCATTGATTTGAATTCAATTAAAGAATTAAAATTTTAAACATAATCAACCAAAAATGATTGAATTAGAAAAAACATATTTAGCAAAATACCTTCCAAACAATTTGGCTGATTGCAAAAGCAAAGAAATTATTGATGTTTATTTTCCTAAATCCAGTGAGCATCCCAAATTAAGGCTAAGAAAAAATGGTGATAAATTTGAGATAACAAAAAAGGAACCCGTAAAAGAAGGCGACGGGTCATGCCAGGAGGAACAAACTATTATTTTGAAAGAGATAGAATTTATAGAATTAAACAAGCTTGAGGGTAAAAGAGTCAGTAAAAGAAGATACTATTACAACCATAATGGAAAGCTTGCCGAGATTGATGTGTTCCAAGAAGAATTAAAGGGATTGGTTTTGGTTGATTTTGAGTTTAATACAATTGAAGAAAAAGATTGCTTTCAGATGCCGGCCTTTTGCCTTCAAGAAATAACGCAAGAAATATTTATTGCTGGCGGAATGATCTGCGGGAAGAGCTATAAAGATATTGAGAAGGAATTAAACAAATTTAACTATAAAAAACTTAATTTTTAATATGGAAAATTTAATCGACATTGAACAAAAATTAATCGAAGAAAATTTAGATCGACCAGGAAATCTAATAGACCTTGGCTGCGCTAAAGGAGATAATGTCATTTTTTTAAAAAATAAGGGCTTCGATGTAACTGGCGTGGACTTATCCGAAGAGATGCTAGATATTTCTAAAGAAAAAATTAATGGCCTTGGTCTTGATATTAATTTAATTAAGGCAAACATCTGCGATTTAAATATGGTGGCGGATAATTATTTTGATTATGTTATTTGTATGTTCACTTTGATGAATCTCAAAACCCATGAGCTGCAAATGAAGGCCCTATCAGAAATGAAAAGGGTCTGCAAATCCCAAGGAAAAATTTTATTAATGGTTCACAATTCAGATGAAGGCAAAGTCATCTTGGGAGATTGGTTTGAAAATAGATTTGAATATAGGATTTATACTAAAAATGAAATAAAAGATTTAGTAGAAAAAAGCGGGCTTATTCTTGATAAAACTCAAATCGTCGGCGATAATAAATATATTTTTATAGTTTGCTCTAAGGCCTAAAATTATGACACATGTAGTTGTTGGAATTATAATAAAACCGACCGATCCAAAATCATATTTATTGGTAAGCTCAAATAGTGATTTTGGCGAGTTTTCTGGTTTTTATTATCCCCCATCCGGACATATAGAAAAAGGCGAAGATGAATTATCTGCGCTAAAAAGAGAAATAAAAGAAGAGCTAACTTTGGAAGTAACTAATGCAACAAAATTGGCCGACACAGATGGTGATATAAAAAATCAAAAAACATCATGGTATATCTGTGATGTTGAAAATTTTAATTTTAAAATTGATCATCAGGAACTCAAAGATGCTGGATTTTTTACCGAGAGAGAAATAAAAATAATGAAAATTTGGCCTGCCACTAAAAAAGTTTTTGATAAATACTTATTCTAAAATAATAAATCAGTTTAAAAAATGAAAAAGGCAGATTACAAAAACTTATCTAATATAATATCAAACTCCAAAAGAATAAATATTGTTGGGTCTAGCGGTTGCGGAAAATCGACTTTTGGAAATAATCTAGCTATGGCTTTAAATTTTCCTTTTATTGAAATGGACCAAATTTTTTGGGGACCAAACTGGTATTATCCACCCGATGAGGAATTCTTTCCAAAATTAGAAAATCGCTTAAGCGGAGAATCTTGGGTGCTTGATGGCAATTATACGCGCACCATACCAATCAAGTGGAAAAATATCCAGACAGTTATTTGGTTAGACTATTCAATTTTTAGAATAATATTTCAAGCTTTCAAACGGGCAATATTGAGGATTATATCTAAAAAAGAATTCTGGCCTGGAACTGGAAATATTGAAACATTTAAAAGAAGCTTTTTAAGCAAAAATTCCATAATCCTCTGGAGCTTATCCAATCTCTTTAAAGTTAAAAGAAAATATAATAAAATAATGACCAATCCTAAATACTCGTATATCAAATTTATAAAATTAAAATCTCCAAGAGTTGCAAATATATTATTAAAAAATATCCTAAATAAAAATACAGCCTGAGCTTTTTAATATGGATATTTTAGAAAAGGAAAAAATAGAAATGGAATTTTGGAAAAAATCTAAATTTGAAAATCCAGGCAATTTTAGTTTAGGGAATAAAAATAATAAGTTAAATGACGCTAAAATTTTTAAATCAATACTTACAAAATATAAAAAATATTTTATAAAAGCCGAGAAGATACTTGAAATCGGCGCCGGACAGGGGTGGGCTTCCTGCATAGTCAAAAAACAATTTAATAAATATACTGCCGCATCAGACATCAGTCCATATGCCCTAGAATCATTAAAATATTGGGAGAAAGAATATGACACAAAACTTGATAATTGCATTGTCGCCAAATCATATGAAATTCCGATTGAAAATCAATTTTTTGATTTAGTTTTTTGCTTCGCATCTGCCCATCACTTTGGCGATCATAAAAATACCATCAGGGAAATATATCGAATATTAAAACCAAATGGCGTTTGTATTTATATGTATGAGCCTGGATGTAGAGGAATATTCTATGGCGTATTTAAATATTACATGAATAAATCTAGACCAATAGTTCCTGAGGATGTTTTATTATATAAAGATATAGAAATATTAGGAGAGCAACTTGGCTTTGAAACAGTAATTGATTTTTATCCAACAATAACAAGGCGAAATATTTTATTAAAGATATATAATATTATTCTAAAATTTATTCCCATACTAAATAAAATATTTCCCACAACGGTTAATATAATATTTAAAAAAATTTAAATTTACCTTTTCCTCTTTTGCTTATTTAAAGTTATAATTTCTTCCGGGATGATTTCTTTAACATCCAAGAAATTCTCAATAATTTTTTTGATAGTCTCCGGCTTAATGCCGTGTTTTTTATTATAAGCCATCTGCAACTTTCTTCTGCGCTCAACTTCAGACATTGCCCGCTCTATGGAGCCGGTTTTTTTGTCAGCATACAGAATGACTTTTCCAGTCACATTCCTAGCGCAACGTCCCATAATCTGAATAAGTGATGTTTCACTTCGTAAAAATCCTTCCCTATCAGCATCAAGAATCGCCACAAGAGTTACTTCCGGCAAATCCAAACCTTCGCGGAGCAAATTAACACCAATTAAAATTCCAAACTTCCCTCTCCTAAAATCAGCAATAATTTCCGTCCGCTCAAAGGTCTTAATATCCGAATGAACATAATTTGATTTCAAACCTTTTTTAATCAAATAATTATGCAAGTCTTCGGCTTGTTTTTTTGTTAAAGTATTTATGATCACACGTTCACCTGCTGTGGTATTTATCTCTGCTTCTTTTACAATATCATCAATCTGGCTGTAATTTTTTTCGCGATCAAAAACCGGTCGCACCTCAATAGGCGGATCAATAAGTCCTGTTGGCCTAATCACCTGCTCAACAATCTGTGATGAATGCCTAATTTCCCAATCACTTGGAGTGGCAGATGTAAAAATAGTCTGGCCAATTGATTTTTCAAATTCTTCAAATTTAAGCGGACGATTATCAAGAGCCGACGGCATTCTCCAGCCATACTGGATTAAAACATCTTTCCTACTCCTATCGCCTTCATACATTCCCCTAACTTGTGGCAAACCAATATGCGACTCATCCATCACCAAAAGGAAATCCGGCTTCCCATTTTTATCTAAGGGAAAATAGGAAATCAAAGTATCTGGCGGTTCGCCTGCTAATTTTCCAGCTAAATGCCTAGAATAATTTTCAATGCCATGACAAAAGCCAAGGCTACGAAGCATTTCAATATCATATTTTGTCCTTCGTTGCAGTCTTTCAGCTTCCAAATAAAATCCCTTCTTTTCAAAAAACTTTAATCTATCTTTCAACTCAGCTTGTATTTCTTTTATAGCATGTTCGATTTGTGGTTGACTGGAAATAAAATGCTTGGGCGGAAAAATGACAATGTCCGGTAATTCTTTTTCAATTTTTCTTGTCAATTTATCAACCTTAGCGATTGAACTAATTTTTTGTTCAGTAAGCTCAATGCGGTATATTGCATCTTCAGAGGCGGGCATAATTTCAAAAACATCTCCCCTGACTCGAAATCTTCCTCGAGCTAATTCTCCCGGCGTCCTTTCAAACTGGATTTTAGTAAGTTGTCTTATTAAATCTTGTCTGACAATGGGTTGACCGATTTCTAAATGAATTGACGACCCTAAATAATTTAATGGTACGCCAAGATTATATATGCATGATACAGACGCTACAATTATCACATCTTTTCTAGTTAAAAGCGCGCTGGTCGCTTGATGTCGCAATCTATCAATTTCTTGATTTATCATCGCTTCCTTTTCAATATATGTATCGGAGTTTGGCATATAAGCCTCGGGCTGATAATAATCATAATAGGAAACAAAATAATTGACACTATTTTCCGGAAAGAAATTTTTATACTCGCGATAAAGCTGGGCAGCCAAAGATTTATTTGGTGCCATGACTAAAACAGGCTTATCAAATTCAGCAATTACATTAGCGATCGTAAATGTTTTGCCCGATCCAGTAATTCCTAAAAGTGTTTGAAACCTATTCCCTTCTTTCAAGCCGGCTATTAACTGCTCAATAGCTTTTGGCTGATCTCCTGCCGGCTTATAATTTGATTTTAGTTTGAATATTTTCTTTGACATAAAACTTCGAACACTTCACACACGTGTGAAGTGTTTGTTTTGGCTAAATTTAGATTTTATAAAATAAGCAAAATTCACCGCATTTTACGGCCTATAGGAGAGTATAAATGATATATCCGATATTGGCAAGTAGCAATAAATTGATTACCAACCACCACCACCACCGCCGCCTCCACCACCACCGGAAAAACCACCGCCAAATCCCGAGTTTGAGCCGGGAGGAGTTGAAGCAGAGCTAATAGCACTAGAAAATGAATGTCCGAATGAACTGGCAAAATCTGCTGCAGCAAAGTTAGCTCCTAAATACCAAGCTGGTACATAGTCCCTGCCCTGGTCATGCAACCGATTAAAAACTTCCGTAAATTGCCGGCCCCATTTATTATCAACCCCAAGAACTAAAGCATATGGCAAAAAATTTTCAAACAGTTCGGGCGTTTTTTCAGGTGGATTATGAAAATTCATTCTTTCTTTTTCGGTCACCGACAAAAACCACTTAAATCCGTCCATCTCATCCATATATTTTCTACCCAATCCTGTTGGCTTCTTAAATAATTTATAAAAAATAATTGCAATTATAATATAGATAATAGCAAATAATATTATGAGTTGCGGATAAAAATATGTACTGACAGCAAAGGCCACTAAAGCAATCGCAAAACCAATTGCATAAAATGGCGCATCAATAGAAAAATATTTAGTACCAAACTGCTGGCGTAAATTTTGGGAAAGCGCCGAAGTAGTTAAGCTTATGGTGGTAAAATTGGAATTTTTTAATTCTATTTCATTGCCAGCGGCAAAAATATTCCGGCCTATTTCCAATTCTTCAGGCGCTAAACTTGTTTCATTATTACCAATTTTTATTAATTTATAAGCTGAGCCGGTTTTATCAATTTTAACATATCCCTTAATCGCCATATTAATAATTGCCGCCGTAAAATCCTTACTGCTATATCCCATTTTATATATGTACCCAATCTGAGCAGGAGAAAACCCCTCCGGCGCGTCGTAAAAAGGGATAATTGTACCTTTTTTCGGATCTTTGCCTTTTTTAAACCAAGTGATAAAAAAATATAAAATAACTATCAATAAACCGCCGAAGACAAATAGCAACCCTTCATTATCTCTCAACAAAAGTTTTGTTTTTTCCGTTTTGGTTGGCTCTAAAATAAGTCCTTTTGGCCATCCAACCACAATTGTAAGTCCTTCGTAGTTACTTAAGCTTCTCGTTGTTGAAAACACTATGCCGTTTCCGTTAACTTCGCTTTTAAAATCCTTGTCCTTTTCACCACTAGAACCCATGTATCCGTCAGTGGTTAAATTTCCCACTTCATTTATATTAAAAGGCAAAACCACATTGGCAGTCACTTTATATATTGGAAAATTCCAACCATTACCAGTCACATTCCAGTATAGCTCGTCATGATCTGCAAAAAACCCCAGCTGTCGATTTGTATCATAGACAAGCTCATACGTATAGTCCCCGGGACTGATGACCGCATTTTCATCGCCCATGTATATCCGCACGCCATTATTTAAACTTTCCAAATGATAGCCTTCCCCTAACCCGTCTTTTTTGACGGATTCAACTTTAAAATCAACAACAAAATTATTGCCCAATTTATCTTTATAGCGCGTCGGAAAATCGCGATAAATACCATGTTTTATTGCCAAGTTTTCAGCGTGCACCTTAATGGTTTCGGTGACCTGCATAGATCCATTTGAGCGGACAATAATATAACTGGAAAAATCAGATATATATTCAGTGGCAGGATTTTCCTGCGCATGAGAGATAATAGGAAAGAAAAGCAAAGAAAAGAAAATGACTGAGAAAATAATTATTTTTTTCATGACTAATTCTTATTTTTGTTTTTATTTGAAATCTTTTGAATTTTGACGCTTAAATCCTTTCTGAATCTAAAGCTTGATGGCGTCCTAAACCCCGGATTTCCCTTTTTCCCGCCAATTTTTGAGCGAGTCTTCATATTAATTCTTTCCAGTTGAGCCAAAAGCACCGTCCCCCCTTACGCTTGAACTTAATTCTGACACTTCTTCTATTTCAGCTGTTATAATCGGCTGTATTAAAAGTTGAGCTATTTTATCTCCTTTTTGAATTTGATAATCCTCATCTGAAAGATTTATCAATATTACTCCATACTCTCCTCTATAGGTGTGTTCAATAACTCCCCCCATATTTTTTATCCCATAATTAATTGCCATACCTGACTTTTCCCAAATCAAGGAAGCATAGCCAGGGGGCAATTCAATACTTAATCCCAATTTAAATAAATGCCTTTCACCCGCTTTAAGCAAATAATCTTCACAAGAAAATAAATCCATTCCAGCATCACCTGGATGGGCATATGACGGTAAAATAACATCAGAGTCTAATTTTTTAATCTTTATCTTCATTTAAAGCTTTTTTAATTTCTTTAAAATTTCTCTAGCCTTGAGCGCGCTTTTTTCTTTATCTTTAATTTCCAACATTATATCAAAATCCTTCCTTCCGATATTTTTTATAAAATCGGCAAAATCCCTAGCATTTATTGATTCAATATGATTGCCTTTTCTGGCGTGAGGTTTTTGGCTTGAGTAATCCAAGATCGGCACACCATCTGACTTGCTCCATGTGGCGGCAGCCTTTTTCAAGGCTAAAGCCATATTTTCACCTTGATTATAACATTTGTGATGAAAAACATCTAATAATACAGGAATTTGTGTTTTTTTATTTATAAATAAACAATCAGCCAAAGAATAAAGCCTATCATCATTTTCAACAACCAGCCTTTTTTTCACTTTTAATGGAAGCTTTTTATATCGTTCAATAAACCTTTGGATTGATAATTGCTTATCATCATAAACGCCGCCAACATGAATTTGTATTTTATGCGTGCAATCAAGTCCGAAAGAATCTAACAATTTATTATGGTAAATTAATTCTGATATGCTATTTTCCAACACCTGATCTTTTGGCGTATTAATCAAAACAAATTGATCGGGATGCATTGAAATTCTAATCTTATTTTTTTTAATAATATTGCCAATCTTTTTAAGCTCATCCTTATAAAAGTCAGCCCAGTCTACTTTGCAAACCGGGTGAGACGCAAAAGGAATCATGCCCGATGAAATTCTTAAAAATAACAGGCCATTAGCTATATTAAATTGCAGAATTTCATTTAAGTAAAAAATATTATTCTCCACAACCTCTTTTAGTTTTGCCTCGCTATACGTGGCCAATCTAAAAGTTTTTGCCCCGGAATTTACACTTAAATTTATACATGGATATCCTATTTTCATATTAAAATCATTTTAACACTTCTGCATATAAATAAAAAATCTCCGATGAAACAGAGGAGATTCGACTAAAAACAAATTAATAGTTTTTATTTTCTTCTTCTTTTAACCATTTGATGAAATCAGAGCCCATTCTCTTGGCTGGCCTAAGCCTGCGTAAGGCAAAAATCCTTCCCAAACCCTGCATCGTACCAGGATAAGTAGAAACCGCCATTGAGTATCCTGCTCTTTTAACAAGCCCCTCATCCCTTAAAGAAAATTTTCCGTAGGGGTAGGCAAAGTCGACTATATTTGTTTCTAATGCTTCTGATAATTTTATTCTACTCTCGTTAATCTGCCTGAATGCTTCATTATAATTGGTTGCCAAAAGATTTGAATGATTAAGGGTATGGGATCCTATTTGGACATAACCGCTTTCCACCATTTCTTTAGCTTGGGCCCGAGTGATATAGCCAGGCTTATCCATATATTCATAAATAACATAAAGTACACCTCTTTCATTGTACTTTTTAAGCAAAGGATAGGCGTTTGTGTAAAAATCCTCATAACCATCGTCAAAAGTCAAAACAATGGGATTTTCCGGTAATGGTTTTTTATAAATAAAGTAATTTGCCAGGTCACTGGAAAAAACCGTGTTATAGCCGTTAGCCTTTAGACTCGTTAAATTATCTTCAAAAATTTTTGCCTCGGTGTAAAGAGTGGGTATCAGACAATTTGGTGGCGTATCCGATATGTAATGATACATTATAATCGGAATATTTATATCGGCAACAATTGAATCTTTGGATGCTTCCATGTTAGCCTTCTTTATTCCATCAGCCAATGCGGGCGAAATATAGTCATAACCAATTAAAACGTTTTTTTCAGAACTATTTTTGGCCAAAATTTTATTATCATCAAAAATAAAAAAGGCGGAGGTAATTATTGTCGAAGATAACAACAAAAAAACCACCAACGAAATTTTAAATTTTTTACAGAATTTTATATCACCCATTGATTTTCTCGAAAACCCTCCCAATTTGAGTTATTTAATCAAATCTTATCATATATAAATTATTGCCGTCAACCAAAAAAACACGCCCGATAAGGCGTGTTTTTTATAGCAATTTTAGATAATATTACTCAACAGTTACCGATTTCGCCAAATTCCTTGGTTTATCCACATCATAGCCTCTGCCGGTGCCAAAATAATAGGCAAACAACTGTAGTGGCATAACTGAAAGTATTGGTGACAACATCTCCATCACTTCAGGGACATATATAACTTCATCTGCTAATTTGCCAATATTTTCATTTCCTTCGGTTGCCACAGCCAAAACTCTTCCGCTTCTAGCCTTAATTTCTTCAACATTCGAAATCATTTTTTCATATACGCTATCAGTCAAACAAATTGCAACAGTTGGGAATTTTTCATCAATCATAGCAATCGGGCCATGCTTCATTTCACCCGCGCCATATCCCTCTGAGTGAGCATAAGAAATTTCCTTTAATTTCAAAGCGCCTTCATAAGCGATTGGGAAATTATATTTTCTGCCCATGTACAAGAAATCGTCATAACCGGCATATTTTTGTGCAATTTCTTTGATGGCATCTTTTTGTGAAAGAATCTTAGACATTTTTTCAGGCAAAGCCATAATTTCAGCAATGACTTTTTTGTAAGTTTCTGTATCAATTGTGCCTTTTAATTTTGCCAAATACAGTGTAACCAAAGCCAAGATAGTAACTTGAGAAATAAATGCTTTTGTTGAAGCAACGCCAATTTCAGGGCCGATTTGATTATAAATAACTGCGTCTGATTCCCTGGCGATTGTTGATCCCACAGTATTTACGATAGCCAAAGTCAAAGCGCCCTGTCTTTTAGCCTCACGAATCGCCGCCAAAGTATCAGCAGTTTCACCTGATTGAGTAATTGAAAGAATAGCTGTGCCTGGCTCGACAATCGGCGATCTATATCTGAATTCTGAAGCATATTCAATTTCAACTGGAATTTTTGCAAATTCTTCAATCATGTATTCCCCAACCATACCGGCATATAATGCAGTTCCGCAAGATGTAATAATTATTCTTTTTACATCTTTCAATTTATCAGCGATTGCATCAAATTCATCTAGCTTAACTTCCATTGCTTCCTCATTTAATCTGCCACGGATGGAATTTTTAATAACATTATCCCCTTCCATAATTTCTTTAAGCATGAAGTGGTCGTAACCGCCTTTTTTAGTTTCTTCTACACTCCATTCAATGACAATCGGCTCTCTTTTTATTTCTACGCCTTCTAAATCAAATAAAGTATAACCTTCATTTGTCAAAACTCCGCATTCGCCGTCATTTAAATAAATCACTTTTCTTGTGTGCTCAACAATTGCTGATGGATCTGAAGCAACAAAATTCTCGCCTTTACCAATTCCCAAAACAATTGGACTGCCTTTTCTAGCTACATAAATTTTGCCCGGTTCTGTCTTATGGACAATTACCAAACCATAAGTTCCTCTAATTACTTTCAAAGTTGCAAGCATCGCATCTTCAAATTTTGGAATTGTTTTTAAATTTTCTTCAATCAAATGCGATACAACTTCTGAATCAGTTGCGGAAACAAATTTATGTCCCTTGGCAATCAATTCGCTTTTTAAATCTCCATAATTTTCAATAATACCATTATGAACCAGCCAAATTTCCCCAGTGCAATCGCCATGAGGATGAGCATTGATTTCAGTTGGAACACCATGAGTTGCCCATCTGGTATGAGCAATACCAGTTGATCCCACAAAATCAGGGCCGATTTTTGCTTCTAAATTTTTAACCTGGCCGACTGCCTTAACACAACCAGACTCAGCAACAAAAATACCTGCGCTATCATAGCCTCGATATTCAAGTGCCTTTAAGCCTCCAATGAGTAACGGTGCGGCATTTTTTGTGCCGACATATCCGAAAATTCCACACATATTAGTTTAATTATTAATTTTAAAAATAAAATGGCCGTTTAGCCATTATTAACCACCCGCTTTTTAAAACGGGTTTACTTATTCTGCATTTGCCCAGCTGAGAAATTTGTCAGCCAGGCGTTGTTTGTTATTTTTGCCATTGATTTATTACTATCAATATTATTCCAAAGACAAAATTTAGTCAAATAAAAATCCGACTCGTGGCCGGACTAACTTATTTTATTAATTAAATGTGTTTTAATAGTCTTGCATAATATATCTTTAAATATTCATAAAACATATACGACCATCCTTTTTTTGTCTTGTAAAAATCAACACCATTAAAAGAAAACGGCTCCACTGAATATCTTATAAGTCTTGGGCTCCAATCAACAACCGACTTAAAAGTCAAATACGCTCTTTTTATATGAAATTGAGATGATACCAAAATCACCGTTTTTGGTAAAAAATTCATTTCTTTAAGAATCTTCATCGAAAATAAAACATTCTCCGGGGTATTTTTGGCTTTAGTTTCTATAATAATATCTTTTTCTCCAACGCCTAATTTTATTGCCTCTTTTTTGTAAAATTCCGCTTCGGAGACGCTAAAATCATTCATATAAGAGGCTCTCATTCCAGTAAACATAATCTTGCCGGCACAACCTTCTTTATAAAGTAAAACAGCCGCCTTAACTCTATTTAATCCAGCTCCCCCAAAAACAAAAATCAAATCAGCATTATCCAATTCATCATTTTCTGCTAAGTATGACCAAGTACGCATTACACTTTTTTTAACCTCACCGTTAAATTCAGCACTAAAAACAGCATTAAATGACCGATCTATTATTTTATCAATCATTTTACTATCTGTTTTTTCTAAAGTTATATATTTATAGGGATCAATATTTATACCTAAAACCCTTAGAACATCATTTAAATATTCAAAATGTATTTCTTCAAGAATTTCTCTCGACTTAATGGAATTGGCGATTGATTGCAGATATTGCTTATCACTTGGCAGGTGTGGTTTAAATTCGTTCTCTTTCATATTATTTTCCCAAATAAAACTTCCTTTTATTTTTTTCCATTTTCTCAATGGCATACCTCAGCATAGTCCTTGGCATTTTTTTGTAACAAGCCTGCAAATAATCTTCCAAAGTTGCTAAATTCCTTTTACCGATTTCCCTTAACATCCAACCGACTGCCTTGTGAATTAAGTCATGCCTGTCGTTTAAAAGGATTTTAGAAATTTTTAAAGCATCCTTAAAATCTTTCTGCCTAATAAAAGCAAAAGTTGCCAAAACTGCAATCCTCTTTTCCCATAAATCGCTTGAGCCAGCTAATTCATACAAAATTTGTCGGTTTTTATTCAAAAGATAATCGCCGATAATATTGGGCGCACTTAAATCAACTAAATCCCAATTATTTATGCGCTTAGTATTTTTTAAATAAAAATTAAATATTTTTTCTTTCTGAATCTCATCCGCCTTTTTATGTTTCTGAATTAAAATAAAAAGCGATATCAATCTTTCCTCATGGATTTTACTTTTGATAAGTTTTTGCAAATCAGTAAGGGTTAAATCTAAATATTTTTTAGAAATACTTCTTTGAATTGGCACCACAATACCGTAAAAAATATCTCCCTCACCATACTCACCTTTTCCAGTTTTAAAAAATCGCTGTAAAACCAGCGCTTTTTGCGAATTTTTATTGCTTTTTATTTCTTTTTGTAATTTTTCTAATTGTGTCATATTTTAAAAAACCGCCTTTCGGCGGCAAATTAAGCTTCTATTTTTGAAAATAGCCAGCCTCCAATTACCATTAAAATAATGGCGACGAGTATTAAAATTAAAAAGTCTGCCGTCATGCCATAAGCGGATGCGCCGGTAAGCGCGCCTCTAAGTCCATCAACGCCATAGACCAAGGGATTAAGTTTTGCAACTGCCACCACACCTCCAGGCAATGCCTCCAACGGAAATATGGCGCCAGAGACAAAAAACAGTGGCATAACGATAAAATTCATAATGATTGGAAATATCTGCATGTCTTGCATTTTTGAGGCAATGGCAGTTCCAAGTGCAGTAAAAACAACTGATGTTAAAACAATAAATACTAATGCAATTCCCAACATTGTAGCGGAATATGGCCTAAAACCAACCAGCATTGTCAATAAAAATACTACAACTCCCTGAATACTTGCCACCGTTGCCCCGCCAAGAGTCCTTCCAATCATGATATTTAATCTGGAAACCGGCGCTACCAGAGTTTCTTTTAAAAAACCAAATTGCCTGTCCCAAATAATTTCCATGCCAGAAAAGATTGCCGTAAAAATTATAGCCATAGCAATAACACCCGGCGCTAAAAATTCAATATAATTTCCCTGGCCGGCCTTTTCAAAAATAGGGCCAAAACCAAAACCAAGCGCCAATAAAAACAAAATCGGCTGACCGAGCGAGCTAATCATTCTAGTCTTTGACCTGGTATATTTTTTTAATTGTCTAATCCAAAGTATGTATATTGTACCCATAGTCTTAATATTATCGTCTCCACATTTTACGAGTTTGTCGCATTAAATCGGCACCGCTGACTTCTTGAGCGCGGATATCCTTGCCCGTTAGGGCGATAAAAGCGTCTTCCAATGTTTGTGTTGATGTTTTTTGTTTTAATTCTTCGGGCGTACCAGAAACAATTATCTTGCCATGATCGATAATAACAATTCTATTTGCCACTTTTTCGGCTTCAGCCATATAGTGGGTTGTAAAAAATACCGTAACCCCTTCTTTGGCATTTAAATTTTTTATATAATCCCAAATGTGATTTCTAGTCTGCGGATCAAGGCCCAGTGTCGGCTCATCCAAGAAAATAATTTTAGGATGATGGATTAATCCCCTGGCAATTTCCAACCTTCTTTTCATTCCGCCGGAAAATTCTTTTACCATGCTTTTTCGCCTATCCCAAAGATCAACAATATTGAGTAATTCCTCTATTCTTTGTTTGCGAATTTTTTTTGGTACATGATAGAGCACGCCATGGAATTCCATATTTTCTAAAGCAGTAAGCTCGTCATCAAGGCTTTGGTCTTGAAATATTATGCCAAATGATCTCCTGGCCTCGGCTTGATTCGCCGTTGGATCTATTCCATTAAGTAAAATTGCTCCGCTTGTCGGTTTAAGTAATGTGGTGAGCATTTTGATTGTTGTAGTTTTGCCGGCACCATTGGGTCCCAAAAAACCAAATATTTCTCCTTTGTTCACTTCAAAGGAGACATCATCTACTGCCGTAAAATCTTTAAATTTTTTTGTTAAATTAACCGCTTGAATCATATTTTTAAGACTCAAATTATTATATCATTTGTTTTAATTTTTGAAAAGTGTTGATTTAATTATTGAGAAAATAAAAAAACCCGCAGTGACCCTCTCGCTTGCTTCGTAGCAATTGAGAAGGCCCTGCGGGTATTCGAGGATGCGGTCAGATGGGCAGTCCGAGAACCGCCCTTATTACGAGCTGAACGTCCGCTGCATCCAGCCTACCGTTGTCATCGATGTCAGCATCGCGACCGGACGGAGGTGGTGGTGGCGGAACATCATCCCGCTCAAAAACGGCGACGATGCTTTTGTTGGCGTCCATCGTGAGGTCCAGGAACGGACTCACGGCCTTGGTCAACAACGTCTGTTGCCAGCCAACGAAATGCCAACCCTGCGCCGGCACCGCGCTTAACGCCACGGTCGCGCCGACAGGATAGACCAGCGCCTCATCACCGCCGTTAACCAGCCCCTGCCCAAGAATGGTCTTGGCCAGGTGATAGCCGACGATGTAGTCGTTTAATCCGAAGTCTATGATGGAGTTGCCACTTCCATCATCGACCACCAGATCCGTGTTGCTTCCAAACCAACACTTAAGAGTCGGCGAGCTTGGCGGTCCCAGATCTAGGTACCCGACCTCTCCAGACTTTGACACGGCATACGGTACGCCGCGAAAGTGACCGCTACTCCAAGGTTCCCAGCCGGTCGAGATAACTACCGGGAAGGTACCGTTGAAATCCGCGACCTGTGTTCCTGGCCAGCCGGAAGGGCCAGCCAGGCCGACCTTCGCAATATCGTCGTTGGAGACGACGCCAGCTCCCGTCGACCACAGAAAGGCCGAATGGAAGCTGGAGGGATCGGTGCCGGGCTTGGGCATGAGCAGGAAGCTCATACCACCGGTGGGGTTCGGTTGCCCGAATTCCGCCCACCAGTTCTCCGTGGTGGCCTGTGCGGTTGTAGTGGCGAACATCGCCACCAAAAGTGAAAGGAACGTTGTATTGCGCATGGGTCAATCTCCTCTATGGTTTGTCGGTGTGTGCTTCCCAATGCCAGTGGACTAATCATTCTACAATAAAACTACCTATTTGTCAATATCTCTCTTTTTGTTTAATTTAAAGAATAAAAAAACCGCAGTGACCCTCTCGTTTGCCTCGTAGCAATTGAGAGAGCCCTGCGGGATATTCGAGGAGTCAACGGCGATCCGCACCAACGTCAATTCAGCGGAGTGCTTGTAGAGTTTACTGCCGATCCGTCGGCAGTAAAGCGGATGACGCCGCTTGCATCAACGAAGTACTGACGAAAGCCTGTGCGACCTGCAGCGGCTGGTACGGCCGTACAGGTGTAAGCAGGAAGAAACTTGGTGTCTCCATGCTTCACGATTACAGTAAAGATGTAACCGCAGTACATTCCTCTGGCCAACACCGGATTAATGAAAGGTTTGACCTCCTTGTCCGGGCCCGGATTAGCCAATTCGATCAAACTGGCATAATCACCGAGGCCATCCTTGTCTATGTCAGTCAATGCGGCTTTTTGGTACGCAATCTCGCCCCACATAATTTCCCGCATTTTCTCGGCTGCGGCGGCCTCGTTAGCGCTCATACGCGAGCGCATGAGATTAGGAATGGCGATTGCAGCAATAATCGCAATGATCGCCGCCACAATCATAAACTCAATCAACGTAAATCCCTTGGCACACTTCATGGCTGTTTCTCCTTAGTGAACCGCCCCATACCTGATTGATTCAATCAAAAGATCTCTCCTTAGAAACAACCCTTGATTGAATCAACCAGTATTAATAAAGTACAATATATAACATTATAGCATACTTTAGCGCAAATGTCAATAGCTAACTCCATATTTATTGTAAATTTAAATAAACTTGAGGATTTTTTATTACTTAGTACAAAGAAAACCGCCTCCCAATGAAAAGTGGCTGAACCATCTTTGCTTATTTATAATCAATTAAACACTTGACAAATTTTTAATAGTATGCTATCATTGCAATCATAGTAGCTTAAACCAACTGACCTTCCGCGTGATGGACCAGGCCGGTGAACATTTTACCGGACTTCAGGTCCATCGTAATACGATTGGAAGATAGGTTGGTCAGCTTTGACGAAGTACTTAACCTTCGTCTAGGTGGGTAAAGACTTTGCGAGATTAGTCTCATTTCGCAAAATGCTAACTCACTGAACCTTAAGGGGTGTGAACGCAAGCCACCCCTCAGAGCAGGGACTGGGTCGAGGAGGACCCGCAGGACGCCGATGCAACGTGTCGGCCTTCCAATTCTCCAAACAATGTTTCGGCGCCGTTTCTTCCCAACAGGACGGCGCCACTTTTTTTAAAAAAATATTTTCAATAAAAAAACTCCCCATAGAGGGGAGTTTTTGGTTTAAATTCTTATTTAGTCATTTTCTCTTTAATCGCAGCGTGAGCAGCGGCAAGTCTGGCAATCGGCACTCTAAATGGAGAACAAGATACGTAGCTTAAACCTTCTCTATGGCAGAATTCTACTGTCATAGGTTCACCGCCATGTTCACCACAAATACCAACTTTCAAATCACCCTTAACGCCTCTTCCCTTTTTAATAGCGATTCTAATCAATTCACCAATACCTTCTTGATCAAGAACTTCAAATGGATCGTATTCAAAAATTCCTTGTGCGACATATTCCTTCAAGAACTTGCCAGCATCATCACGGCTTAGTCCTGCACCCATTTGAGTTAAATCGTTTGTACCAAATGAGAAGAACTCAGCACCGCTTTCAACAATCTTGTCAGCAACCAAAGCAGCACGAGGCACTTCAATCATTGTTCCGATCTTGTAAGCGATTTGGACTTCAGCTTCTTTCATTTTGCTTTCAACAATTTCAACAGCTCTATCTTTTAACATTGAAAATTCTTTTGTTGTAGCAACCAAAGGAATCATAATTTCTGGTTTGACTGGAGTTGATCTGCCACAGCATTTGCAAGGCTTGGCAACTTCAATTGCGGCTTCGATAATTGCAGTAACTTGCATATCGTAAATTTCAGGATATGTAACAGCCAATCTGCAACCACGATGTCCAAGCATAGGATTAAATTCATGAAGCTCAGAAATTTTTGCTTTCAAAGTTCCTGTATCAACTTGCATTTCTCTTGCTAAGTCGAAAATATCTTTTTCTTCTGTTGGCAAAAATTCATGTAGTGGCGGATCTAATAATCTAATTGTAACTGGAAAGCCTTCCATTTCTCTAAATAATCCAATGAAGTCTTCCTTTTGATATGGTAAAAGTTTTGCCAAAGCCTTTTTTCTGCCCTCTAAATCATTTGACAAAATCATTTCTCTAACAGCTTTGATTCTTTCGCCGTCAAAGAACATATGTTCTGTTCGACATAATCCGATACCTTCAGCACCAAAACTTCTAGCAACCTTTGCATCATTTGGAGTATCAGCATTTGTCCTAACGCCCATTGTTCTGACTTCATCAGCCCAAGCCATTAACGTGCCAAAGCTTCCAGTAAGTTCTGGATCAGATACAGCCATTTTTCCAAGATATACTTTTCCTTCACTGCCATCTAAGCTAATATAATCGCCTTCTTTAATGACAATGTCAGTATTTTTGATTTTTAAAGTTCTGGCAGATTCATCAATAATCAAATCTGAACAACCAGCAACACAAGATGTTCCCATGCCTCTGGCAACAACAGCAGCGTGTGAAGTCATACCACCACGAGCTGTCAAAATTCCTTTTGAGCTATGCATACCATCAATGTCTTCTGGAGATGTTTCAATTCTTACCAACACGACATCTTTGCCAGCTTGAGCCTGAGCGTAAGCTTCAGCTGCTGTAAATACAACTTGGCCAACTGCAGCACCAGGTGATGCTGGAAGACCGGTTGCAATAACTTCAGCAGATTTTTTAGCATTTGGATCCAACTGCTTGTGTAACATTTGATTCAATTGATTTGGGTCAACTCTTAGCAAGGCTTCATTTTTTGAAATCATGCCTTCACCTACCATATCAACTGCGATTCTGACAGATGCAGCAGATGTTCTCTTGCCGTTTCTATTTTGTAAAATATATAGCTTGCCTTCTTGAATTGTAAATTCCATGTCTTGCATGTCTTTGTAATGCTTTTCAACCTTATCGCAAGTATCAACCAATTCTTTGTAGATATCAGGCATTATTTCTTCAAGTTGGGTAACAGGCTGAGGAGTTCTGATGCCGGCTACTACATCTTCGCCTTGAGCATTCATTAAATATTCGCCGTAGAATTTATTTTCACCAGTGGAAGGGTTTCTTGTAAAGCAAACACCAGTTCCTGATGTATCGCCAAGATTTCCAAATACCATAGCTTGGATATTTACAGCTGTACCTTTCAAGCCTTTGATATTGTTAATTTCCATGTATCTGATAGCGCGGTAATTTTTCCAAGAATTGAATACTGCGTCAATTGCTAATTTCAATTGGACCAAAGGATCTTGAGGAAAATCAATTCCTTTTGCTTCCTTGATGGCTTCTTTATATTTCTTTACAATTTCTTTTAAATCATCAACATCCAAATCTGTATCAATTGTAATTCCTTTATTTGCTTTTACGCTGTCTAAAACATGGTCAAATTTTTCGCTTTCAACTTCCAAAACAACATCACCAAACATTTGGATAAGTCTTCGGTATGAATCCCATGCAAATCTAGGATTGTTTGATTTTGTTGCAAGTCCTACTACTGACAGATCATTTAAACCTAAGTTTAAAATTGTATCCATCATGCCAGGCATTGAAGCGGCTGCTCCAGAACGAACAGAAACAAGCAAAGGATCGCTGGCATCGCCAAGTCTTTTGCCGATTTTTCTTTCCAAATCGCCTAACTTGATATTGATTTGATCTTTGACTTCTTGAGGATATACTCTTCCGTTTTCGTGATACTCCGCGCAAACTTCAGTAGTAATTGTAAATCCCGGAGGAACATTAATGCCCAAGCTTGACATTTCAGCCAAGTTAGCGCCTTTTCCACCCAAGATTTCTTTCATGCCTTTATTCCCTTCCTCAAAGGAATAGACATATTTTTTTTCTGCCATAGATTTAAACTTTTAATTTATAATCTTATATTTTTAATAATTTTTATAAAATATCTTTAGAGGGTGGGCAACGGCGACGACGCGTTTGTTGCCCGAATGGTGCGGTACTAGGGCTCGTTCCTAGTTTGGTCCTTAAGTAATTGGGCGCGAGAACTCCAATTTCTTATGGCTTCAATACGGATCATTCCGACACTGAAGAGAGCCATTCCCAACGCAGGGATAAGTGTCGCCGGAGTTAATAGTGTTGGCTGGAATGACAAGTACAATATTCCGCCAATGAACAAACAAAAACCGACCACTATCATTATACGCAGAGCTTTATGCATCTAACTTTCCTTTCCAAAAGTTAAGCACCCTCTAAAAATATTTTAATTGTGAAGACCAATTTATTATTATTCTCTCACTCCTTTGTCATCCTGGCGAATGCTAGGATCCAGCCCCCTAATTTATACCGAAAATTAAAAAGCCCGGACAACGAAGTTAGTCCGCACCTTCCAATTCGGACATTATCTCTCTATTTGCTTTTTAGTTAACAATCCTTTTTGCGCTCCTATCTTGCCTACGACTGAGGCGGAATTGCTTATTCCCCAGCGCAAGGAATCTGTAATATTCTTACCATAAATTAATGCTCCAGTCAAGCCACCTCCAAATGAATCGCCAATACCAATAGTATTAACCGCTTTTACTGTTTTTGCCTTGATAAAATAATACTTTTTGCCGTCAAAAGCGTAGGCTCCTTTTTTACCATCTGTTATAACAACCGTCTTTGGACCTAGCTTAAAAATAAATTCCATCAGTCCTTTTATTTCTTTTAATTTTTTAAATTCTAACGCCTCATCGTGATTAACCATAAACACTTTAATGTGTGGCAAATACTTTTTTAAGCTAGCCATATCCTGCAATTGCTTAAGTCCGGGATTCCAAACGATATTTTTTTTCAATTTAACAATTTCATCCATTATGCCCTTCCAATTATTATGCGGAAGCGCTGAAACATAAAACCAATCAGTGTTTAATTTGTCAATTTTTAAATCCTTAGCTGAGAGAGCATCGTTAGCTCCACGATGCAAAAAAGCAATATGTTCTTTGGCTTCATTGTTTACTGTCAAAATCACTGAGAAGCCAGTGTCATTTTTAGTATCAATTTTTATAAGCGAAGTGTCAACTTTATTATTTTTAAAATTCAATAAAATATTTCTGCCATTATCATCACTTCCAATTGCACAAACAGTTGCCGACTTAAGTCCAAGCTTAGCAAATGAAACAGCTGCGTTGCAGGCACCTCCGCCGATTTCATAAAAAACTTTGTCAGCATAAACTTTGGCGCCATATTCAAAAGCCAAGAGTTTTTGCTTGGTGACATTGGTTGTGGATATCAATTCACCGTCTTTTGAATAAAAAAGAATGTCGCGAGTTGCACCGCCAATAGTTATGACATCGAATTTTTGAGGCTGTTTTTTCATGGCTTTATTATAGCAAAATTTTTAGACAAAAAAAATAGCCCTGCCGACGACAACGTGTTTCTGTCGGGCAGGGCGGGTGGCTCAATTACATGAACACCCATCTTATTCTCCTCCTTGGGTGGGGGCTGGTCTGAAAGATTCTGCCATTTCTTTAGCAAACCCCATAAACCACCTTTGAACACACTCAAAAGAAGAACAAACCGTAGCTTGGGGAGTTGTAACCAACTCACCGCAATACTCGCATTGAGTACTCATTTCGACCTCCTTTCTTCGGCCCATTTCTCAAACTCACGCTCCTTCTCCTGAGCGCAAATTTCGCAATGAGTCGAAGTCACATCACTTAGATTGATTAGTAGCCACATCACAAAGTGTGACAATCTAACCCAACGCCAATTAATCCAAAACTTCTCACAAACACAACACTGTCTAATCACATTACACCCTCACGTCCAGCCAACGTTGGCAAGATGCAGTATCTGTGACCTGTTCACTAGAAGCCGGCTCCGTTACTACCAACTCCCGAGGAAGCCCAACAGCACTTGGGCTTTCCGGCTGAACCTTTTCGGGACGCCTAGTCCTTGGATTAACCACATCAGTATATGCCGATGAAGCCGCACCAACCGTTGCTTGATTTGTTGCAGGAGAAATGCTCATTACCCTCTCCCCCTCAATCAAACTTCTTTTTGACCCGAAGAAAATTATATCACACCCCACGCTAATTGTCCACATAATTTCGACATATTAGATTCTAAAATCGTGCCAATTTAAAAAACGCCTTTGTTTCGGCGTTTTTTAAAAGATATTTTACAAATTATTATTTTTGATTCTGATAGCTATAGCTCTTTTTCATAGCTTTCCAAAAAACCTCGCGATTAATGCAATGGGGATTTGTCCCGTCGCAATCCTTATTTTCCAAAATATTTCCATACTTGGCAAAACTATCTCCGCTAGCATAATGATAGGCATCGGCTTGCAAATTTTTTAAAACTTCAGCATGAGCCCTGTCAATATTGCCCCCAGCCTTGGCTAATTCTTCGGCCATGCCATCATCATAAGCCTTGACCAGTCCGCGGAATTCCATAGACTTGGCCTCGCTCTGGACAGTGTCCAAAGCTTCCTCAATCGGCATTGTCGCCCAGCCGACAGTATCCTTGGTAATTTCACCAAACAGGCTTTCAATTATTTTATCCTTGACTTCATCTTTGACTTTTGATGTAACTGCCTCATTAATCATACTAATATTTCGGTCAACGTCCTGGCCAAGCTCGCTGAGTTTTTTATTGATCGCCTCTTGCCGTTCAAGCATCCTTTGATAAAATCGCAATTGCTGATCCAAATTTTCTTCTTCTTTGGTCGGATTGGTCTTCCAAATTTTCACCGCATCGACCATATTGCCAACCTTCTCATTCCAACGATCCTTGACTAATTGCGAATCGTCCATTTTAGTAATGTCATTGGCCGGATCATTTATAAATGCATAATAATCCCGAAATGCCTCATACTGTTCGCTGGTCATTTTCAAGCCTTGCGCTTTCAATCTATCATTTAAGCCAAGCAATTTATTTTTAGTCACATTATCAAAATCTCCCACCGCCCAATCACCAATAATTTCTTGGCTAATAGGATCCTTTAATTTTTCATATTCCGCTTTTTTATCAGCGCTTAAAATGCCATACATCGCCAAACGCTTGGCCTCAAGCTCTTTCAATTGCCGAGCCAAATCCTTATCATCGCCATTTTTCAATTCATTTTTTAAGGTTTCTATTTGATCATCCATGGCAATAACCTTATCCGGAGTGATGCTAGCCGACAAATCCGATTTGCACTTAGTCGCCGAGGCGCCTGTCAATTTATCGCAAGCAGAAGGATTATCAAATAATCTTGCCACTGAAATCAAACATTCTTCACGGGTGTATGACATGAGACCGCCCTTGATTTGATCACAAGCGGACATATCGCCGGTATTTTCAGCAATCATTAGATAGCATTTATCACGAGGCGGATTAGAACCACCGTCTTTGAATTTCTCTCCCTTGATTTTTTCACATTGCTCTTGGCGCCCTTCTTGCGCGGCCGCACCCTGATTGCAATGATCGCTATCTGGCAAAAAATCACAAACAACCGTCATAAAATCACCAACACAGCCAGTCAAAAAAAATGGCGCTAGTATCAAAAGCAGAACCAATGGCAGGCTTTTTGGCGAACGTTTATTTTTTAAAAATTTAAAAATCCAACTAATTATTAAAAATAATATTGCCGCGACAATAACTACAATACTGGCATAAAGCATTGGCTCGCCGAAGTAAGCAATCAAGCCTTTGGCAATATCAATATATCTTTTCTCGTTAAAAATCAATTGCCAGCCCAAAGCGATCCATGGCAAAACACTGATAATAATTATGATTGCTTGCGCTAATTTAAATCTTACAATTCTAAACAGTCTGGACAGTAAAAACAATATATTACAAATTACAAACGACAATAGGCCGAAAGCAAAACCGAAATATTGGCCGTAATCTGAAAAAATACTTTTAACTTTGGCATTTCCAATTGACTTAGCCACCTGTGACATTTCCGGGCTAAGCGATTGGCTTAAAAAATACCAAGCCACACCAAAAATAATCAGGGTTAAGAGCGACAAATGCCAAGTGCGAGTTTTAATTTTGACCGCACGGGCCACTGGCGCGCCTTCAGGAATATTGGGGGAAGGAACTTCTTCCGGCTTGACTGCCACAGCATCTGTGACATTATTTTCTTCATCAGTCATAAATTTTTGATTAATAAATATATCTTACAAATTGTTGTTTTTTATTTCTTCCCTTATCCTTTCCATTAATTTTAAATAAAAACCCACATTATTTAAAGTGGCCAGCCTCATTCCCAGCGGTTCTCCAGTTTTAAATAAATGATATAAATAAGCCTTAGTATAGTGTTTTAAATTGCTATCATTGATCGGTGAGAAATCATTTTTATATTTTGCATTGGAAATATTGATTGTTTCGTAAAAACCAGCTTTAAGATTTTTAGATTTCCACAAATATAATCTGCCATGCCTTGCTTCGCGCGACGGAATTACGCAATCAAACATATCTACACCCCTTTTGACTGACTGGACTATATTTTCAGGCGTGCCTACTCCCATCAAATACCTTGGGCGATCCTCTGGTATTTCTTTAACTAAATAATCCAAAACTTCATACATCTGGTCATTTGTCTCGCCGACAGCCAGCCCGCCGACAGCAAATCCATCCCATTTGAAGGCTCCTTTTTCGAGAGATTTGAGCTCCTGGAGGCTTTTCAATCTTAAATCATTAAATATGCCACCTTGGATAATACAGAAGAATTTATTGCCATTTTGAGCCTTTTTAGACCATTGTAGAATCGTCCTTGAGGCCAATTTTGCCCAGCTAGAGGTCGTTTCGACTGCTCGAGCCACTTCTTCCCATTTGGCGGTCGAAGGCGGACAGACATCCAAAACCATAGAAATATCTGAGCCAATTGTTTTTTGGATTTCCAAAACTTTCTTCGGTGTCAGTAAATGTTTTGAGCCGTCAAGATGCGATCTGAATTCAACACCATCTTTTAAAATCTTTCTGATTTTTGATAATGAAAAAACCTGAAAGCCTCCGCTATCAGTAAGGATTGGACCACTCCATTTCATAAATTTATGAAGACCACCGGTTTTTTTCATCACATCCATTCCCGGCTGAAGATACAAATGGTATGTATTTGACAAAACAATCTGTGCACCCAAATCTTTAACCTCATCAGCTGTTAAATGTTTCACAGCAGCCTTTGTGGCAATCGGCATAAAAAACGGCGTTTGAATTTCACCATGCACTGTTTTTAATTTCCCCAGCCTGGCCTGGGATTTTTTTGAAACCTTTAGAATTTTATACATAATTTCCTTTCAATAAATTATATTCTATTTATCATTTTTAGTCCATGCAAAAACCCGGCCCCAAATGAGGCCGGGCATAAAAAAACTTTTACTGATTTGCGGGATATAATTTTTGCGCCGGAATGACCCGCTTAACAAAACCAGGCCCCTTCCATGATAGGACCGCCACCGCGTTGCCCGTATTTTCAAAATATTCAATCTTTATATTATGCAATCCTTTCTCAAGTATCAGATCTACACGATATTCAGTGGCTCGTTGATTCACCCATCTATTAATCACTAACTTACCATCAATCCATAATCTACCGCCATCATCAGATTTTAGATAGAAAGAATATAATCCGGCTTGATCAATGGCAACCTGACCTAGCCAACGAACACTAAAACGATCAGTGCCCATACCGCCAGGAGCGGACTTACCCCAATTAAAATTAATAGTCGGATCTACTCTGGTAATTTTTAAAGCTGTAAAATTCTTTTCATTAAAGTATTGCCCGAGCAATCCAGTGCCAACAGCAGGCACCACAACAGTCGATGTGGGCGTAGATGTTGAAACAGTTGAGGTTGGTGTAATAACTGGTTGCGTAGATGTTGGGATAGTCGAAGTCGCAGTAGATGTCGGCACTGTTGAAGTGGGTGCTGGTATGGGCACAATTTTAGAAATATATTCATACGCTCCCATATCATAACCCGCACTTTGAGGTCTGGCTGTACCATCTAAATCGGCCGTCACAGAGGCGATCACCATACCCTGGTCAATTAAAGTTGACGCTGATTGTAAATGAAAATCATTGACAATAGTATTTACAAACAAAGGATTAATTTGTATTAAATCGCTAGCATTTTTTGAACAACCGCTATTTAACTGCGTTGTTTTAGTCGGAGTCTTTGTCGGCAAATAATAATCATTATTGGCAAAAACAGCATTTATTGTTCCATTTTGATTAGCAAGATATGCTCCTGCGCCACTGCATTTGTCAGCACCAACATTATTAAAAATATTATTTTTTACCTCTGCCGTATTAATATTATACAACTCCAAACCGTAATCAATAATATTATTGAAAGTATTATTATAAATATATACGCCGTTTGTTGATTTGCCATTTATACCCCAAACATTAAGTCCCCTAAATAATCCGCTAAAAACGTTATTTTTAAAAGTAATATTTGAAACATCGCTGGCATTTTCAATCTCAGCCGCCTGAACTACGCCATCATTATTGGGAATAATGACAATATTATTTTCAAAAGTTATATTAACGCCTGTATTCCAAATTTGAAAAGCATCAGTATGTGGCCTTCCAGAACCATCGCCAGTTCCTGTTCCAGGAGATCTTAAATCATGAATATAATTATTCCGAATAATATGCCCCTTGCCCTCTAGTTTAATGCCATCGGCATCGGCATCAAGATTATTTAAGGCTGTCAATGATTTATTGAGCGGATTCCAATTGGTAGCGCTAATGTCATTATATTCAATAACATCATTAATGCCGGTAAGAGAATCGATCATAATACCAGCAAATGTGCCAGCGGCAGTAATTGTATTGTGAGACACTACATTATTTGAGCTGCCTGATTGCAAAAGAATGCCGGGATATGATGTGTTGTGAATGATATTATTTTTTATCTCACAATTATTAGATTGGTTCAGATATATGCCCGAACCATATTCTTCATAAAACCAAGTTGAATTTAATGGCGTAGTAATATCAAAACCGTCAATGATAATATAATTAGCATTGCTTAAAGTAAAGCCGTTAGTCAAAACACCTGCGCCAGTTGCTTTAAGGGTAATGGGCAAACCGCTTTGGCCGGATTTATTAACCACGGTTTTACTGCTGACGGTCGTACTAGTGTAATTTCCAGGCGCAACTAAAATTGTATCACCAGCACCGGCAACTGCCACCGCTTGTTGAATTGTTTTAAACGGCGCAGCTTCCGTGCCAGGATTAGCCGGATTTCCACTAACCTGATTTACATAATAAGTGTCTGCTCCCGAGGTTATGCCAAGAACCTGGGGCTCAATTACTTTGGGACTAAGAGTTATAATTGTTGCGGCTGATGCTATAGCCACTATCGCAATTAATGCCATAATAGCATAACTATTGCCTATCGGCTTGTTAACAACCCAACCGTACTTTCCTCCTGTAGTTTTTCTCATTTTGAAATTTAAATTTTAAGATATATATAAACTTATAATTTAAACTGACACATCACTATTCAACAATTCCACTGACTTTGCCCATAATCGGGTCATCTAGCGAAGTAGTTATCGCCTTTACTGATTTAGTAATATCCATTCCGGTAGTAACATCTTTAGCGGCCAAATTGACCTGCGGTATTAAAATTAAAACCTTCCCCAAATCATTATCGTTTGGCGTGATTGATACATTAAAATCTGCCTCGGCTCCTTTTGCCGATTTTGGCAAAGATGAAATTGTCCAAGTTATCTTTCTTGTTTTAGAATTATAAATAATATCTCCAGTATCATGACTCTGCTTGTTATCCCAATTGACATTTTTTGGCAAAACGGCGGAAACTTCAATTCCAGAAATATCATGCAAATTATTTGACAGGCTCCAAACAATATTATAGCTAGATGTTTCTCCTACTTTCGGATTAACAGATCCGGAACCTAACGCCGTATTATCGTCACTATAATATCTGGCCTGCGCGTTAATATTTATATCGCTACTTATAGAATTTACAATTACTTTGGTTTTTGCCAAAAATTCAGCCGAAGTAGATGTGCTTTTTTTGCCTGATACTTCCGCAGAGCTTTCAACACTGAATTTACCGACAGCATTATTAGTTATTATCGAAGAATCCTTAACCTTGATTTGAAAATTTATAGAAACATCTTCTCCGGGAGATAATTTTGCTAACTTTGAAATTTGTTTTGGTCCCCAGTTTAAAGTATTGCCGGTCCGGGCACCTCCATTTTCATCCACCAGTGTTCCAAAATCCAGTATTTGAGTATCTAGGTTAGTTTTTATGGTTAAGTCCCTAATATCCTCCTGTCCGGTATTTTTAAGGCTTATAGTATAGGCCAATGAGTCATTAAAATTGATTGGCTGATTTTCTGCCGAACCATTTACTACTATTTTTAAATCTAACTGATCCTTAACTACTGAAGTCATATATGTTTTTTCGTCCTGCGGCATATAGTCTCCATTAACGCTCAGACTTGCCACCACCTTAAATTCCTGATTTCCCGAATCACTAACTTGAGAATAGGATCCTTTAATTTTAATAACCTTCTCGGTCGAACTTGCGCTTTTGGCGGTTGGTCCGGTGGAGCTTGTAACCGCCAATAATTTACTAATTGTCCATACGTTGTTTGATCCGCCGTCCGGAGCAACATCCGAGGAAGCAAATGAAAATCCCTGCGGATAACTGGCAACTATTTGCACATTTGATAAATCTTGATTCCCCTTATTTGATATTCGAATTGAATATTCAACCGGCTGATTGGCTAATATTTTATCAGGACCGCCTATGAGTACGCTTATATCTGATGAGGATATTAGCGCGTCTAAATATGCCTCCTGTTTATAGTCGGCATTGACATTTGCCGGCTTGAAATCCATATCAACCTTGAATGTCTGAGTAGAATTAATGGCAGATCGCAATTTACCGGTAAAATCAATTTTTTGGACTTCTCCTGATTTGAGCACGCTAATTTTCCATAGATTCTTTTTTTCTCCCATTGATTTTGGGGAAGATGAACCAATTACAAATCCATCCGGATAGGTCAAGCTTATATTTACATCATATAAATCAACTTTCTCTTTGTTTGAAATAACAATTGAATAGGCTTCGTCAATTCCTGAAGTAATATCTACCGGCGATTCAATCTTTAAAGATACGTTCTTATTCGTAAAATTTGTATTGGAAGTTAAATTGGAAAAAAACCAGAATCCGGCAAAAGCAATGGCCAACAAAAATACCAAAATTGCAATCAAAGAATATAAAACGGTTTTCCACGTTGGTCTTTGTACTCTGTCAAACTTAGTCAGATCCGGAATCTTGCCATCGCCATTTGTATATACATCAACAAGCTCCCTTTGAATGCTGGCCTTTGTTTTATTTTTGCCAAAAAAATTTTTTCTCCCATGATTTTTTTTAGCAATCAAATATGCCATGTCATCTTGCATCGTTTCTTCGTCTAAATTTTCATCTTCAACCTTAGTAAAATTTTTATTCATATATATTTTAAATTTTATATTAATTGCTATTGAAGCTTATCCAATAAAATTTGTCTGCGTCAAGAACACCTTTATAATCCGCCTGATTATTGTCACTTCCGACCCCATTGGACGAATTGCCAATTTGCCAAGATTGCGGAAATTTAACTTCACTAGAAAAACTAACATTTCTTAAACCCGGCTGTTTTTGCAGCAACATCTGATATTTTTTTGATTTATCAATTTTAAACGGTAACTTATATGTCAAAACTGATTCCTTGGTTTTACCCGGATTTAGAGTGACCCAATTTGCAAAAACAGTATAATTTCCCTCGTCATAAATATATGTATTTGTATCCATTTCCACTTTTGCGCCTTTTTCAGAAGCCAATTTTTCACTGTCATTTAAATATGATGGTATTGGCTTGTACTCATCATATCTTGGCGAGTCGAAGCCCTCCGCACTGATTAATTGGCTGCCTTTAGGAACATAAAACCTAACAAACTCACGATTTGATTTATTAGTAAACACGTCATCAAGGGGCCCGATATGGCTTCTTTCAACCAAAACAGTATTTATAATCGAACCGTCATCTGCGATCTCCGACTTGTGATATATTTTTTGATTTATGGCCATATCTGTTTTTCCGCCACCGATATTGGCATAAACCACATTTAGATAATCACCATCGGATTTTTTCAAATTACCGCCCCAATTATTATCATCAATAATATTTTCCAAATTTTTATCATCAATATAAATCAGGATATCTTTATTGGCCAAACCTTTTAAAATCGCCGTAGCGATAGCGGGAAGATCTTTGGGCTCAGAATTAAAAATTTTTGAAATTAAAAGCGGAGATAATTCCGCCAAAATTTTCTTTGGCTTATTTTTTTCCTTGGCTTCAAGCTCAATGCTTTTTTGAATTTCCAACTCAAAATTCTTTGAATCAATGGTCTTGCCGTAATTTTGCAATTCAATCGGTCCGGTAACATCTAAAATTTCTCCCAGCCAGGATGAATTAATGGCAATTACGCCGTCAACTGAAGGTCCGCCACTCTTATTAAAAAAGTCCATTATATTTTTGGCGGATGTCGGCCAATCAGGCCACCAATTTGCATCTTGTAGCTGCCACTTAGGATTAATAACAGTCAATGGCTTAGGCGCTTTCAATAAGTAGGTTAGGCCGGAATTAATATCATAAGTTCCACCTTCCGGAATCGTAATGTTGGCGATTTTACCAGATTTAATATCAATAAGAGCAAAACTGCCTAAAAATCCTCCGGTTGGCCTTATCTCATTGTCATTTTGAAATACAATCAAATATCTTCTCAAGTCATTTTCTGCCAAAAGTCCGCCCGTTAAATCAAAAAGATTTTGCAATTTATTTATGCTTCCAACGGCAATTGGCAAATACTGTTTTAATTTTGCAAACTCTTCCGCCTTTCCGTTTGGAATATCTTTTTCATTTATTTTGACAATACTCTCATTTGCGAGTTTTAGGTTAAAAAACGACTCGTCCAATTCTTTTTTAAAATTATTTATTCTGTCAAAAAGCGGCTCATTTTTTGATTTTGCCAATCCGTCGAGGCCCTTTGATATGTGTTCGCCGGCAAAGGAAATTCTTTTTCCCATTTCCAATAAATTCTTGCCGCTCTTATATGAATTATCAATAGGTAAAATGTCAGCAACATAAGTCAAGATCGATTTGATGCTCGCCAGTTTTCCCTGAGCTAGAATAAAGCTGTCTCCCGCCTTATTAAACTTGTCTTTCGCGGATTCCAAGTTAAATGAAGCCAAATCTTCTTTTGCTCCGGTCAAACTGTCAATTGCCACCTCAGCCTCGCCCAATACCTGCCCTTTTGCTCCCAGGGCCTTGTTATAGTAACTAATGCCTAGCAACGGCATAGCAAATAACAAACAGATACAGGCAAAAATAACAGTGGTCCTAAAACGAAGAATAAAGGGGCGCGAAAAATTATCCGGTTCTGGTTGTTCATAAGCAATCGGTCTTGGCTTTACAAAAAACTCTTCATGATAACCTTGCCTTTCCCCGCCGACATTTAAAATTTCATCCTTTGCCATTAAATATTTTAGCTTCAATCTTAAAATTTTTAGACCATAAAACAAATGCGATTTATCCTGATTTTCCTTTTTTCTACTTCCGCTAGGCTTATTTTTTTTATACTCAGTTGTCTTATTTTTGGCCTGAAATAAAAGGCTGGGCCGAGTATAACTAAGCAACCTGGATAATTTACAAAATGCCTTGCAAATTTCACTATTGTCTAATATAAAAAAATCAAAGACCTTAAACCTATTTAAGATTTTTCCGCCAGGCAAATCGGCATAACCTATTTGGTTGTTTCTGACGGCTGGTGGCGTTTTTTCGATTGCTTTATATTTTGATAGATCAATAATATGAGGCGAGGAATAAAAATCCAATGGCGTTTGCGCAATATTTATATTAATTTGCTTATTGCCTGATATTAAAACTGGAATTTTTTCTTTTTTTTCAAAAATAACAAGCTTGGCATTTTTTTTGCTAATTATGCTTTTAATTTCTTTTGGCAAGACAGCGTTTCCTGAAGATTTTTTTACTAATTCTTTAATCTTTGTAGTCGCCGGCTTTTTAGCCTTTTTTCCGCCAACTTGCGGTTTGATTTTTTTCTTTGTCACCCAATTCTAATGAGAAAATATTTGTAAATCTTTATTATTATAACACAAATCAGGAATTTAAAACAACGTCAAACAAGAACTTTGTGGATAAGTCATTATTTGTATTTATCCTCTCTCTATGATACAACTTAATTACACTCATTTGGCGCCCAAGAGCCAACTGGGTCCCTCCCCGCAACCAGCCTAAGAAAAGAAAGGTTTTCATCCCGTCGATGAATTCTCGCTCCGTTCTGGAGATCACCGAGCTAATCGAACTCTCCGCAAATGTGCTTGATTAGCCCCTTTCTTTTTCTTAGACCTTTTTTATTGAGAAAAATTATATTTTAGAATATAGAGAAAAGATGTCTTTGGCGCTATCTTGCCAAGAGAATCTTCGGAGATTATTTGTGCCTTTGGCTTTTAACTCCTCTTGAAGTTGAGTGTTATTTAGAAGACTGATAATTGTTGTTGCCATTTTATTTATATCAGTCGGTTCAAAATAAACAGCACTATCATTTAGAATTTCAGGCAAACAGGTCGCATTGGAACTGGCAACCGGCAAATTATAATTCTGCGCCTCCAGAGGGGGAAGCCCAAACCCCTCAATCAAACTCGGAAAAACATAAACCGTGGCTTTTTTATATAGGCACGACAAATCTTCATCATCTGCATATCCGGTTAAAATAATTTTTTTCTTAACGGCCGGATCGCAATTATAATTAATAAACACCCTTAACCTTTCATAAAAATAGTTAATTCTTCCCACCAAAACCAACTGCATTTCGGGCTTTGATTTTAATACCTCTTTAAAAGCCGACACTAATGATTCTAAATTTTTATGCGGATAAGCAGAGCCGACATAAAGCAAAAATTCATTATTAATGCCATATTTTGCAAGAACGTCATCACAGTTATTAGCCTCCTTTATTGCAAAATCGACTCCCTCATAAATAACTTCAATTTTATCAGGATTTACTTTCAATAATCTAACGATATCGGTTTTGGTAAATTCAGAAACTGCAATTATTTTTCTGGCTTTTTTTGCAGTCGCTCTTATAACCAGTCTGTAAAAAAATAGTTTGATAAAATACAAAATCGGATTAAGGGTTGTCGCCCTGGTCGATGGATAATGTGAAATAATCAAATCGTGAATCGTAACAACAAACTTTCCCTTAAAAAATAAGGGTACATTAAAATGAGTGAAATGAACAAAGTCTAAATTATATTTTTTTAATAATGAAGGATAACCTAATTGCTCGCCAAATCCATAGACCTCAAAATCGGCCAACACCTTTTTAAAATTTGGGGCTTGGGGTTGATAGCTATCAAAGCCGTCTTTCTGCAAAAAAACAAAATATTGATTTTGGCTATCTATTTTTTCAAGATTTTTTATGACCTGCTCAGTATAACGGCCGATTCCGGCATGCTTAGTGCCGTAAAGGCGAGCGTCTATGCCTATTTTCATACACAATTTAATTATGCCATTAAAATTTTGGCTATTTTCTAAAACA
>JBAYJM010000010.1:0-39553 GCA_041665065.1 Candidatus Buchananbacteria bacterium
AAAATTACCTGGTTTTAAATTCTGAAGAAATGGTTTCGTTGTGGCATTTGCCGTTTCCCAATACCGAGGTTCCAAGAATTAAATGGCTGACTGCCAGGAAGCTGGCTCCGCCGGTAAACATGCCCCAGGAAGGCGTATTTATGGGTGATAATATTTATCGTGGACAAAGAACGGTTGCCCGCATGAAGGATGCCGACAGAAGAAGACATATGTATATTATTGGTATGACCGGTGTGGGTAAAAGTTATCTTATGGCGCTTATGGCTATTCAAGATATTGTGGCGGGCAAGGGAGTTTGTATTGTAGATCCGCACGGCGGTTTAATTGAAGACATTTTGCCATATATTCCAAAAGAAAGATTGGAAGATGTAATTATTTTTGATCCGTCGGATAATGACAGGCCGATTGGCCTGAATATGCTTGAGGCTAACAGTTCTTATGAAATGGATATGGCAGCGCAGGAAATGATTCAGATTTTTTATAAATTGCTTCCCGATCCTTCCATGGCCGGTCCGATGTTTGAGCATTATATGAGGAATGCGCTTTTGGCGTTGATGGCTGATCAGGATGACCCTGGTACGCTGGTTGAGCTTGCCAGAATTTTACAGATGAATCTTATAGACGAAAAAAATTAGAGCACGTCAAGGATATTTTAGTTAGGGATTTTTGGGAAAGGGAATATACCGCTTCGCAAAAGGGATCAACTGGCGCTGATATGCTTTCTTATGTAATTTCTAAAACCGGCCGTTTTGTGGAAAATGAAACAATGAGAAATATAATCGGCCAATCCAAATCTGGAATTAATTTTAGGGAAGTGATGGATAAGGGAAAAATATTATTAATGAATCTGTCCAAGGGCAAAATCGGCGAGACAAATAGCAATTTGCTTGGTCTTATCGCTGTGTCAAAATTGCAAATGGCGGCTTTGGCTCGGGCTGACATGCCGGAAGACCAGCGCAAGGACTTTTATCTCTATATTGATGAGTTTCAAAATTTTATTACGGATAGCATCTCAATTATTTTATCAGAAGCTAGAAAATATAAATTAAATTTAATAATGGCGCATCAATTTATTGCGCAACTCGTCCAAAATAATGACACAAGAGTCAAGGATGCAATTTTTGGAAATGTGGGAACAGTGGCAAACTATAGAATCGGCGTCGATGATGCGGAAACAGTCGCCAAGCAATTAGGTCCGAAAGTCAGCGAGTATGATGTTATGAATGTTGAAAAATATAATATTTATTTAAGATTGCTTATAGACAACCAAGCGTCGGATGCTTTTAATGTGGCAGTTTATAATTTTAAAGAAATTTTTAAAGGAAATCCAAGCGTTGTCGGACCGCTTAAAGAATTATCCAGATTAAAATATGGCAGAGATAAAAATATTGTGGTTAGGGAAATAGTTGAAAGATCAAAAATAGGACAGTTAGGAAAGCCGGTTGCAAGTGATATGCTAAGCAAGCTTGGCTAATTTATTTATTTTTTGCAAAACAACTCTAGGGGTTGTTTTTTTGTTTGGCAATTTTAAAAATTAAGAGTAGTATGAGAATAGTAGGGCAGTAGCTTGGCTTTAAGCTTTAAGGGGGGGGCTATGTACATTATTATTTTGCGTCCCTTGATATTGTCAGATCCTTCTGCTACTAAGGTCGGCAGTGGTTTTTTGACTCTAGCTCCTGGAAGGCATGAGGTCAGAGAAGAGTCATTGGCGCCACCGGGAGTCAGTGGAAAATGGCTGGTCTTGGTAGCCAATCCGAGCTACGGGGCTAGCAAGGATGTTTGGAGAGAATATGGACGTATTGGAAAGAGAAGTGCCAGAAAGGTGGCTCGTAAAGCAATATTCGGGCAAAACCGCTATTAAGCCAAGACTTTTTTCGTAAGCTCGGAGATGGGGGAACCGAGCTTTTTTTATTTATCCAATCATTTTGACTTATCCTCCTAATGCTTGTAAAATTATTTTATGCTTAAGTCTTTAAACTTGATTATTTTATAATTTTTAACTAGCTGCTATGTCAGCAATATATCGTAAATATAGGCCCCAGTCATTTTCCGAAATGATTGGGCAAAATCACATAAAAATCACTCTGCAAAACCAAATTGCTAATGGCGAAGTTGGTCATGCTTATCTTTTTTGCGGTCCTAGGGGCCTAGGCAAGACAACAGCGGCTCGTATCTTGGCTAAGGCTATAAACTGTGAAAAGAGACAAGAGGGCCAGAGCGAGCCTTGCAATGATTGCAGTTCTTGTCTGGATATTGTAAATAATCGTTCCATTGATATTATTGAAATTGACGCTGCCTCCCATACTGGTGTTGATAATGTCAGAGAAAATATTATTGAAAATTCCCGTTTCACTCCAAGCAAGAGCAAGTTTAAAGTTTTTATTATCGATGAGGTGCACATGCTTTCAACGGCCGCTTTCAACGCGCTGTTAAAGACGCTTGAAGAACCGCCGGCTCATGTTATTTTTGTTTTGTGTACGACAGAAATCTATAAGCTTCCACAAACGATAATTTCCAGATGCCAAAGGTTTGATTTTAAAAAAGTTTTGACACAAGAACTTTTGGATCTGCTGAAAAAAGTAACCAAAGAAGAAAATAAAAAAGTTGAAGAAGAAGTGCTTAGAAATATTGTTCTCCATTCCGAGGGTTGCGTCCGAGATGCTCAAAGCCTTTTAGGAAAGGTTCTGTCTCTTGGCGATGACATTAAAATGGAGCAAGCTGAAATTATTTTGCCAAAGGCTGACTATGGAATAACGATTGAATTTATAAACTATTTAGTCCAGAAAAATTCAACGGCTGCAGTTGAGCTGATTAACCGCCTTGTTGAGGGGGGTGTTGATTTACAGGTATTTGCGGAAAACCTAATAGAAATGCTTCGAAAAATTATGCTTCTTAAGGTTAATTCCAATTTATCGGATTACGGAATAGAGCTTGATGAGGAAACATATAAGTCTGCGGAAATTATTTCGGAAAGAATTTCCGTTGAGAGTTTAATTTCTGCTTTAGAATTATTTGCTCGGGTGATAATTGATTTAAAGAGCACGACAATTTATCAGTTGCCCCTGGAAATGGCAGCAATAAAATTAACTCAAGACGTGATTTGTGCCAGTAATGACAATTTTAGCAAGGGAGAATCAATTGAAAAAATAAAAGAAAGGGTTAATAAAAAAATTGAAGATACTCAGCCGGTTGATAAAGAAGTTAGGCCGGTACAGATTGTGGAAAATACTATTTTGAGTGAAGAAATAATTGTCAAAGAAGATGCTGAGGAAGTTGGTGTCAAATTTGAATCGTCATCAAGCGCTGATTTAAATAAAATAAAAGAAAACTGGAGCAAGGTTGTAGAATGTCTTTTGGAAAAGAATTTTACCCTCTCATCGCTTTTAAGAATAAGCCAGCCATTAAGATGCAATAATAATGTTTTAGAGATAGTTGTTAAAAGCGGTTTTTATAAAGATAGGTTGGAATGTAATGCCAATAAAAAGGTGATTGAAGATATGATCTCTCAATGTGTTATGGCTAATGTCAGTATTAGGGGAGTTGTTGATTCTAATTTGGTAATTCCTGATTCCAGAGAGAGCGAAAATAAACCGGTCTTTGGATCCGACCCGTCGCTATATAAGCCTAAAGATGAAGTGGCCCAAAGGCCTAGTATTTCAACGGATATTGTGGCAGATGTTATCGGTATGTTTTAGGTTTTTTGATTGTCATCCTGGACTTGATCCAGGATATCATGTAAAAACAATAAACACCTTTTATAAATAGCAAAATGACTTGATTTTTTTTCTATTTTCTGTTATTTTACATAAACAAATAAATATTGCGGGATCGTCTAATGGTAGGACACAGCTCTCTGAAAGCTGGTATCATGGTTCGAGTCCATGTCCCGCAGCAAATTACGTTTTGCAGATTTTAAAACCGAATATTGTATATACTTGAAATAAGATTAATTAATTGTAAATTTATGCAAAAAATAGCTACACGCGTATTTATTTACGCATCAATTGTTTTTGGAGTAGTAGGAATCTTAGTAGTTTTAACCGGTTCAGGTCCAGATAAAATGGATTCGCCTCTGAGTGAAATTTTAATTAGGCTTTTGTTTGCAACTGTTTTTATTATACTGCCTTCATTTGCATTAAGCATTGCTGGCAAGTATCTAAAAAAATAAAAATATGGTGATAAGTTTGCAAAGAGTAACATTAGAAGATGCTACGACGCTATTAGAAATAGAAAAAACAACAGCGGGACTAAAAACTTATTCTGGATATTTTACAGAAGAAGAAATTAAAAATTACATAAATAATGATATTGTTTATTTTATCAAGAAAAATGATGAAATAGTCGGTAGCATTTCTTACGAGATAAATGATGAGGAGCATGCTTACGAAAGCGGACTTGTCATAAAGCCGGAATTTCAAGGGCGGGGATTGGCAAAACAGGCATTAGCTAAGTTATTGGAGGAGTTAAGTAAATTTAAGGTTGTAGATTTAGCGGTTCATCCCGATAATATTTCTGCCTTGAAACTATATGAATCTTTCGGATTTGTAATTAAAGAGCGCAAAGAAAATTTTTTTGGAGATGGTGAACCGAGGCTGATTATGGTTTTAGAAAAATAAGTTCCAACCTTGTCCCACCAAATCAGCAAAATAGCCTTAAACTGTATGGAGGTAAACAATAAAAGACAAATTATTTTTCTCAGGGGCGGTGATATTTTTAACTCCCAAGAGGATTATTATGATTTTATAAAAAATAGGCCATATAACCCACACAATAAATTTAAAAGTTGGCGTGATTGGGTAGAATGGGCTTTTTCTGATCAGTTTGATATGTTGACGCCAAAAATGCCGTGCAAGGAAAATGGTGATTATGTCGCCTGGAAAATTTGGTTTGAAAAGCTTTTTCCATATTTATTTGATGAAGAGCCTATAATTATCGCCCAGTCAGCTGGCGGTTCTTTTATTTTAAAATATCTTTCTGAAAATATTTTTCCTAAAAATATAAGTCAATTACATTTAGTTTCTCCTATGACAAGCTCAAAAGACATGAAAGGAGAAGGGCTTGGAAATTTTGTTTTTCCTTTTGACAAGCTAAAAAATTTAGATAAACAGGCACGAGTTATCCACGTTTATCATTCCGAAGATGATCCATCAGTCCCTTTTTCACATAGTTTGGAAATATTGCATTATTTACCGAAAGCTATTTTCCATAAATTTACTAATCGTGGACATTTTAACCAGCCAGCGTTCCCGGAGTTGTTGCAAATTATTAATGATGAGCTGGCAAGAGAGGGATAAGTGATTATATGAATGCCAAAAAGCACATTGTAATATTTTCTCATGGATTTGGCGTCCGGAAAGACTCTGGTGGTTTTTTTACTGAAATTGAAAAAATGTTGTCTCATGAAGGAATTAAATCTGTGATGTTCGATTATAATAAAATAAATGAAGAAAAAAACGAGCTTACTGTAATGTCATTTAGCGAGCAGGCGGAGATATTAAAGTCAGCTATAAAGGAAGCACAAGCAAGAGATCGGGATGCGGCTATAGATATAATTGCGCATTCTCAGGGTGCGGTAATGGTCGCTTTGGCTGATGTTGGTAAGATAAGAAAGATAGTATTGCTAGCGCCGTTTTTCCATACGGATATTCATGATGTGGCAGAAAGGTATAAAAAATTTCCTTCAAGCCAGATAGACTTTAAGGGCATTTCAAGGCGAACTAGGTCTGACGGAAGCACTACAATAATACCAAAATCTTATTGGCAGGAACGTTTTGCTACGGATGTGTATAGTTTGTATAATAATTTGGCTTCAAACTCTGATTTAACGATAATTAATGCGAGTGAAGATGAAATTATGGATAAAATTAATTTATCAAGGATATTTAACGCACATATTTTAAATGTTCATGGTGACCATAACTTTAGTGGCGAAAATAGGAAAAATTTAATTGAAGTAATAAAAAATTTAGTTATTTAAATATAATAATTTATATGGAAGAATATTTAAAATTTGCTAAAAATCTTGCTAGTGAAGCCGAAGAAATAGCTTTAAGATATTTTGGCTTTGAAGTTGAAAATACATGGAAAGACGATCATACGCCATTAACTCAGGCCGATACAGAGATTAATGATTTGGTGATCAAAAGAATAAATGAAAATTATCCAGAACACAGTATCTATGGCGAGGAAAAAAGTGATAGAAAATCAGATTCTAAGCTTGTTTGGGTTTGTGATCCCATAGATGGTACCATGCCATTTTCTAATGGTTTGCCTATTTTTACTTTTTCTATTGCTTTAGTAGATCAGCTTACCGGCCAACCGATTTTAGGTCTCGTTAGTGATCCGGTTATGAAAAACATGTATTGGGCATATAAAGACGGGGGAGCTTATAGAAATGGCAAGAGAATATTTGTTTCAAAAAACAATTCCTTAACAAATACATATATTAGTATAGATGCTTCTGGCAAAGATTTGGGTTTTTCTGACTTGCCACTCTTTGCAGTTTTAAGTGAAAAAAAATGCAAAGTGATGAAATTACTTTCTGTTATATATGGAGCTATACAGGTCGCCAACGGTAAATTTGTTGGTACGGTATTTTATAATCCCTATGCTCACGATGTGGCGGCTTTGAAAATTATTACTGAAGAGGCTGGAGGCAAAGTTACGGATTTAAACGGTGAGGATAGGCGGTATGATCAAAATGGGATTGGTTGCATAATATCCAATGGCATTTTGCATAATGAAATATTAGCCTCCGTTCAGTTAGGTAAAATTTGAAAACTTATGCAAAAAATTCCTCAAGTTTATTTTATATCAGGTGTTAGTGGGGTGGGCAAATCTTCAGTTCTTAAGCATCTCAAAGAAATTATTCCCGTTGATGAATATAATATTAGAGATTTCGATGAGAGGGGTGTGCCTGACGGCGGAGGCTTAGAGTGGCATAATAATGAAACGTTTTATTGGTTAGAGGTTGCAAATGAAAATGCAAAGCACAAAAAATCAACTATAATTTGTGGTTTTGCAGATCCTGTTAGGTTTTGGAAAATTTACAACAAGGAAAAACATATTCCAGCAACGCTGATTTTGCTTCATGCTTCCGCAGAGACAATTCGCGACCGTTTATTGGGCAGATATCCAACGTCTGAAAGCATTAAAGAAATCAATAGGGCTTCAGGAGTTCAATTGGATGAATTTATTGAAAATAATATATCATATGCGCCTGTGTTGTATGATATATTCAAAAAAGAAAATTCTCCCATTATAGAAACTGATAACAAAACGCCGTTGGAAATAGCCCAGGAGATTATTAAAATTATTCAAAAATAAAATATGGAATGGAAAAAAATCAAAGAAGAACCATTTAATGCGGGGTATAGGAAACTTCTAAAAAAGACATTTCAATTACCCAATGGACAAGTCAAAGACTTTGATATTAAACGAGAAGGACCGGCAGTCTGTATTCTGGCTTTGGATGAAGATAAAAATGTAATCTTGACTAAGCAATACCGTCCAGGCATGGAAAAAATATTGTTAGAAATGCCTGGCGGAGTTGTTGAAAAAAATGAAAAACCAGAAGAAGCAGTAAAAAGAGAGCTTCTTGAAGAAACGGGTTATGCAGGTGATATTAAATTTGTAGGTACTAGTTATGATTGTGCTTACTCAACAATGGTAAGGTATAATTTTGTTGCCACTGGATGTCAAAAGATCGCAGAACAAAATTTGGATGAGTCAGAATTTATAGAAGTAATAAAAATATCTTTACCTGATTTTAGGAATCATTTACGCAGTGGAGAATTAACAGATGTTGAAAGTGGTTATATGGGACTTGATTTTTTAAATTTATTATAAATATTCTTAAAAAATATGAAAAAGATGACCATCTTGGTTCATTTAACAAGACAAAAGATGCATTGGAAGAGTTTCATAAAATAAAGGGTGATAAGTTTGAAAACTCAAAATTACAAGAAATTCATGATGTTGTTTGGGATTTTTGGTGCAATAAATTTGCTAACAAGGTTTTCGTTTATTCTTATAGAAAAGATGAGGAGGTCGATTATAGTAAATATTTTAAAATTGTTGAAACATTTGAAGCGGGTGATCATGATTATTCAAAAATAACGCCCATGTATTTTTTAAAAATAAAATAAAATATTATGTTAAAAATTGGACACAGGGGAGCATTAGGTTATGCTCCTGAAAACACGCTATTATCTTTTCAAAAAGCTATTGATTTGGGAGTGGATATGGTGGAGCTTGATGTTTATGTTTGTAAAACAGGAGAATTAGTTGTTATCCATGATGACCGTTTGGAAAGAACAACAAATGGAGAAGGATATATTTGGGAAAAAACTCTAAGTGAGTTAAAAGAATTAGATGCGGGTGAAGGCCAAAAAATTCCAACTCTTGTTGAGGTATTTGATTTAGTTAATAAAAAAGTAAAAATAAATATCGAACTAAAAGGTGAAGGTACAGCTCAACCAGTAGCTAAAATGATAAGGGAATATATAGAGCTGGGTTGGGACGAGGATATGTTTTTTGTTTCTTCTTTTAACCATCATGAACTGAAAAAATTCAAAGAATTAATGCCAAACGTAAAAATTGGAGCTTTAATTGTTGCTAACCCTTTAGATTATGCAAAATTTGGAAGTGATTTAAATGCATGGTCAATTAATCTATGTATTGAGTTTATTAACCAGGCTATCGTTGACGACGCTCATGGTCGTGGTCTAAAAGTTCTTGTTTGGACGGTTAATAATCCTGAAGATATTGAAAGAATGAAAAAATTAAATGTTGATGGTATTTTTTCAAATTTTCCAGATAGGATTTAATTTAAATTCTCTTAATTTTTAATTATGATTATAAGATCTGTTACACAAGTAGGTAATCCGGTCATTAGAAAAAAGTCACAAAAAGTTGATTCAGTTAAGTCGCCGGAGGTTAAAAAAATTATTAAAGACTTAGTCGATACGATGCGCTCTGCAAATTTAGTCGGCATGGCAGCTCCGCAAATCGGCGTTAATCTTAGGATATTTGTTACTGGAATAAGAGAAACGGTCTATCGAAAAACAGATAATACAGAAAGTGTGCGAGTTTTTATAAATCCTAAGATTATTAGTAAATCAAAAAAACAAGTTTTGGGATTTGAAGGTTGTGGAAGTGTGGCTTCAGCGGGAATCTTTAGTAAGGTGTCAAGATCGTCTCAAATAACAGTAGAGGCTTTTAGTGAAAAGAATGAAAAATTTGTTGTTAAAGCTAAGGGGTTGTTGGCGCGCGTTATTCAGCATGAATATGACCATTTGGAGGGAGTTGTTTTTTTAGATAAAGCTGATAAAAAAAGTTTAATGAGCAGGGAAGAATATCTTAAAAGAAAATAAATTTTATCATGAATAAAAACTCACTGAATAAAAATCAAGAAGCGTTAAAACTTCTCGATCAATTGAATAAAAAATATTTTAAGCTCCATAAGCAGTATGAGGATTTGTTTTGGCTTTCATATATGGGTGACCATTCTATTGACGATTTGAAAAATAAAGCCTTGGCTGATCGCGATGTATTCAGGTCTGATTCTAAAAATATATCAAAGATTAATGAGTTAATTAAAAAAGTTGATTTAAAAACAAAAAAGCGTTTGGATGCTTGGTTGAAATTTTTTAACAGGTATCAAATGCCGGCTGAAGCGATGGAAGTAAAAGAGAAAATTGATCTATTGGAATCAGAAATTAATAAAAAAAGAGCTAGCAGAAAAGAAGGTTATATTGATCCATACACTAAAAAATTTGTCGTCGCTTCAGAATTAAAGATGTCGACAATGGTTGCCACTAACAGTGATGAAAAAATTAGAAAAGCTTGTTTTGAGGCAGGTGAGAAATTGGCTGTTGAATTTATTAATGATTATGTTGAGCTGATAAAATTACGAAATGAATTTGCTGTAGTTTTAAAGTATAAAGATTTTTATGATTATAAGGTCAGGCTGGAAGATGGGATGACTAAGGAAGAATTATTTTCAATCTTTGACAAAATTTATCAAAAAACAAAGTATGCCCTCGGCGATATTATAAAATTGGAAAAATCAATGCCGGGACTTAGGAAGCCATGGAATTTTGGCTATATGATGGCCGGCGATTTTACAAAAGAAGAAGACCAGTATTTCCAATTTGATGAAGCTCTGATGAGATGGGGAAAATCATTTGCAGCAATGGGAGTAGAGTTTCGCCAAGGCAAATTGCAACTTGATTTATTGGACAGGAAGGGGAAGTGGAATAACGGATTTTGCCACTGGCCGGATTTAGTCAGATTTGAAAATGGCAAAAGATATCCGGGAAGTTCAAATTTTACTTGTAATGTTGTATTTGGACAGGTTGGCTCCGGACACAGGGGCTACGAAACTCTTTTTCATGAAGGTGGACACGCCGCTCATTTTCTTAATGTTGATCAAATGGATGTCTGTTCAAATAACGAATATTCGCCGATGTCTGCCTCGCAAGCGGAAACTCACAGCATGTTTTTTGATACTTTGTTTGATGATATGGCTTGGAGAGTGAGATATGCGGTAAATAAAAAAGGGGAGCCGTACCCATTTGAATTATTTGAGAGAAAGACAAAAAAGTTGCATATTTTAAATCCTTTATTTTTAAATGGAATAATTTTCGTTTCCAATTTTGAAAAAGAAATTTATGAAGAAAAAAATTTAAATAAAGAAAAAGCCATTGCTATTGCTAAGAAAAATTATTTAAAATATTTCAGTCGGTCACAGGATTCTCTTAGAGCTTTGAATGTCCCACATATTTATGGTTGGGAAAGTTCTGCCTCTTACCATGGTTATGGGCTGGCGACTTTGGCTTTGTATCAGTGGCGGGAATATTTTTTAAAAAAATACGGCTATATTATTGACAATCCAAAAATTGGAAAGGATATGGCAAAAATGTGGAAGCTTGGCTCGACAAAAACTTTCAAGGAATTTGTGATTTCTGCTACCGGCAAAAAATTATCAGCAGATGCATTTTTAAAAGATGCCACAATGACAGTTTCACAAATTTTAACAAAAGCAAAAAAAGACATTGATAGAGTCCAGAAAATTAAACCACATAATAAACCGGTTAAACTAAATGCTAAAATAAGCATGGTCCATGGCAAAAAAGAAATTGCTAATAATAAAAAGAGTTTTGAAGATATGGCGGAGAATTATAAAAAATGGTTGAGAAAAAATAAATAATTTATATGAGACAAACAGCGAGAATGGTAGTTATTGAAGATGGAAAAGTATTGTTAATCCATAGAATCAAAAATACTGAGTATTGGGTATTTCCAGGCGGGGGAATTGAAGAAGGTGAAGATCATCAAGCAGCTTTGGGGCGCGAAGCTCAGGAAGAGTTGGGAGTAGAAATTGAAATTGGTGAGAAATTATGTGAAGAGAAGTGGCAGATTTCGGAAACAGAAGAAGCTTTGAATCATTTTTATGTTTGCAAAATTTCGGGCGGTAAGTTGGGAACAGGCAATGGCCCCGAATGGCAAGAAAATAGCGGCTATGTTGGCAGTTATGGAATTGAATGGCGTAGTATTGATGAAATATCAAATTTGGATTTAAAGCCTAACTCTGTTAGAGATTTGGTGGTAGAGAAGTTAAAAAAGTAATTTTTTTTGAACACTTCACACACGTGTGAAGTATTCAATTTTGTATAAATTTAGATAATATTAAAAATTATAAAAATTTTAGTAAAAGCTAGACAAAACATCGTTTTTATGCTATTTTAAATAGTAATTAAACCCTAATGTTGCGGGTTTTTTAAATTATAAAAGATAATTTGTATGGCAGAAGAAGTAATTTTACGATTCGATGAAGTATATTTTGAATATGCTTACAAAAAACCCCTATTAGACGAGGTTAGTTTTAGTGTGCGCAAAGGCTCAAAAATAACTTTAATGGGTCAAAACGGCTCAGGAAAAACCACTCTTTTTAATTTGATCCAAGGAATAGAAAAACCGCAAAAAGGAAAAATCTCAGTTACAAATGATGCAAGTATTGGAATCGCCAGACAGGTGATGGACCAAGAAAATTTAGATTTGACGATTGAAGATTATTTTTCAAAAGCCTTTGCTCAAGTTCCTGGAAATATCAAAAGCAGAATTAGCAAAGTTTTGGAGGCTGTTAATTTAGTAATTCCAATAGAGCGAAAAGTCCGTGAAATGTCGGGTGGACAACAGGCCAGATTGCTTTTGGCTTATGCATTGATTCAGGATCCTGATATTTTGCTTCTTGATGAGCCGACAAATAATTTGGATCAGGACGGCATCGACCACTTGATTACTTTTTTGGTGATGTATGAAAAAACTGTAATTGTAATTTCCCATGATGCTGATTTTTTGAATTGTTTTACTGACGGCGTTGTTTATCTTGATGTTTTCACCCATAAAATTGAAACCTATGTCGGTGATTATTATTCTGTGGTCGAGGAAATTTCCAAAAGAATTGAGCGCGAACAAATGGAAAATGCCCGGGCACAGAAATTAATTCAAGATAGAAAAGAAAAAGTCAATTTCTTCTCACATAAAGGGGGAAAGATGAGAAAACTTGCCAAAAAATTAAAAGAAGAAACTGAAGAACTTGAAGATAATATGGTTGATGTCAGAAGGGAAGACAGGACAATTCGCAGTTTTGAAATTCCAGCACAAGACATTAAGACAGAAGCGGTGACCATTACTTCAGTTTTATCTTTTTATAATCATCTGCCTTTGCTTAAAGAAGCTGATGTTGTAGTGAGAAAGAGGACGCATCTTTTAGTTACTGGACCGAACGGAATTGGCAAGAGCACATTTTTGAAATCAATAGTTGGCGGAACGGCAGATGGTGCAAAAATAGTCCACGGCGTAAGGGTCGGATATTACAGTCAGGATTTTTCACAATTAGACTACAATGATACGGTTTTTAATTCTTTAAAAAGCGCAATTCTTGATGATGATATAAGTGAGCAGGAAATGAGATCTACTGCAGCGGGATTTTTGATAACGGGCAATTTGATGGAAAATAAAGTTGGCACGCTTTCTGAAGGACAAAAAGGATTGCTTTCATTTGCGCGTTTAGTTTTGATGCGACCGGGACTTTTGATTCTTGATGAGCCGACTAACCATATAAATTTTAGACATATTCCTATAATTGCCGAAGCCATAAATGAATTTGAAGGCGCAATAATTCTTGTAAGCCACATGCCTGATTTCGTCAAACAAATTAAATTTGACGAAACTTTAGATTTGGGAAAAGTTTAAATTCTCTTGAGCTAATTCAGCTTAATTTTATGAATAAATTCGACGTAGTGGTAATCGGTGGCGGTCCGGCTGGGATGATGGCGGCGGGTACAGCTGGTGAAGCCGGTGCTAGAGTTTTGTTATTGGAAAAAAATCCAAAGCTTGGCATTAAATTAATGATGACAGGAAATGGGCGCTGTAACATTACAAATAACATTGAAGATATAAAACAACTGGCGGGATTTTATGGTGTTGGCGGTAAATTTTTATACTCAGCTTTTCATCAATTTGGACCAAAGGAGGCCAGAGAATTTTTTGCAGAGTTGGGAGTAAAAACCAAGGTTGAAGAAAATAATAGAGTTTTGCCCGTTTCAAATAATGGCCAAGATGTAAATTCTGCTTTGGAAAATTATTTGAAAAAAAATAAAGTGGAAATTATGACTGGTGCAAAAGTCTGTAATATTATTAAAAAAGAAAATAGAATTGAAAAAGTTATTTTAGATGATGGGCAAGAAATTATTGGAGATAATTATATTATTGCAACCGGTGGAAAGTCATATCCGACAAGCGGTTCAAGCGGAGAAGGGTATAAGTGGCTTAAAAATTTGGATCATGAAATAATCCCAACTGTTCCGGCCTTAGCACCGATTATTTTAAAAGAAAATTTTGTCAAAGATCTTGAGGGTGTGAGTTTAAAAAATATCAAACTGAGTATAATTGAAGAGGATAAATCAAAAACATTATTTTCTCAAACAGGTGATATAATTTTTACAGCCAATGGTATTAGTGGACCAGCTGGATTAAACTTAAGCAGTTACATCAGTAAATCAGAAAATTTAAAATTCAAATTACAAATAGATTTATTGCCACAAGAAACACCTGAACAATTAGATGAAAAATTCAAGAATCTATTTCAAAATGAAGGCAATAAAAAATTAAAAAAAATATTGGAAAATATTTTACCGTCAAAAATTGTTTTAGTAATTAGCAAACAAACAGAAATTGACATTGATCAATTTGCAAATGCCGTAACAAGAGAAGATCGGAAAAAAATAATAACTGCCATCAAAACTTTTACTTTTTCAGTTTTTGGAATTGGCGGTTTTGATCGAGCAATGGTAACGGCCGGAGGAGTAAAATTAAGCGAGGTAACTCCGCAAACTATGAAATCAAAATTAATTGATAATTTATATTTAGCAGGGGAGATTTTGGATCTGGATGGACCAACTGGCGGATTCAATTTGCAAATGTGTTGGAGTACCGGATATTTGGCAGGAAAAAGCGCAGCTTAGCTTTTTAATTAATAATTTATTATAATAGACTTAAATACTAGAGATACAATTTTATGGTTTATTTAATTATTTTGGCTACGGTTGTCTTTACATTTTTGGGCGGATTATTTGCCCTTAAATTCAAAGACAAATTACATTTAGTTTTAGGATTTTCTGCCGGCGCGCTTTTGGGTGTGGCTTTCTTTGATTTATTGCCGGAGGCGATAGAGTTGGCTAGTGGAAAGTTTGATGTGCCTGTTATAACTGCGATAATCGCTTTGGGTTTTGTAATCTATTTATTTTTAGATAGGTTAATAAACATCCACTGCCATGATGGTAATTGCGCGAATTCTAAGCATCGTGGCAGGTTTGGCGCTGCCAGCTTGTCGGTGCATAGCTTTTTGGATGGCATGGCAATTGGCTTAGCATTCCAGGTTTCTGCTTCAATCGGCTTGATAGTAGCCGTGGCGGTTCTGGCGCATGATTTTTCTGATGGAATCAATACTGTGGGTTTGATATTGAAAAATAATGGAAAAAGCAAAAGTGCAATTTTCTGGCTAATTATTGATGCCATTGCTCCAGCTTTAGGAATTATTGCAACTATGTTTTTCACACTGCCAGCCGAAATGCTAGGCGTTTTCTTGGCAGTTTTTTGCGGATTTTTCCTTTATATCGGGGCCAGCGACTTATTGCCGGAAAGCCATCATAGTCATCCGACGTTCTGGACTACTTTTTGTACCATAATCGGCATGGCAGTATTATATGGTGTGGTAAGGCTGGCTGGAATCTAAAAAATTTTTGCTAATTTATTAAATTTAACTAAATATAATTTTATAATAATAAAAAATAAAATTCACCCAATCGTTATTGTTATAATTCTGGCAATCTTTATCTTTAATCCTGCCTTAGCTAAAATGGCAGATAGTAATATCTCAGATGAAGCAACCTCTACATATGTAACATCTACAGAAGGAGAACCTCAAGAGGCAGACAAGTCGCTAAAAGCCGTAGTTGTAAAAGTTTTAGAAGAACGAACAATTACAAAAGAAGATGGGACTTTTAAGCAACAGAATTTACAACTACAACTTTTAACCGGGCCCAATTCAGGAAAGACCGTTATATACAAAGGCATATCGGATTTAGAGGTTGTCGGTGCTGGTTATTATAAAGAAGGGGATAGAGTATTTGTAACTGAAAGCAAAAATGAAGAAGGAAACACGGTTTATTACGTAGTGGATTATATAAGAAGCGGTTCTTTACTTTGGTTGGTTTTGCTTTTTATTGCCGTAGTTTTGGTAATCGGCTATATGAAGGGTTTTAGAGCAATTCTTGCATTGGTTGTCAGTTTTTTATTTATTATCAAGGTTATGGTGCCAATGTTTTTGGCAAGCTATAATCCATTGGCGGTTGGATTAATTGGTTCATTTATAGTGTTGCTAATTATTGTGTATATAACTGAGGGCTTTAATAAAAAATCCCATTTTGCATCTTTGGCCATTTTAATTTCATTAATTTTTACTGCGGTTTTAGCAATAATTTTTTCTAATGCAAGCCATCTTACGGGACAAGCATCAGAGGATGTTATATTTTTAATGAGTGCAACAAAAACGGCAATTGATTTCAAAGGATTGCTTTTAGCGGGTATAATTGTTGGTACGCTTGGTGTTTTAGATGATGTTGTAATTGGACAGGTTGAAGCAGTTTTGCAAATAAAAAATGCCAATCCTGATTTAAGCAGTTTTCAGGCATTTAGGATGGCTATGAAGGTTGGTAGGTCGCATTTGGGAGCGATTATCAATACATTGTTTCTTGCATACGTAGGCGCATCTTTGCCATTGGTATTATTATTTAATGTTCATCAGGCGCCATTTGTTACATTTTCTCAAATAATAAATAACGAGCTTGTTGCTACTGAAATTGTAATGACGCTTGTTGGCGTTATTGGATTGTGTTCAGCAGTGCCCATAGCAACGATTTTAGCGGCTAAGTATTTAAAGGCCGATAAAATTGTTGATTCAGATTTAGACATTGTTTAAAAATCTAATTTTTTATTTTCATTTCGCTTTCAAGGTGCTAGTCTCCTATATTTTCATTAATAAAGTTTTCCAATGCCTGGATGTCTTTTTTATCTTTATCGTAGTGAAACGTCTTTATTCCTATCGATTGAGCGCTTTTGGCGGCATCCTCATTATGTTCAAAATATATTACGTCATCAGCGGTTAAATTAAAATTTGTGAGCATAATTTTATAATAATCGGGATCTGTTTTTTCAGGATCATGCCTTAGAGTAAACACCTCATACGGCATTTTATTTAACTCGAATTTCGCCATTTCTTCGTCATTTGCTCCTGTCAGAATAATTTTTTTATTTGGATATTTTTCAAGCATTTTATGCATAGCCTCGAAAATGCCTTCGCCTTTGATTATAAAAGTATTGACTGCATCGACTAGAATTGTTTTCATAACATTAATGGTTATTAAAAATAATAAAAATTATTATTTTGTAAATTTGTAAATGATTCTATTATTTGGATCACTCAGCTCCTCAAAAATATCTTTTTCCATCGTTGTAAGTATCAGACTATCAATTGTGGCCTCACAAATTAAATTATTTTTTAATTCATCCTTTGCCTTTTCAAGTTGCTTGGAAGATAAGTGTCTTGCAATCGTAATATGTGGATTGAAATCGTTTTCAAAATCCTCTTCTTTTTTTGTTATGTGACTTCCATATTTGGAAAATTTTGTAACGATTTCTTTTTGAAGTTCAATTATTTTTTTATTATATTGAGCCTTAATCATTATGCACCACCCATGCAATGCATGAGCGATGAACAATTTATCGAAAATAATCTCAAATGACTGATAGCTATTTGATATGTTTTTTAGCTCAATATTTAATTTTTCGAAATTGTCATACTCAAAGTTGGTAGTTGTTTTTAGCGTGATATGATAATCATATGGCAAATCATATTTTAATCGGAAATCATGCAGCCATGCTGGTTTTGTTTTTAAATTAAAATCAGCGCTAATTTGAAAAAGCTTTTTGTTATTCATAAAGTTTCAGTGCTGAATTTGATTAACGCCTTATTATTTATGCTATGTGATCATCTTATTATAAACCGTAAGATATTTATGTGCTGTATGATTAGACATTGGGATACCTGCTAACTCGCCTTGTTCTTGGACAATTGGATTATTAAAGTCGCTATGTCTTAAGAAAAAGATCTCAACGTCATATTTATCATCAATAAAATTTTTATTTCGATAAGCTAGGTTAATTTTATCGTCCAAAAAAGGCTTCCCATCCGGCTCTTTTTCAAGCCATTGCGGAATTTGATAATCATCCTCCACAAATATAATAAAGTCAAAATCAGAAAATAAACTGCCCCTGAATCCCGGTTGATTATATTCGCCAAAAGAATTTTTTATTGATGATCCAATTAAAATAATTTTAATTATTTTATCATCGGGCAATAGCTTAAATTTGATTTTATCAATGGCTTGATTTCTAAGGCTGTCGGTTATTGCACTCGGAAAAACACTTTTATGTGGCCTCATTTTTCGATATTCTTCCATATTATTTTTGTTACTTAGTTTCCAATATCTATTGCAACAGTTGATTAAATATTTTTCTTAGTTCTATAGATAGCTTTTTTGGTATTGGAGTTTTTAAAGATTTAATAGAATCAATTGCGTAAGCGTGAATTTCATCTTCTAGCACTTCTTCGTGATAGCCAGCTTTAGATCGCAATTCTTCCTTAATTTTTTCAGTATTATATTTTTTAAGAATTTGTAAAACTTCATCCCTATATTTTTTATTTGTATAAAATAGGCCATGTGCAATTTCATGTTTCAAAAGATGGCCAATTTTTGTTTCTTCATGGATTCCAATTATATAGAATGGATTGGCTGTATCTTCAAATATTTTTAAAATCATTTTCTCTGATTTTGATAGGGGATCGAACCTTCCTTTATAAAATGGTTTTAAGACATAGGATGGGATATTAAAACCATTCCAGTCAGAATAATAAGTAAATTTCCCTGTTTTTTTGCTGTTAGGTGAATTTAATATATACCATTCTTTATATTCTTTAAGCAAAAAAATTTTACCTTTGAAATTAGGTGATTCATAATATTCTTGGAAGCGCAAAAGAGTTGAGGTAACATCACGTTGAGTTCTAAAAGTGAGCAGATGGATTTTATCTGATATTTTTTTGTGATCTATTTTCATCGTTTAATTCTTGGTTAAACATATTAGAAGTATTATTAGATTTTAAAAAATAGTTTTATACAACTATCAAGGTCTTCAATTAATGGCAGATTCAGTGCCTCTTTTGGTAAAATCCATTTTGCATCTTTATGCTCGCTTTCATTGATTTTAATTTCAACTTTTTTATTTAGCTGGGTGTAAAATATATGATAAACAAAATCATAGTCAGAATAACTGACATAAACGGTTGAAAAGAATTTTATATTCTTGGGTGGAATTACTAACCCTGTTTCTTCGGCGGTTTCTCGATATACTGCATCAAACATGCTTTCTCCCTTGTCTATTTTTCCTGAAGGGGTTCCCCAAGTATCTCCTTCGGCCTTATGATTTTGCCTATGCAGTAAAATAATTTCACCATTGCATTGGACAAAATTTCCGATAACTTCAAATGCTGGATTAAAATTCATTGGCTTTATTTGATATAACATGGTTTTCTGGGTATCATCTTATAATATTTATTTGAATGACACTCGACTGGCTGTTTTCTTTTTCAAACAAAATCACAAGTTTAATGAAAGAAATTATTCTTTTTTATTTTGATCAAATTTTTCTAATAAATGTTCGGTTGTATTCCTTGGGCTGATTCTTGTAACGTCCTCGGGTCTTTCTTTGCCGTTTGAGGCATCCATTTTCTTTTCCCCCACAACTTTTTATAAGCAAATATTTTTAATAAAATTTGGATGGACTTTTAAATTATTAAATTTTGTAATAAAATCTTAAATTTAAATCAGGTTTTGATACAACGCAATTGTAAAATATTTAATCCTTAAATTAGGCAGTTAATCATTAATTTCTCTAATTGATTGGATATTTGTAAGCATCGGACCATTAAAGCATTGTGCTGTTACATTTTTTGGACAAGGATAGTCTTTTAAGTGGCCTCTAAGTTCAATTGTTTTTCCAATATATTTATCTGAGCTCTTGAGTTCGGAATATGGAATATATACACCATCTACAATTCCACCACCTTTTGTGCCACGATATTCCCCTGTAATTGTAGATAATTGGGGGTTATTAAAATTATTTGATTTATTATTATTTTTAAAATAAATAAATACTAAACATGCTAATAGTATTACAATTAACACTACGAAAGAAATTATTAATTTTTTTCTCATAAGATTGGTTAGGTTATTATAGTAGAATTATCCTTTAAATAAAGTAAAAAACATGGCAAAGGCGGAAGCGGTCATAATTCCAAAAGTCGCCCAAATCAGGGAATTGGATAATTTCCCGCTTTGGTACTTGCCCATAACTTTTTTATTTTTGGCAATGCGCGCAATTAAAAATATCAATGGTACGGCAGCCACGCCATTAAAGACGGCTGTAAATATTAGAGCCTTGATCGGATCTATGCCGATAAAATTGATTCCTAAGCCGACGAGCGTGGCTAAAATAATAACGCCATAAAAGCCGTGAGCTTTTTTGAATTTCCGATTTAATCCTTCTTTCATATTGAATACTTCTGAAACGGCATAAGCGGCAGAGCCTGACAATACTGGAATGGCTAATAAGCCAAGGCCGATAACCCCTACTGCAAAAATCATTTTTGCAAAAAATCCGGCATAAGGAAATGTTTGGACAAGCGGCTCTAAGGCTCTGGCGGCATCGGCTGCGGAATTAACATCTAGGATTCCATTTTTATGAAAGATGGTTGCTGCTACGACGATAATCGACCACGTGGCAAAATTTGAAAAAAGCATGCCGGCAAAATTATCCAGCCGGACTTTTTTAATATATTTATTTGTTATAGTTGGTTTTATTTTATGGCGATGAAACAGGTGATTGGCTTTTTCTTCCTCAACTTCTTCTGAGGCTTGCCAAAAAAACATATATGGCGAAATAGTGGTGCCCAAAACCGCAGTAATAATAAAAAAGAAGGCAAAACTAAGTTCAATATTTGGAATGAAAGTTGCTCTTAAAATCTCAATCCATGGTTGATTAATGATAAAAACAGTTATCGGATAGGCTAAAAGTGCAAAGGCCAGCCATTTTAGGATTTTTGAGTAGACTTTGTATGAAGTAAAAATTTCTAAAATTAGAATCAGGGCAGTAAAGCTGAAAGTCAGAATAATAAAATGAAGTGGAATAAGAAGTTGGGCCGCTGCTGCCATGGCACCTATGTCTGCCCCGATATTAATAATATTGGCGGCGACGATAAGCAGTACAACAGCATATAAAACATATTTGTTATAACTTTTTTTTATCGCCGAAGCCAAACCTTGGCCGGTAACGGCTCCAATGCGGGCGCAGGCTTCTTGGGTAGCGACCATAAAAGGCAAAATGAGTACAGCTATCCATAGCTGGCCATAGCCGAATTGGGCGCCTGTCTGGGTATAGGTAATTATTCCTGATGGATCATCATCGGCGGCGCCGGTAACAACCCCCGGACCTAAAATTTTAAAGAAGCGTTTTATTCTGGTTGAAATTTTTTTCATGAGGAAGAATTTTGATGGTAAGATTTTTATAGTTATAGTAAATTTATTAATCTCTTCAATTATAGCCAAAAATTACCACAATGTAAATGCACAATCACCCTAGAAGCCACATAAAAACAGTTTTAATTTACACCTTTTTTTATTGTTCTAAATATGTTAAAATATTTTTATTCAAACTATCTTAATATTATGATAATTTGGTATGTTTTAGCAATTATCGTTGTTTTAGCAATTGTTGGGTGTTTGACTTTTGTGATTTTGAATTAAGGACAGAGAAATGTTTAAAAAAATATTTTCTAAGGTAAACGCTCAATCAAAAACCATTACTTCGGCTGCAGTTATTATTGGAGGCTTATCATTGATAAGTCGTTTTTTAGGTATCATTAGGGATAGGATTTTAGCTACGCAATTCGGAGCGGGGGATGTTTTAGATGCTTATTATGCCGCTTTTCGTTTGCCGGATTTGGTTTATAATTTATTAATACTCGGAGCAATATCGGCAGGTTTAATTCCCGTCTTTACCATGCTTCTTGCTAAAAACAAGGATAATGAAGCTTGGAAACTGATAAATAGTATATTAAATATTTTGTCTCTAGGATTGATTGCGATATGCGTTGTTTTGTTTTTTTCTGCACCATGGCTTATGCCAGTAATAACTCCGGGTTTTCCGCCTGAAAAAATGGAAATGGTTATCAGACTTTCGCAAATAATGTTTTTAAGCCCGATATTTTTAGGGCTATCCTCAATTTTTAGTTCAATTCTTCAGTCCTTTAGAAAGTTTGTAATTTATTCTATTGCCCCTTTATTTTATAATTTGGGAATTATAATTGGAGCGCTGTATTTGGTGGAGCCGTTTGGAATTTATGGGTTGGCTTGGGGCGTAGTGCTTGGCGCAGTGATGCATATGATAATCCAGATTTGGCCGACATTTTCTGCCGGATATAAATATTCTTTCGTTTTTAATTTCAAAAATCAATACGTTGTCCAAGTTGCCAAGCTTATGGTTCCTCGTACTTTAGCCTTAGCAATAACTCAGATAAATTTTGTAATTATAACAATTGTTGCATCGACTCTGGCTGCAGGTAGCCTTGCAATTTATAACTTGGCGAATAATTTGCAAAATTTTCCGTTGGGAATTTTTAGCGTTTCTTTGGCCGTGGCGGCTTTGCCCGTTCTTTCAACTCTATATGCCGAGAAAAAAACTGACGAATTTGTGAGTACGATTTCGACAACGCTTAGGCAAATTTTGTTTTTTATAATTCCTGTTTCTGTTTTACTTTTTGTTTTGCGTGCGCAAATTGTCAGGGTTATTTTAGGTGCGGGACACTTTGATTGGTATGATACCAGGCTGACTGCCGCATCTTTGGCGATTTTTTGCATCGGACTTTTTGCTCAAGGCGCCTTTCCATTGATAATTCGAGGTTTTTATGCTTTGCATAATACCAAGACGCCTTTTTATGTTGGCTTAATGACAATGGTCGTAAATTTTGTATCGTTGATGTTTTTGAGGTGGGTATTTAGTTTTGATAATTGGTTTACTTTCGGATCAACCGCACTGCTTAAAATTTATGATTTAAATGGCTTGATTGATTTCAGGGTATTAGCGCTTCCGGGCGCAATTACGATATCTTCGATTTTTGAATTAGTTGTTTTAATGATATTTCTTAGAAAAATTATCGGCAGATTAGATGGCCGTAAAATTGTTGATTCGGTATTTAGAATAATATTTGCATCTTTTGGCGCTGGAATATTTGCTTATGCTTCGCTCTGGTTTATTGATAAGTTTGTTCCAACAGAGCAAGTTTGGGGAATTCTAACCCAAGGATTGGTGGCGGGAGTTATTGGCGCTTTAGGTTTTTGGCTGATTGCTTATTTATTTAAAATGGAGGAAATGGATATTTTCGTTGGCTCACTAAAAAGAAAGTTGTTTAGGAAGGCTAAAATAATGGCTGAGGATAATATAGGCGAAGCTGATGGAGCCTAAAAACTATGAATTAAAAATTTTGGAAAAATAAAAGCGGACCCTCTCCTTACGGTAGTGAGGGTCCTGCTGTTTTCAAAGCCCCCTTTGGGGGATTACGTTCGATGATCCTCCAGGTTCTTTACTGCAAGCCTGAGGAATTCTTGTGGCATGGCCATGATCTTGGTTTGATCAAATCGGCCGTCTGCATCCGCATCGGTGAAGGCTAATGACCAGCCCTTGATCGGGTAGTCATTTTTTACCATCCTTCCAGTAACGTTTTGCATCGCGAATAATTCTTGAAGCTGTTCGTACCGGTTGGTTCCGACCTCGAGCATGAAGTTAACTTTGCCCTCCGGCTGGCAAATGCTAAATACCCAACCATCCTCCGGAAAGTTAAACCAGGAGAGACGTTGGGTTTCGCTATTCCAGACCGGTTCCGGAATGACGGGGCTGCCGCCAACTGCAAAGTTGGCCTCCTCCTCCGTGATTCCCTTGTTGGCTTGGAGATGCGCGGGGCACCCCACAAGTCCCATCAGGCAAAATACTGCTAGGATGCGCATCATGATTCAATCTCCCCTCCGTTGAAGAACCCCTACGTTTAGCCACGATTTATATTATAGTAGACAATTAAAATATAGTCAAGTCATAAACGTGGTAAAATTAGTAAACTTTGATTTTAGGCTCTTTTTTTGTTAAAATTTATTAGCAGTATGCTACAAAAAGTAAAACAATTTGTTGATGGGTTATTTAAGATAAGTGTCTATCCTAACACTCCCCAACACCTACAGAGAACGTTGGAATGTATTTTGTTATTAAGGCCCGATGCCGATGAGGCAGTACAAATAGCTGCATATTCACATGATCTTGCCAGGGCCTTTGCTAAAAATACTTTTGAAAACAAAGCCTTTGATGATCCTCAATATTTAGCGGAACATCAGGAGATCGGGGCTAAAGCAATTTCGGAATTTTTACTTCAGCAGGGTTATGAAAAAAATAAAGTTGATAGAGTTTATAACATGGTTAGGCATCATGAAGAGGGAGGCGATGAAGAGTCAAATATTTTAATGGATGCTGACAGTGTAAGCTATTTATTAAAGCCCACACATTTGCGTCCAGAATTTATTCAATCCTTGGGCAAGGAAAAAGTAAAAACAAAATTAGAATATATGTTTGGTCGTATTCATTCAAATAAGGCAAAAGAAATTGCAAAACCACTTTATGAAAAAGCGTTAGAGGATTTAAGAAAAATATAAATATATGAAATTAATTCAAAAGGCAGTTATTAAAAAAGGAGATAAATTTTTAATTCAACTTCGTTCACCGCAGGCCAAGTATTTTCCTTTACATTGGGATTTGCCTGGTGGAAAGTTAGAGCAGGATGAGGATCCACTAATTGGTATTACAAGAGAAATTAAAGAAGAAACTGATTTAGATACAAAACTCATAAAAGTAATTGGAGTATTTGAGTTGGATTTGGATAATGAGGGACATAATAGCCATCGTTTTACGATATATTTATCAGAAATTATTTCTGGTGAAGTTAAGCTTAGTTTTGAACATCTAGAACAAAAATGGGCTACAAAAGAAGAGATTTTAAAATTGCCAATCGAGCCATATTTTATTCCATTATTTGAAAAGCTAAGCCATGAATAGTATTAGAAATTTTTGCATAATAGCTCATATTGATCACGGTAAGTCTACTTTGGCTGACCGTATGCTTGAAATTACGGGCACAGTTTCAAAAAGAGAAATGAAAGAACAGCTTCTTGATCAAATGGACATTGAACGCGAAAGGGGAATTACAATCAAGCTTCAACCGGTCAGGATGAATTATAAAAATTATGAATTTAATTTGATTGATACGCCCGGCCACGTTGATTTTACCTATGAAGTTTCTCGAAGTCTTTTGGCCGCAGAAGGGGCAGTGCTTTTAGTTGATGCAACTCAGGGAATTCAAGCTCAAACTTTGGCAAATTTGTACCTGGCAATGGAAAATAATTTAACCATAATTCCGGCGGTAAATAAAATTGATCTGCCAAATGCCCAGCCGGAAAAAGTAATGGATGAAATTGTTAAATTATTGGGTTGCCATAGAGAAGAAATATATAAGGTTTCGGGAAAGACGGGAGATGGAGTAAAAGAGCTTTTGGATGCAATTATCGAAAAGGTGCCTGCGCCGGCAAACAATTCTCAAAACGACTTAAGGGCATTGATTTTTGATTCGGTCTATGACGAATATCGGGGTGTCATTGCACTGGTGAGAATTTTTGATGGACAGGTGATTCCTGGAAATAAGCTGAAGTTTGTTTCCAGTGGAATGCATATTGAAGCTTTGGAGGTCGGACATTTTTCTCCAAAATATATAAAAGACCAAAGCCTTTCAACAGGTGAAATTGGATATATTATTACTGGACTGCATGCCGTTTCAGAGTGCAGAGTTGGTGATACAATAACGGGTGCCGGGAAAAATGTTGAGCCTCTTCCGGGGTATCAGGAAGTTAAGCCGATGGTTTATGCCGGGGTTTTTTGCAAGGATGGCAGTGATTTTAATAAGCTAAGAGAGGCGATTGAAAAATTAAAATTAAATGACGCTGCGCTTAGTTATGAACCGGAAAATTCGCAGGCATTGGGATTTGGATTTAGATGCGGATTTTTGGGCTTGCTTCATTTGGAAATTTTCCAAGAAAGATTACATCGTGAGTTTAATTTAGATTTAATTGTTACCGTGCCCAGCGTGGCTTACAAAATATATTTTAATAACGGCGACGAGAATATGATTTATAATCCGATGTCGTTTCCCGATCCTACATTTGTAAACAAAATAGAAGAGCCGATAATGAAGGTTGATATTTTTACGCCGAAGGATTATCTGGGGGCAATTATGAAATTAACAACTGAAAAAAGGGGAACGTACATTAATACTGAATATTTGGATGAAAACGTTGCAATTCTTCACTATTATATTCCACTCACTCAACTCATAGTCGATTTTTATGATAAATTAAAATCCGTCAGTTCCGGTTATGCCTCTTTGGCTTATGATTTTTTTGATTATGAGGCTACAGATGTTGTCAAAATGGATATAATGGTCGCTGACGAAAAAGTTGAAGCTCTTTCAATGATTACTTACAAGGACAGCGCTTATCATGCCGGAAAAAGAGTGGTTGATATATTAAAAGATACTTTGCAGCGGCAACAATTTATGGTAAAAATTCAGGCAAGCATTGGCGGGAAAATTATAGCATCAGAGAGGTTGTCCGCTTTGCGCAAGGATGTAACCGCTAAATTATATGGCGGTGATTGGACCAGAAGGTCCAAGCTTTTGGAAAAGCAGAAAAAAGGCAAAAAGAAAATGATGGGATTGGGAAAGGTTGATATTCCAACTGAGGCTTTTTTGGCTGTTTTAAAAAGATAATGCAAAAACAAAATAACGCCCGGTTGGGCGTTATTATAAATTTTTGGATTACATAAATGATGGCCCGATTGTAAAAATGACCATTGAAATTATAATCAGGGCCGAGATAACAATCCAAAAAATTCTTTGTGATTTTTTCATTTTCATATGGGTTTATAATATAAATAATGTTACTATTTGTCAATTATGTCTAAAATATGGCAACTTCTGCCAAGAGTAAATCAGGAGTTTATTGATCAGTTTCCTGAAATCAACAATATCACCCTTCAGCTTTTACATAATAGGGGGCTTAAAACTTCAAAAGAGATTGAGGATTTTTTATTTCCAAATTATGACCAGCAGATATTTGATCCTTATTTATTTAAGGACATGGAAAAGGCCGTTGACAGGCTGATAGTGGCTCTGCATAAAAAACAGAAAATATTGGTTTATGGAGACTATGATGCTGATGGGGTCTGTTCAACTTCCATACTTTATGCGACACTAAACAGCCTTGGGTTGGAAGTGGATACTTATATACCGTTTCGTGAAAGTGAGGGTTATGGCTTGAACAAAAAAATTGTTCAAACGTTTATTAAGCAAAAATATGATTTAATAATTACTGTTGATTGCGGTGTCTCAAATATTTCTGAAATTGAATTGCTAAATGAAAACGGCATTGACGTAATTATTTTGGATCATCATCAGGAGCCGATGAAAAGGCCAAATGCGGTTGCTATTATCAATCCTTCGCTCAATGATTCCGGCTATCCTTTCCCCAATCTTTGTGGCGCTGGTGTAGTATTTAAATTTGTTCAGGCCTTGATTGTTAAGCTCGAAGAAATGCATAGTCCGATTAAATTGCCGCCAGGTTTTGAAAAGTGGCTTTTGGATTTGGTAGCTATTGCAACCATTGGAGATATTGTTCCTCTTATTTCAGAAAATAGAATTTTTGTGAAATATGGCTTGATGGTTTTGGAAAAAAGCCGTAATATCGGCCTTAAAAAATTAATTGAGTCGATAAATAATAAGTCAGGGAAGATTGATACCACTTATGTCGGCTGGAGGATTGTTCCTCGAATCAACGCGGCAGGAAGAATTGACCATGCTTCATTAGCCCTGAATTTGGTTATGGCCAAAACCGAGGATGAGGCGGCAAAATTAACAGAGGTATTGGAAAATAATAATAAAAAAAGACAACAGTTGACAGAAAATATTCTAAATCAAGCCATGAGTCAGGTAGGTGAGCCCGTTGAGAGCGTAAAGCTATTGTGGGTTGTGGGAGAAAAATGGCCAACGGGTGTTGTCGGGCTGGTTGCTGGAAGGATCTCTGATAAATTTAATAGGCCTATCTTAGTAATTTCTAAGGACGAAATTGAGGGCGTCATAAAATATGTTGGTTCCGGCAGAAGCGTGACGGAATTTAATATTACGGCTGCGCTTAAAAAATGTGAAAAATTTCTTTTTCGTTTTGGCGGACATAGCCAGGCTTGTGGTTTTACCTGCCAGGGCGATGATAATTTTGAAGAATTTAGAAAGTTGATGACGTCACTTGCCGAGAAAGATTTGTCGGGAGTTGATCTGATTTCTAAAATTGATATTGATGCCGAGTTAAAAATTTCAGAAGTTAATTGGGAGTTGTGGGAGGATTTGGATAAGTTTGAGCCTTTTGGTGAGGGAAATTTAAAACCATTATTTTTAGCAACAAATTTAAACATTGAACAAGTCCAGGGAGTCGGAGTAGACGGGAAGCATTTGCGTTTAATGGTTTCTCAAGATGGCAATCAGCAAAAGTCTCATAAATTGATTGGTTTTTCGTTCGGCGATTGGTGTGCAAAGTTGCAAATTGGTGATAAAATAGATATAGTTTTTGAGTTAGATATTAACGAATGGAATGGTAATAGGGAATTGCAGTTGAAATTAGTTGATTTAAAATTAAGCGACAATAAATAATCTATGAAAGCAACATTACATACAGACGGGGGAGCGAGGGGAAATCCGGGACCGGCAGGGATCGGAGCGGTACTTAAGATTGGTGAGAAAAAAATATTGTTAAAAAAATATATCGGCGAAGCAACTAATAATCAGGCTGAATATAAGGCACTGATTTTGGGCTTGGAAAAAGCTAAAGAGCTTGGAGTTACGGAAATTGAATGTTACTTGGATTCAGAATTAGTTGTAAAACAAATAAACAAAGAATATAGAGTTAAAGACAAAGACTTGGGAGTTTTGTTTATTAAAGTTTATAATTTACAGCAACATTTTAAAATCTCAAAATTCAGGCATATATTTCGGGAACAAAACAAAGAAGCAGACAAATTGGTAAATGAAGCCATAGACAATAAATAAAAAATTATCTAGCCAAAAAAGTGACCAGTTATATATCGGTTTGAGAAAAGAATAATATGATAATTGCTGTAAATAAGCCAAAGGGTCCATCATCATTTAAAATTGTAGCCAAGATAAGAAGATTGACAGGAATAAAAAGAGTTGGCCATGCCGGAACGCTGGATCCTTTAGCTAGCGGAGTTTTGGTTGTGGCTATCGGGAGAAAATCAACTAGAGAAATTGGCGAATTAATTGTCAAAGATAAAGAATATATTGCAAAAATTAAACTTGGCTATTTAAGTTCTACTGATGACGGTGAAGGTGTAAAGACAAAGATCAGTGGCGGAAAGCCAACCCTTACGGATATAAAAAAAGAAATAAAAAGATTTATAGGAAAAATCGACCAGGTTCCGCCACAATTTAGCGCTATAAAAATAGGTGGTAAAAGAGCGTATAAAATGGCTCGCGCCGGCGATGTTGTTTATTTAAAATCACGCCCGGTTTTTATTAAAGATATTAAGATATTAAATTATAAATATCCCAATTTAGAAATTTCAGTGGAGTGCGGTTCAGGAGTTTATATAAGATCTTTAGCTCGAGATATTGGAAATAGCTTAAAAGTGGGAGGATATATGTCGGGGCTTATTAGAACTCGCGTAGGCCAATATGCCATTGGTGATTGCATATCGCTTTCAGCGGTAAAGATGATAATGAAATGGGATGACGCATTGCATGAGCTAAAGGCTGGACAAGTTGCTGTCATGCCGACAGATACAATTTATGGCCTATTGGGTCAGGCGCTTAATAAAAAAACAGTTGAAAGAATATATAAGTTAAAAAAACGTGCTCCGGACAAGCCTGCAATTATTTTAATTTCATCAATTGAGGATATAAAATTATTTGGCATTAAGTTAACAAAAGAAGAAAACGAAGTAGTAAATAATTTGTGGCCAGGAAAAGTTAGTATTGTTTTGCCATGCAAGTCCAAAAAAAATAGTTACCTCCACAGAGGAACCAATACTTTAGCATTTCGTCTGCCAAAGAAAAAGGATTTAATCCTACTATTAAAACAAACTGGGCCACTTATTGCGCCGAGTGCTAATCCAGAAGGATTTTCGCCAGCAAAAAGCATTAAGCAAGCTAAAAATTATTTTAATAATGATGTGGACTTATATATTGCTGGACGAAGCAATTCGGAGCCATCAACTTTAGTAAAAATAGAAAAAGGAAAGCTTATAATTTTGCGGACAGGCGCCGTAAAAATAAGTTTGTAAAATTAATAGCTAATTGCTAAAATACGGCATATGAACAGTTTTTGGATCTATTTAATTTCTCTTGGTGGAGGGTTCGTTTTAACGGCTATTATTACGCCGTTTGTTATTTTATTTGCTAAAAGATTCAATATAACGGATAATCCCAGCTCTGCCGACAGAAAAATACATCAAAAAATAACCCCGCTTTTGGGAGGAGTTTCAATTTTTATTGCTTCATTTATAATTTTATTTATAATTTACAGTCTGAATGTTGTTAATTTTTCAAGAATTCCGCAATCAGTTATTTGGGGCGTATTTATTGGTGCGATTTTAATTATGATTGGCGGTTTTTTGGATGACAAATATAACCTTAAGCCCTATCAGCAGATTGTCTGGCCGGTTCTTGCCTCTATTATTGTGTTGATTTCAGGAGTAAATATTACCTATATTACAAATCCGGTTGGCATCCCCGGAACAATATTTTATTTGCCAGTTGCGGTGGGTGCGGTTATTTCCTTTATTTGGCTGATGGGAATGATGTATACCGCTAAATTTCTTGATGGTCTGGATGGATTATTGTCTGGCATATCAGCTATTGCCGCTTTAACAATATTCTTTGTAAGCCAAATTTGGGACGTACCCATGTCGGCTACGGGCATCTGGGGCTTGATTATATTTGGCTGTCTCCTTGGATTCCTTATTTTTAATTGGAATCCGGCAAAGGTTTTTCTAGGTGAGGGTGGAAGCGTTTATTTGGGATTCATCCTTGGTGTCTTGTCAATAATTTCAGGATCAAAAATAATTACCACTTTATTGGTTATGGGCATTCCGATTTTAGACGTCTTGTGGGTAATAATACAGCGATTATTAAAGGGGGAGTCGCCCTTTTCTCATGCTGATAGGAAGCACATACACTATAGATTGGTTGATTTTGGATTTTCGAAGGTGGGAGCCGTTTTATTCCTATATTTATTATCCCTAATTTTTGCCTTATTTGCTATGGCCACTTCTGGCTTCACAAAAATTATAGATTTATTAATTATGCTAATGGTAATGGTGGCAATTATTGTTCTAATCTATATTAAAGCGCAAAAAAATGAGCAGCGGCAAAAAAATTAGCTTAATTGTAGTTGTATTTTTAATCGCATTAGTGATTTTTTTTGCGCCTAAATTATTTAGTCGTTTTTTGGATAAAAGTCCTAGGGCAATTATAGACGGCAAGGAAATTCGGCTCGAAATAGTAAAAACCACTGAGCAAATGCAAAGAGGGTTGTCTTTTCGAGATTCTCTGGATGCTAGTAGTGGCATGCTTTTTGTTTATGATAAATATGTAGTCCCGAGTTTTTGGATGAAAGATATGAGATTTTCGATTGATATAATTTGGATTAGGGATAACTCAGTGATTGGCATAGAGGAAAATCTGCCGGTTATTACTTCCGGCACTCTGCCACTATACAAGCCGTCTGAACTGGTTAATTATGTTCTTGAGGTAAATGCTGGACTTATTAAGCAGAATGGGATTAGTCCGGGAGATAAGGTGAGTTTTAAAAACCTATAGATTTGTTAATTTATTGACAAAACTCTGGTTTTTGTGTAGAATAAGGAATATCGTAAAAATAATATAATACTATGAAATTAGCAGTAATCAAGACTGGTGGAAAACAATATATTGTCAAAGAAAAGGATAAAATTAAGGTTGAAAAACTTAAGGCTGAAAAAGGAGCCAAAGTTGAATTAGACGTTTTAATGGTTGTTGATGGTGATAATATTGATTTTGGAGCACCGGTTATGGACAGAAAAGTTGAAGGATTGGTTTTAAGCGAAGGCAGGACAAGAAAGGTTACTGGCGTTAAGTTTAAATCCAAAACCAGAGAACATAAAACATTCGGCCACAGACAGATATTTACAGAAGTAGAAATTGCAAAAATTTAATACTTTCATCAAAAAATCCTCGGCATATTGCCGAGGATTTTTTTGCGTCATCCTATCAACCAGTATTTAAATTTCTTTTCTATTGCTGATGGCATTTTCAAGCGTGATTTCATCTGCATATTCTAGATCGGCACCTATTGGCAACCCTCTTCCCAGCCGGGTTATTTTTAACCCATCAAATTGTTTAAGTAGCCTGATTACAAATGAGGACGTTGATTCGCCTTCGGTATCTGGATTTAGAGCCAATATAATTTCCGTCGGTTTTTCCCTTTTTATCTTCTCAATTAGTTCTCGAAGTCTAATATTGTCCGGCAGTATATTTTCTAGGGGATTAATATAGCCGCCCAAAACATGATAAACGCCTTTGTATAGATTTGTTTTTTCAATTGCCATAATGTCTTGGTTTTTGGCAACTAAACAAATCGTTTTACTGTCTCTTTTGGTGTCAGAGCAGATAGAACACGGATCAGTTTCGTCATAATTAAAACATTTAGAGCAGAGTTTAATATCGTCTTTTAGGCGTAGGATGGCATTGCTTAATCTGATTAAATCTCCGCCGGATTTCTTAAGCAAGTAAAAAACAAAGCGCTCGGCCGTTTTAGGGCCGATGCTTGGAAGTCTGGCAAATTCATCAATTAAATTTTGCAGGCTTTTAGGATACACGAGTTGCTGGAATTATTAATTACTAAGGCCTGGGAAGCCTCCCATTTGAGACATTTTTTGCGCCATGACTTTTTGAGCTTTTTTGATGGCATCATTGGTTGCTTCAGAGATGGCTGATTGCAACTTGGATTTATCTTTCATTAACTCATCGTCGATTTCAACTTTTTTTACTTCTTGATTGCCGTCCATTTTAATTTTTAACTTACCCCAAGCTCCAGAGCCCTCAACCATCTCTTCGGCTAAAACCTTTTTAATCTGGTTTGCTTGATTTTTTAGGTCCTGAATTTGTTTAATTTTAGAAAACATATTAGTTAATTTTTAATAGTTAATAAATTATAAGGCAATTATTATAATACAACATTTGAAATTAAGTTTCAACTACTCTTGGGACATTGGCGGGGGAGTATATCTTCTGTCTAGGTTTCTAAAGCTGACAGTATTACCCTCAAAATATAGTGGGACAACTCCGGTTGGTCCGTTTCTGTGTTTGGCAATGTGAATTTCAGCAATATGCTTTTCTTCTTCAGTGAGTGAGTTAATATCATAACCCTTATCGGCCGCTTTTCTATAAATAAACATAACTACGTCCGCATCTTGCTCAATAGATCCTGATTCCCTTAAATGCGATAGTCTTGGAATAGCAGGCTTTGATTGTTCTACGGCACGAGCTAATTGAGATAATGCCAAAACCGGGACATTTAATTCCCTGGCAATGCCTTTGAGCGCTCTAGAAATTTCTGCAATTTCTTGCACTCTATTGTCACTCCCAGCATATTTTGCCGAGCCTTCCATTAATTGTAAATAATCTATAACAATTAAATCTAGTCCATGTTCCATCTGTAATCTTCGCGCCTTGGTTCGAAGTTCCATTATATTGGTATTGGCAAAATCATCAATATATATTGGCGCTTCCGCAAGTTCGCTCATGGCTTGGCCGATGCGCGGAAAATCTTCACCGCTCTCAGATAATTTTCCTGTTCTCATTTTCCACATATCGACTCCCGCTTCGGCGCAAATCAAACGATCGACCACTTGCTCGCGAGACATTTCCAATGAAAAAATTCCAACAGATTTTTTTTGTTTGGCGACATTTCTGGCAATATCAAGCGCAAGAGATGTTTTTCCGACAGAAGGTCTGGCAGCTAAAATTACGAGGTCGGATTTTTGCAAACCCGCCAGTAAGCCGTCTAAATCCGTAAAGCCGGTTGGAAGTCCTCTAAGCTTTCCTTTTTCCCTATGTAGTTCATCAATTCTGTCAAATGCAGTTGAAAGAATTTCCTTGATATGGGTGAATTTTTCTTTCAAATATTTTTGAGAGACAGCAAAAATTGATTGTTCTGATTTGTCCAAAACTTCATTAATTTCTTTTTCCTCATGATAGCCTATTTCCAGGATGTTGTTGGCTGCGCTGATTAATCTTCTGAGTGTCGCTTTCTTTTGAATGATTTGCGCATAAGATACAACGTGAGCCGCAGAAGGAGTTTGGTTGGTCAGGGTTAAAATGTATGATCTGCCACCGATTTGCTCTAACAGCTTCTGGTCTTCAAGCCTGCTGGTCAAGCTTAAAATATCAATGGCTTCCTTTTTTTCAAATAATTCCAAGATGACATCATAAATACGGGCATGACTGTCCTTGTAAAAATCATCAGCCGATATTAAGTCAGCCACCTTGATTATGGCGTCTTTATCTATTAAAAGAGCGCCTAAAAGCGACTGTTCGGCCTCTATATTTTGAGGGGGTAATTTTTGTAGTGTTTGTCCTTCCATATGTCGTAATAATTTTATCCTAACAGTGGGTATTTAGCAAACATTGTTAAAATCAGTTTTTAAACAGCTTATTCCACTTTTCTGTGGATTATTTTGGCCAAAACTCTTGTCAAATCTTTATAAATTTGTTATTATAGAAAATGACATTTCATAAGCAAGCGCCTATAGCTCAGTCGGTAGAGCAACAGCCTTTTAAGCTGATGGTCCCAGGTTCGAGTCCTGGTGGGCGCATAAATTAGAAAATCACGAAAAGTGATTTTTTTATTTTGTCATTTTGGGCGGGCGATTGTTTGGTAGTTGGTTTTAGTTAATAATTATTTAATTGACATTTTATATAATTCTTAATTATAAATAACTTAAAATATATGAAAGGATATGTTACAAACATAGAAGAAGATACGATAGAAAATGATGACTTTCGAAAGGTTCTTTACACGGCGCCAAATAGTCAATTGGTATTGATGTCATTGAATCCTGGAGAGGATATAGGGGAGGAAATCCATGATTTGGATCAATTTATAAGAATTGAAGATGGAGAGGGCAAGGCTGTTTTAAATGGTATGGAGTATGATATTAAGGATGATTTTGCGATTGTTATTCCCAAGGGGATGACTCATAATATTATTAATACTTCTGATTTAAAAAAATTAAAACTTTACACTATATATTCACCACCAAATCATAAGGATGGAACGATACATGTAACTAAAGAGCAGGCGGAATCAGAAGAAGAACAATTTGACGGTAAAACTACAGAGTAAAAAAAAGCCCGAAAGGGCTTTTTAAAATTATTAAATATTTCTGTTGATAACTTTGTAATTATTCTACATTGTTTTTTTATTTTATGTTATAATAAATTCAATTAAACAACCCGACCCAGGCTCTGCCTTTGGGTTTTTCCTACTGAAAAGTTGGAGGGCAATTAAAAAAATCCCATGCCTGTCAAAAAAATTCCTTACTCTGGCCATTCGCCAAAGTCTAAAAAAACAAAAGTCGCCAAAAAACACACATCCAAAAAGGAGAATCTTAAAAAATATAAACTTATTGTTGACTCAGATAATGATGGTCTCAGTGATTATCAAGAAGCTCTTTATGGAACTAATAAATTTAAGGTAGACACGGATGGTGATGGCCTGACTGATTATGAGGAAGTAAAGGTCTATCAGACTAACCCGTTAAAAAGGGATTCAAATGGCAATGGTGTCAGTGATGGTAATGAGGTTAAATTGGGTAAAAATCCGAAGGGTAAGGGTAGGTTAAGTGACATATTTATTCCTTCAGCCAGTGAAAAGAAAAGCAAGCAACTCCAAAAAAAGTTAAATAAGCTTAAATTTGTTATTGACTCCGATGGCGATGGTTTAACTGATCATCAAGAAGGCTTGTATGGAACAGATCCATTTAATCCTGATAGTGACAATGATGGTTTGTCAGATTATGAAGAAATAAAAGTTTATCAAACTGATCCAAATAACCCCGATACAAATAAAAATAAAATAAAAGATGGCGATGAAGTTAGAATGGGAAAAAATCCTCGAGGTACTGGCAAGCTAAAAGATTTATTTATTCCATATTATGGAAATGGCTATCAGCCGGAGTTTTTAAAAACCAATCGAATGTTTTGGTATGGAATTTCCGCCGTATTTATGAAAGCGATTGTTATTGCTGCCATTGCGCTTTTGCCAATTACTGCCTGGTTGACTCCGGATATTGCTGCTGAGCAGTCAAAAAAAATTATTGAACTGACTAATGTAGTTAGAAAAAATTTAAATTTACCATTACTTAAAGAAAATCAGATATTAGATCAGGTTGCCGCCAATAAGGCAAAGGACATGATCGCGCAACAATATTTCGCTCATGTAAGTCCTACGGGAAAGAGCGTAGATTATTGGCTTAAACAGCTTCATGTTGGCTATAGTGTTGCCGGAGAAAATTTAGCCATGGGTTTTAGCGACTCCGCGGACGTGGTTAATGCCTGGATAAAAAGTAAAACTCACTACGCAAACATAGTAGATCGTGATTATACGGAAGTGGGCGTTGCTATGGCCAGTGGAAAATATAAAAACTTTGATACGACATTTGTTGCTCAGGTTTTCGCAACTCCGGCCAATCAGGCTCCGTCTGCTACGCCAAAAGTGAAAACAAATTCAAAGATAAAGAGCATTGATAATAAAATTCAGCCGTTAAATGTTGATAAAAACAGATTAATTGCCCAAGAAAATTCTCCTGCTCAGCAGTTAACTTTATCGCTCTCAAGTAATAAGGTTTTGGGTCAAAAAATAACAGAGCAGCCAATGCAGCCGACCTTAATTATGCCGGAAAATAACTCATATATTAATGACGAGATAGTCAATTTTAAAATTTCAGCTCCAAATTCTCAAAAAATCAACCTATACATAGATGAAAAATTGATTAATCAAGAAGCGCAGTTTAGTAACGGGTATTGGTCGCTAGGTTTGGCGATGGAAGAGGGAACACATAATATTGTCATTGCCTCAAGCAATGGAAATAATGTTGCCACCTCTGTCCCTTATATCCTATCGGTTGATAGATCTGCGCCGCAAGTGGATGAATCAAAGACTAAAATATCAGTTGCCGGTTCAGATGGCGACGAACAAAAGCTTGTAAGAGTAGAGGCTTATTTAAGCGAGGACGCGACTAATGCAGAGGCTTCGTTTGGTAATTATAGAATTAAATTAGAGAGAGATGCTTCGGATACAACGAAGTGGACTGGGAGTGCGATAATATTTAAGCAAGACCAGGAACAAATATTTAATCCGGTAGTCCTGCCAAGCATTACTGTTAGTGATAAATTAGGGAATGTGGCAACCTGGGATATTAATTGGCAAAGTATAAATCCAGTTAAGCCAACAATTTTATCGCAGTATGTTTTTGCCAGAAATTACAATTCTAACTTTACAAAATGGTTATTTTTCTTAACCTCTATATATTTTAAAATATTATTATTTATAGTGATAATTACATTAACGCTATACGTTTTTATAAAGATTAAAACTCAGAGATTTCGTGTAATTATACCGGCAATTGGATTGATATTATTGTTAATTGCCTTAATTTTAGTATAAATAAATTTAAAATAAAAATATGACAAAAGGCAAAGTATTAGGAGTATGCCTAATTCTCTTTTTTGCTCTATTTGCAATAAACTCGGTTTTTGCAGAAGGGATTTCTTTTTCTGCCATTGCAGATCTTTTAAGTCAAAATCAAATTCAAACAAATTTGGCGACATTTGAAGATCCGGTTAATGCAACTGGCCTGTATTTTGTTGAATCGGGCGTAGGAAGGATTGAGTACCCCGGTATAATAAATTTAAATTCTGAAACCAACTCATCCACGATTGCTAGCCTAGCAACAAATTTAGCATTTAATCGAGGAAGTATTGTTTTCGGCGCAGATCAATCATCCGACTTTAAAAATGTTCCGGTCAATGTTACTTTAAACAATTTAAAGGGCTCATCATATGTGGTTGATGATTTGATATTTAAGGATGGTTCAAATCAAATAATACCGGCCGGGAGTGATGGTTATCCGGTTATTTCTAATTTCAACTATGAGGCCGTCGGACATACAATTACGTTTAGTGCTGATAAATTTTATTCAGTCTCGGTTATAGATAGGGAAGCGCCAATAGTGACTTTTTTAAGTCCAACGCCTCAAAGCGGAGTGCTCACAAATCAAGATCCTGCTATAATCAAATTAGGCTCAGATGAAAATCTAAGCAAGGCTGTTATCCAGGTGAGCGGATATGACAATGGTGATTTTGAAAATGGCAATCTAAACAGTTGGCAAACGGGTTCTTCATCGTCATGGACTATTGATAGAGCTTCTGAGCATAGCGGGTCAAGTGCGGCGCGCAGTGCTTTTGCCAGCGGATCATGGATCAGTAAAAACGTAGATTTACAAAATGCTTCTGATATTTACTTTTATTGGAAAGTTTATTCTGATTCTGACGCAAATTCATTTTCTTTTTATGTCGATAATACCTTAGTGGATACCATCAGCGGAACGCAGAATTGGCAGTTGAAAAAATATTCGGCATCAGTAGGCACGCATGAATTAAAATGGGTCTTTAATCGCGGATTTATAGCTAATGGGCCGACTGATGGCGGCTGGATAGATGATTTTTTCATATTTAACTCGGCATCATCCACTGATATGTCTATTGTTAACGCTAACGGTTCGACAGTAGCCCAATATTCGTTGAGCGGATTAACTCAAGGAAAAAACTATTATCAAATTTTAGTTGCTGATGAAGCGGGCAATGAGGCCGTTGTTTCCCCACATCAAAATGTCTATTTTGACAATGTAGCTCCAACTTGCACCTTGACCAGCCTGCCAGCAAATGAGACGTATGGAACTAATTTATCCATATCTGTATCCGGCGCAGGAGTCACTGCATATAAATATATGCTCGATAATAATGATTATACTAGTCAAACGGCGGTCAGTATTAAAATATTACAATCCGGATTGGGAGTCGGGCCACATTCCATACAGGTAGTTGGAATGGACGCGGCTGGAAACTGGCAAAGTGATCCAACAATTTATTCATGGACGATTTTGGCCAGCCAGACACCAGTCCAGAGTACTCCATTGCCGCCAACTAATGCAGGCGGAATAAGAATTTCTAATCCTTTTAAGCCAACTACGGGGCAAGGTAAGCCGTTAATTGTTGCAAAGCCCATCATTAATTCTCAAGCTCTTCAACCAAAGGTTTTGGGCGTAAAAGCGTTTCCCAATGGAAGTTTATTGAGGTCAATTGAAACTGGCAGAATATATTTATTGGCTGGAGATCAAAAGATATATATAAGTTCATTGCAGGAACTTAAAAAATATCGCACAAAAAGAATGTATCAAGTCAGTGAAGATCAGATGTCGCAGTATATTGATTTTAGGGCAAATGGAACATTGCTTAGAACAAGCGATCAAAAGATCTACATTATTAATAATGGCAAAAAAAAGCATATAACATCTTTGGCCGAATTGAAAGAAAATTATAAGGGTAGGGTTATAATAA
>JBAYJM010000011.1:0-39192 GCA_041665065.1 Candidatus Buchananbacteria bacterium
TCATCATCTGGCTTATCAGCCTTTTTATAAAATTTCCATAAAAAGTAAAATGGAACCAAGAGCAAGGCAAAGTAAGAAATAAGCCCTAAGAATCCACCGGTAATCGCTCTGTCAAAAACCATGTCGTGGGAACGGTCAAACCACTGTTCAGTATTTTTGGTTGTATAAAATTTGTCAAATACCTGATAAAAATTCTCTTGCCCGTAGCCCAATATTGGCCTCTGCAGTATGCCTTGCCACGCTATGTTCCAAGTGACCAGCCTATTATTTGTTGTAACATCGCCCATAGAGATGGATGTGATTCTAGAAAGTATTGGGCTTGATTTCACAAAACTGGAATTCTTATTAACAAATATCAAACCAATACTGGCAATAAATACAATAACCAATACTGTAGCAATAATTTTTATGACTCGGCCATTTATATATTTGCCCTTAAAATCATTAAAATAAAAATAGGCAACATAAATTAAGAAAATAGGAAATAATATGCCCAGAGCCAACCAAGCGCCTCTAGTCTGAGTCTGGATGGCAATAAACAATTCCAGGATGACAACTACGCCATAACCCAATTTAAGCCATAAATTTTTTCTTTTAAACAACATAAAAAGGGCGACAAAGACGCCAAATATCATATAACCACCGACATAACCGGCATTTCCAATGGTTGCCGCCAAACGAGCGCCATTAGATGACGGCAAAAAGTGTTCCTTCCAAAAACCTGAAAATGTGCTTCCCAAATATTGATCCAGGGCAACTATGCCGACACAAAAACTGGCAACCAAAAAAATATCCAAGACATAAAGCCAATTTTTTATCTTCCTCAAATAGCTAGTTAAAACTAAAACAAATAAGAAAAGGTGAGTCAACAAAAGAATGCCATCGCCTCGCTCATTATTACTCCAAAAACCTTTATAAAAATCATTTCCAAAAAGTGACGCTAAAGTTAAAATTCCAATATAAATAAGCATTAAAAGCAAAACCAAATTAAATCTGACGCGATAATTCGGATCAATCCAGGCCAATAATAGGTAAGCAACAAAAATAACTTCTACCGCCAGCATAAAAACAATCGTTTTTGTGACAATGAAAGGAAAAAATAAAGCCGAACTTATATAAAGCGGGCTAAATAAAATTACTGCGAATCCAATCCAGATAATAGCTTGGATAATCTTTGAAGCAACAGACTTTGGCATAAATTTAATAAAATTAGATCAGTTAAATAATAATGGCTTAATTTTAGCATTAAAAGTTATTAAAATCAACAATCCAAAAACCCCGCCCGCTAATGCGGGACGGGGTTTTTGTTATCTAAAACTAAGACTAAATCTTAATAAGATCGGATCTTAATTTGTAGAAAGACCAACTACAGTACTGGCATCATAATTATTTGGTAATAATGTAGAACCACCCTGTGAAGCAGCTCCAACTAATGAAGTGCCATTGGTGTCTAACCAGTTGAAGTAGAAAGGATCACCCATTTGCATGGATACAGAAGCAGAATTTGTACCAGATACATTTGTTAATGTCTGAGTATAAATATCAAATGTCTTGCTTGTACCAGCCTGGATTAGATAACCACCTGTAAAGGTTACAGTTGAAGTACCGGAAGTAAAGTCGGTATTAGATGTTGTGATTGTAGAACCACCATCCTTAACTATTAAACCTGTAGCAGATGTACTAGCGTTGAAATTAGTCATACCAGTAGCAGATAGAACAAGAGGGAAGGAATTAACTGTAATATCACCCTTTGCGTCTGCAACGACCTTAACTGATCCAACCTTAGTCGATACTGTTCCATTCTGTAAGTCTGAAGTATTATCAATCAAGCTTACAGTTGGTAAAGAATTGAGCACATAAATTGTGTAAGAAGTTGGAACATTGTTAGGAGTACTGCTGGTAATAACTGTGCTACCAGAATGATACTTAATGTAGTTCATGGTTGTTGTAACTGATCCGCCGGAAGTTAATCCTGGAACGATTCCATTACCAACACCATTTAATCTAACACCAATTCTAACAGTTGTAGAAGCTGTAGGAATGGTTAAGTTCAATCCGGTTAATGTGGCAGAATTACTGACAACATTTTGTGTTATACCATTAACAGTAACTGAATATGCTGGCTGTTCGCCTGCAGTAACCAAGCTTCCCAAAATACCGAATCCTAATTCATCAATAGTTACAGGAGCAGTAGCGGCTTTAAATGTCATGACCAAGAAACTATCATAGGTCTGACCACCGTTAACATAACTCTGTTGTAAAGATAAGTTAGAAGCGGAAGGTCCCCAGATTAATGTTCCAGTACCGATTGTGATAGTCTGACCAGCAGTAGCAGCTAAATTAGCTGTTGTTGCCGAGCTACCAGCTGCTCTTCCGGTTACTGCCAAGGTTGTGGAAACAGCTCCAGTTACACCAGTGCTGATAGTTGCATAGACATCAACTGTCTTTGAACCACCGGCTGGGATAGTGAAGCTAACTGGGAAGTTGTTAGAAGCCTGAGCCGCAACTTTACCTGATTGTGTGCCATAATCGACATACAAATCAGCTAAACCGTTGACTGTTATATTTCCAGTGGTGTTAATTGCAACAGCCAAATTGGAAACGTTAACGCCATCAGCATTGCTAGCTTGAATTACGTAAGAACCGATCTTCTGTACTCCAACAGTTGGAGAAACAGTCTGATCGACAAATCCGGAATTCTTGCCACCTGTCAAGCTGCCGCTAACAACAGTTAAGCTATTAGCTGCATCATACAAGGTATCGGCTGCTGGCCAAGTTTGGAAAGAAGCAACACCTTGAACTTGGTTTGCAGGGAATTCTAATTGACCCTTTACAGAAGCAACGTTAGTTGCACTGTTTAGGCTCAAATCAGCCCTAACCTCAACTACTCTGCTTGTACCAGCTGTTACAGTAAATAGATTTCCTGAACCGAAGGTAGAAGTAGCATATGTGCTAGCTGCGGTATTAGTTGAATAAGCAATAGCCTGTGTCTGAGAACTTCCAACCTGTACGCCATCAACATAGATAGCTACATTGTTAAAGTTTTCAGTTGTTGTGTCTAAAGTTGTAGAGGAATGAGTCACAACAGTACCGGCATTTAATTGCATAACTTTTACATCTTCACCATAAGCCTTAACAATCCATTTGCCTAAAGTTACGTTGCTTGAATTCTTAACAACCTGAGTGGCTGTATAAGAAGGATCAGTTGTAACTGTTACAGCACTACCGGATTGAACACCGTTGATGGTGCAAACGCTAGTAGATAATGCGGCAAATGCACCGGCATTATGTATAGGCACTAAAGCTACGCCATAATTTGAATCAACCAAAACTGCATCTGAAGGCTGTTGAACGGAGAAAGAGAAAGTCTTTGATGCGCCACTGACAACGTCAGCACGTAACTCAACAGTTCTGCTTCCGGTATTCAAGGTAACGCCAGAGCTTAGATCAAAGATTAAATTATTATCTCCGTCTAAACCAGCTGTGCCAACTTGTAATCCATCAACAAACAATTTGAAATTCTGCAAATTACCTGAAACAACAGAACCGATTTGTTTGAATTTCAAATATTTCAAAGTAACTGCTCTAGTACCGATAGTCAAACTATCAGACCAAACAGTAACACCATTTGTGTTGGCATTGATTGTGGTAGCGATTACAGCGCCATTGACGCCTGTTTCAGTACCAAAATCAGCAGTAGCTAATGTAGCATTAGCAACGCTCAAAAAGTTACCAGAAACTGGGAAAGTTCCACCGACAGTTGTGCCAGCGATATCAGATGAGGAATTGATAGAAGCTCCTACAACCTGACCAACAACAGCAGCTCCAGCAAGGATATCTGCTCTTACAGAAATGGTCCTAGAACCACTAACTGTAAATAATCCGGATGGATTAGCAAAATTTACAAAACCGTTTGATACAGAACCAGCATCAGTCAATCTGGTGTTTCCATCATAAAGATAAACATTGTTTAATGTTGTATCAGCTGAAATACCAGTTCTCTTGATGATTAATTTTGTAATAGTTCCTGTACCAGTGAAAGTAAAGTGTGCTAAATCAGCAATAGCCTGGCCAGGAATTACTACTCCTGCAGGGGTATTAGCGGCTAAGCTCACAGTTACATTTCCAGTTGTTGTAGGACCGGTTCCTTGAGCTGTAATAGCTCTAGTTGACAAGATTGAATCAACGCCAGTAATAGAACCGGCTGCTGTTACATAACTAGAGGCATCAGTAGCTGTTTTGACGAAATTGGTGTTCAAAGAGTTAGCAATGAAACCTTCGGCAGTAACAACCTTCTTCTGTCCACCAGTTACTACATAAGTCTTATCATCACCAGTAAATTTAACCAAGCTACCATTAGGTAATAATGATGTGCTTGTTAAAGTTCCGGCAACAGGACCATATCTGTTTATGTTGTTATAGTTTGATGGGAAAACAACAACCTTTTTGCCCCAGTTTGAACCAAACAATTTGGCTGCTGTGGCAGGGCTGTCAACTTTGTATAATTCGGCATTTGGTCCGACTGCATAAATAGTAGTAGCCAAACCAAACTGAATCATAAAAGTTCCAGGCCTTACTGTGACATCTGAGCCAGTTGGCAAAGCATTGAAATCTGTTGCGTTAACGATTTGCACGTTAACTTTTGAGAAATCAACACCAGCTGAACTAGCGGCATCACTCTTGAAGTACCAGCTTTTTAGAACTGTTGGGTTCAAAAAGCGATGCTTCTGTCCACCTTCAACGTAGTAAATGTCAACACCACTGGCTGACTTAATGACAGTACCGTCTACTGGAGTAGCAGCAGAAGCTGGAACTACAGCGGCAATGCCCAAAGACCAAACCATGGTTGCAATCACTAAGCTATAAGTTAGTAATTTCTTCATAATTAATTATTATTTTTTATATTAAAAGTTCACCAGAATTAGGATAGTCTTGACAGATTAGAACCGTTTTAGAAACAAAACGATTTCCTAAACCCTTTGAATCTATAAGCGCTGCCCAGCAGCTCGACTTTTACCTATAAACCAGAGGGAACCTGTAAGCTATTTTGCCCTAATTGGAATGAACTTCTAATTAGTTTTTATATAAAATTAACTAATTAGCGAATTTTAAATCATTTTTGTGTAAATTTCCCGACTAATTGGAATGAAGAACCAATGAGCCCCAATCTTCAACTATTTCTTTTCTGTACTGGAAGTTGCTGCCTGAGCCTGAGTTGTTGTACTCGAATCACTATCTGATTTTACCGGATCTGTATCAATAGCCGGAGTTTTTTCTATAACATCAGTAACTATTTCTTTGCTTTCTTTTATCTTTTCAATTGCCGAATTTATATCTTTCCTTTCTAATAAATCTTTAGCCTGATCAATTACCACCTGAGCCTGCTTAGGTTTTTCTTTCATTTCTTGTATTGTCGTAGTGCTGATTATGCTTGTAGTAGATGATCCGGAAGCTGAAATTACAGTTGATGTGGAAGTTACCATCTTATCTATCTCTTTGGCCGCAGCAACTATTGTTATTTCAGCATTTTTAATTCTTTCATTTACTCTATTAACAACCTCTTGTCCGGATACGCCGGATTTATCTCCATTGGCTTCAACTGTTTTAGCGATAACAGACAAGGCGCTTGTACCCGTATCCTCTGTATCTGAAATAGCCTCCTTAATATCCTTAGATACTTCCCTTTTTACATCAACCGACAAGGATGCGTGAACATTAACTATATCTTTTTCAACTTTGAGAGTTTTATCATCCACCTCCTTGGCAACATTTAAGGTTGTAGGTGTCGGCGAATTTGTAACAATCTTATTTAAATCTTTTTGTACATTTTTAACATCTTGAGAAATTTTCTTTGCAGTTTGTGAAATCTTATCCTTTTTTGCTTGAGTATCATCGGGATTTCTCGCTAATTGTTGTAACTCATCACCCCTTCGTGAAACAAAATCCATCTGTAACTGCACTTTTTTTTCATCATCAAATGTAAGCGATAATTGAACTTTTTCCGATGTCGTCTTAATAGGATAAAGCATATCACCGGGCAAGCTGGCATTTGCTACCGTAATCATAGCAGTATAACCCAAAAATAGAAGCAATATCGCACATACCGAAACGATGGGCCTAAAAACCTGCTTAAAAGCCTGACTTAAATATTTAACATAATAAATCTTCTCGCCAAGCAGATACTTGTCGGTATTATTTTGAACGGGAGGCTGAATCTGGCTCATCATAATCTCCTTGTTCCTCAAAACCCAACTCTCCTGAGGCTGTCCGCCAACCTCAAGTGATTTAAGTGATTTAAGTTGTTTGATTACTTCTTTGTGACTCATTCTTTTTAAGACAATCCTTAAGGGCATTAAGCGCCCTATAAGTTAAAATTCTAATCGCTCCTTTTGATTTGCCCAGTACTTGTGAAATTTCTTCAATTGATAATTCATCCAAATACCTTAGTACCACTATTTCTTTATATTCATCTTTTAAATTATCCAAACCCGCTAAGACGCTTGCAATGTCAATTGATAGATTGTGCTTCTCTGCCAAATCATTATCTTCATCAATGACTCTTGGGATACAATTTTCTTCAATCAATTCTTCTCTATCGCCCTTTTTGCTTTTCTGCCTATAGAAATCAATTACTGAATTTCTCGCTACCATGTAGGTAAAAGCATTTAAATTTTTTATCTCTTTGTCTTCCCTTACATATTGCCAGACTTTTAAAAATACTTCCGATGCCAAGTCTTGGGCGTCATGAACAGAATTAACTTTAAAAAAAATAAAACGATAGATACGAGATATGTATAAATCGTAGAATTTGCCGAAAGCTTCCTTATCTTTATTCTTTACCTTCAAAAAAAGAATCTTTTCAATTAAAGGATTCTTCATTTATTATGACGTAATAATTATTGCTCTGTTACAGTTATTTAAATACTTTATATTTTGTTGCATATATAATGCTTTTGATAGAGTCTGCCTATTAGGACGACAAACAAAGCAAGGCGTTACAAAATAATAAATTTAAACCCTGTTTCCAGGATACAGATCTAATTATAGTATATAAATGGCCCAGATGTCAACGAGATAAAAATCATTATTCCAAAACATGATATTTAAATGATTATTGTCAATTCTGATGATTATTAAATATTTCTGTCAGATTAAAGGTCGGGGTTGACTATGCGGACAATTTATAGTACGATAAGTCTAGACATGTCTAGACAGAACTCATAGTTATCCACAATTTTTATGCCAAAAAATCCCATCAGATTAACCATTTCACAAGCAGCCAACCTCTTTGGAATAAGCCAAAAAACAGTTAGACGAGCTATTCAGGAAGAGGTTGTTTCTTATGTGGTTGTCAGGGGTGTGTATAAAATAAATTTTGAAAGTGTACTTAAATGGTCTCAAAGTAGAGTAAAGATCAAAAATAAGGTTGACAGTAAGGGTATAGGCCAGTATGTGGATAAATGGAAGATTAAAAACAAACTCTACTCCCCCAACCCTAAAACAGCGGAAAATATAAGCGAAAAATCCGAAGAAGATAAAAAACCAGAGAAAACAGGCTAACACTTGATTTTTTTTCCAAAATACTTTATAATACAAACATATTAAATCATCCCCTTACCGAGGGGATTTTAAGATAGAAAATAATTATAGATCTCTGGAAATTAACTAATAACATATGGCTACAAATCGTATTTCCAAGTATGTTTCAGACTCATGGAAAGAGCTTAAAAATGTTACTTGGCCAACAAAAGCAGAATTAAGAAAGCATACCATTCTTGTGGTTATCCTCTCATTATTGGTAGCGGTGTTTTTAGGCGTATGCGATTACTTAATTAGCTCCGGAATAGAAAACTTTTTTATTAGATAAAATAAAATTAGACTATCGAATATTCGCACTGGCGGATTTTGAGAATAACACATAAGGAAATTAACTAAATTATTATGGCCAAACAAACTTTGCAACTGGGCCGACGGTGGTATGTAATCCACACGTATTCGGGCCTGGAGGAAGCTGTAGAGCACAATTTAAGGCAAAGAATAGAATCCATGGACATGGAGGATAAAATTTTTAATATTATTATCCCCAAAGAGAAAAAAATTCGTATTAAAAACGGCAAAAGGAAAGTTGTTGAAGAAAAAATCTATCCCGGATATATTTTGGTTGAGATGATAGTAACTGACGATTCTTGGTATGTCGTAAGAAATACGCCTCACGTAACGGGATTCGTCGGATCAGGAACAACCCCGACTCCGATTTCAGAAGATGAAATAAAATCATTACAAAAAAGAATGGGCGTTGATGAACCTGAATATCAAATTGATGTTGCCAAAGGTGACCCAGTTAGAATTTCCGATGGTCCGTTTAAAAACATGGAAGGCAAAATTATGGAAATTGATGAAAGCCGAGGCAAGGTTAAAGTGCTGATTTCAATGTTTGGAAGAGAGACACCGGTTGAATTAGACTTCTTACAGATTAAGAAAATATAAGATAATTTTTAATTTCAAATTTTTAATTTTATAAATAAATTCTAATGCTTTAATTTTTAAACATCTGCGCTTCTCACTTGTTTATTAGCATCAAAATTTAGAAATTAAAAATTATTTAAAAATTACAAAATTACAAAATTATAAGCATATGGCAAAAGTAAAAAAAATTAAGACAATTATAAAATTACAAATTCCTGGCGGAGGTGCCAATCCAGCGCCTCCAGTCGGTCCTGCTTTGGGCCAACACGGATTGAATATTGCAGAGTTCTGCCAAAAATTCAATGCCGCAACCCAAAAAACACCTGGCGATATTATTCCTGCAGAAATTACTGTTTATGAAGACAGGACTTACGACTTCATCCTAAAAACCCCTCCAGCTGCCGAATTAATAAAAAAGGCTGCGGGAATTAAGAGCGGATCCGGTAAACCCCTTAAAGAAAAGGTTGGCAAAATCAGCAAAAAACAGGTTGAAGAAATTGCCAAAATCAAACTAGTTGATTTGAATACAACCAATTTAGAATCAGCCATGAGAAGCATTGAAGGCACAGCACGACAAATGGGTGTAGAAATAACAAAGTAATTAATTAAAGTGGGAGTTCGCCGGGGCGAACGATTGAACCACATAAATATAAAAATATGAAAAAAGTAGAGCACGCCAAGTCAAAAAGATTTAAAGAACTTGAAGTCTTGGTAGACAAAAGCAAATCCTATGGCATTGAAGAGGCTGTAGAGTTAGCACAAAAAACTTCAAATACCAAGTTTGATTCTGGTATTGAGGTACACGTTAAATTAGGAATAAACCCTAAAAAAACCGACCAGCTCGTAAGAAGCAGTGTTGCTTTGCCAAATGGCAATGGAAAATCAGTAAGGGTTGCTGTAATTACCACAGATGCCACCCAGCAAAAAGCAGCCAAAGCGGCAGGAGCTGAACTTATCGGCGATCAAGATATTTTAAACGACATCAAGGCTGGCAAAATCGACTTTGACGTTTTGGTGGCAACTCCTGATTCCATGAAATTACTTGCCCCTATTGCTAAAATTTTAGGTCCAAAAGGCTTGATGCCTAACCCAAAAGATGGCACAGTAACACAAAATATCGGTGATGCAGTTACAAGCCTTAAAAAAGGCAAGGTTAGCTTTAAAAATGATGACTCAGCAAATATTCATGTTATGATCGGCAAAGCCTCATTTGAAACTCCAAAGTTAATTGAAAACTACAAAGCCTTAATAGATAGTATTTTAAAAGCTAAACCTACCGGCGCCAAAGGTTCCTACATCAAGAGCGTAAACATAGCCAGCACCATGGGACCCGGCATAAAAGTCTCATTATAATTTTATCCTTAGAAAGCCCGCCAAAAGCGGGCTTTTTTATTTAATTTATTTTTACTTATCCACATCCATTTTTTATCAATAAAATTAAGGTTAAAAACAGCTTTTGACAAACACTGATTTGTGATAAAATGTTAATGATTATTTAAAACTCTTTATATGGAAAATAAAACCAACTCCAGACAGGATAGGCTATCTTGGGATGAATGCTTCATGCAAATGGCAATTCTCATTTCCAAGCGATCTGCCGATCCAAATACTCAGTCTGGAGCCTGTATTATTAATGATAAAAATATCGTCATTGGCCTCGGCTATAACGGCTGGCCCAGAGGAATTGACACGGAAGCATTGCCCTGGGAACGTGAAGGCGATTTGGTCGACACAAAATATGCCTATGTGGTCCACGCCGAAGAAAATGCCATATATAATGCCAATGCGGAAACCAATAATTCTAGATTATACTGTACCCTTTTCCCATGTAATGAGTGCTCAAAAACAATCATTCAATCGGGCATAAAAGAAATAATTTTTGACTCCGACAAATATCATGATAACCCTAACTGGCAAGCATCAAGAAAACTACTAGATTTGGCGGGAGTAAAATACAGACAATATATACCGGAATATAAGATGAATTTTGAAGATAAAAATCATGGAACAAACTAACACAATAATTGCAGTGGTGGGTTTGCCTGGATCTGGAAAATCAGAAGTAGTCAGATTTATGCAAAACAAAGGTTTTTTTAAAATCTATTTTGGAGCAGTAACCTTTGATGAAATTGAAAAAAGAGGCCTTGAGACAAATGAGAAAAACGAGAGAATGGTAAGAGAAGAGTTAAGAGCAAATTTAGGCATGGGCGCTTACGCTATTTTGAATATTGAAAAAATCAGAAATGCGTTTGAAAATGGAAACGTCGTCATAGAAAGCATGTATTCCTGGCAGGAATACCAAATATTAAAAGAAGAATTTAAAGATAACTTTTCGGTTATTGCAGTTTATGCCTCTCCCGCAACAAGATATGACAGAATTGTCAGAAGAAAAGAAATACAAAACAACAAGGAACGCTTATTTAATCTGGAAGAAGTAAAAAGCCGAGATAAGGCTCAAATAGAAAATTTAGCAATCGCAGGACCGATTGCCATAGCCGATTTTACTATTATTAATGAAACCGGCATGGAGGATTTATACAAACAAATTGATCAATTAATGGAAAAATTAAATGTTCAAAAATAAATACAAAGGAAAATTTATTGCAATTGAAGGCATTGACGGATCTGGAGCTACTGGACAAGTCATAAAGCTAAGTGAGTATTTTCATACTGAAAAAATACCAGCTTTTTTTACCCAAGAACCCACGAATAATGTCATTGGCGGAATTGCCAGAGGCTGCCTTTCCGGAGACTTTAAGGTTGCCAGCGCCGCCGGACTTCAATTATTATTTGCGGCAGACAGAGCCAACCACCTGGAAAAAGAAATTATTCCCGCGCTTGAAGCCGGCACAAACGTAATTACTAAAAGATATTTTTTATCATCAATCGCTTACGGCTCAGTATTAATCAATGACCGCGATTGGCTTTGGAAAATCAACGATCAATTTTTAATGCCTGATTTGACGATCTTGCTTAAAATATCAGCCAAAACCAGAATGCAAAGAATCGGACAGAACAATTTAGAATTGAACTTATTTACTGATGAAGAAAGCTTGCAAAAAGTTTGGGAAAACTATGAAATAATCGCCAAAAAATATCCTAATATTATCATTGTAGACGCCGACAAATCCCAAGAAGAAGTTTTTAGCGAAGTAAAAAACGCAGTTATCAATTTAATTAAAGAATAATGATTGACCTCGTCATCAGCGGTCCGGACATGAGTGGGACGGGAACTCAGGTCAATGACTTAATTAATTTTTTTATTTCACAAGGCAAAAAAGTCAGAGACATAAGGGGAACAGAAATTGACGCCCTTTTCCATGCTCAAATATTTGAAAATTTGAATGAAAATTATTTAAACTTGAAGGATTTTTTAGAAAATTCCAGTGATGATTATTTAAAAAAAGAGTTTATTTACCAGGCGCACAAGCTACTGACTGGAGGAGGAACAAATCAAGATTTGAAAATTTCTTCCTGCATAAAAAACGATGTTAGTACATATATTGACCCCGATTCTGCCGATGTTTGGATAATGGAAGAACCGACCAAAAGAGGCGCTGGGCAGGTAAATAGAACCATAGAACAGCAAAGAACGAGATATAACGACAAATTAAACGCCACAGCCGCAGCTCTTTGCCATCAGACTTACAGAACGGATGAATTTCTAAGATTTAGAAAGATACTGCGAGAAAATAATAAGATTATAATAAGAAGCCGGAGCGAAGAATCTGCCTGTTACCAAATTTTTGATAAAGATTTTATATCAAATGGCATTTCCCGGGAAGAATACATAAATTTGCCCGGCCATAAAATCGCCTTTGGGAATCCTCCGACCCATATTTTTATTGTTTGCGCAAGTCCGGATTGGTCAAGAGAAGAATTTTTAAGCCTTAAAAAAGAAAGGAGCTACGGCAGATTAATTGATGACCATGAGATAAATGTTGATTACCAATTATGCGTCAACAGAAGATACTCAACTGATTGGTTTGAGGGTCTATATAAAGAAGCTTGTGAAAAATACAATTCAAAATTACCAGATATTGCTAAGTTTTATATGTACGATAGCAAGGAAGAAATAAAAAATAAGATGGAAGAAAAAATTAAATCAATTTTAAAATATGAATACTTTTCACCAGCCGACAATTTTGGCGCATACGCAGGGCAATCTGCTTCCTGACACCATTTCAGTAATCGAAGGGGCTGCCAGAACTTGCTATAAATCACACGACAAAATTACTGATGATTCGGCTGAAAAATTAGTCCGGGCTTTAGTTTCACGCGGCCATGAAAGCGTCATTGAACATTCATGGTTCGTTTTTTCGTTTGATAAAAAATATTTCGAAGACAAACGACTGCAAGAATACTTTTTAAAAGTTTTTTTAACTAATAATCTGTTAATTTTAACAGAATCGGATGATAGATTTTTACTCAGCGGAAATGCCAGAATGTTTCGAGATTACTTTAAAAAATTAAAAAATATTTCCGAAGAAGATATTTTTATACTCAATGAACTTAAAGACAAAATCAAAGTTCTTTTTGAAGACATAACATTAACATCAAATGTTTCTTCAATAAAAGGCATTTCTCTTTGCCCCAATATCACATATTCCAAAGAAGAAAAAATGAAGCACTGGTGGGCTGTTGTCAGAATGGTTAGCTCGAGAGCTTTTACTCATCATCTTGTCAGGCATAGAAGATGCGCTTTTTCCCAAGAATCACAAAGATACTGTGATGAAAGCGGATTTTTTAGCAATAGCTACTATATAATTCCTCCGTCAATTGAAAACGCCAACCTGGCTGGCGACTATAAAAATAAGATGAATCAAATCAATAGCTGGTATATCGAATTGAGAGACCGACTCATTGATTCAGGCAAGACCATGGCCAATGAGGACGCCAGATTTCTATTGCCAAACGCCGTTGCCTCAGAAATTGTCATGTCATGCAATTTGGAAGAGTGGTGGTGGTTTTTTAAGATGCGCTGCGAGATTCACGCTCAATGGGAAATCAGGCAAATTGCCCTAGAAATTTTACTCAAATTTAAACAAATATTTCCTGGCTGTTTTGATGATTTTGAAATCGCTCCGGATGGCCTTAGTGCTATCCCCCGTCAATAGTTATCCACAGCTTATCCTTTGTTATAAAGCCAAAAAAAGAATAAGTTATTAAGAGGACATTCTTCCAAAACGAGCCCTGTCGGCTCAAAGAAAGAGGAATCCCTCTTTTTGTTTTGGGAGTCTAACCAGCACATTTTACGTTCAAAACCACAACAACTAAGGAGATGGGTTATGACAACGACACAAACTGGGTCGTTGTTGCAACGACCCATACCAGACAATCAATCGACCCTAAACGCTTGGGAGCAAATTCAACAATCCCTTGAAGAAACTTTGGGTGAACATATCTACAGGGGCTGGTTTGCTCATTCTAGAATGGAATCCCTTGAGGGAGGCGTCTTAACAATTGGATTGCCAAGCGAGTACTTCGCCACCCAAATACGTAACCACTACCAGGATTTGATAGATAAAATTTACCTAACTCTTCCTGATTTAGAAGTTGGTGAGGTTAGGTTTATTGTCTGTCAATCAACCGCAGTTGAAGCAGTTGAACAAGGAATTCAGATCGGAAGCAAGTCTGAGTACACAGCACCAGTCCAACCGAGACTGTCATACAACGAGCCACCAAGGACATTGGAGGCACACGTTGAACATGATGGCAACAGAACCGCACTACTTCTCGCAAGAGCAGTAGCTGAAGCCGACCCCGGTAGCGTATTCCCCTTCTTCATCATTGTAGGTGAACCGGCAACCGGAAAAACCTTGCTGATGACAGCAATGTGGAACCGTATGAAGGCTCACCAAAGATGCAAACCTTCCTTTAAGCCTAGGGCCTTTACCACGCGCCGTTTCAAAAACGATTATGTTAATGGCAGCAGGGAAAAAGGAAAGGATGGTCTCAAGTGGCTTGATGAACTTCCAGATTGCGACCTACTGTGCTTTGATGATTTTCATATCCTATCTGGAGGTTCTCCAAGCACACAAGAAGTGATTTTGGGTTTAGTTAAAGACTTCGTTCAAAGAAACCCTAAGGGGCAGGTCATCATGACGATGAACTGTCATCCGTGCAATTTTAAGGTTTCTTATAAGTCAGAATACGCAAAGAAAGGAGATGAAAACCCCGCAAAGTGGATGGAATCCATTCTTCGAGGTGCATGTGTAGTTACTATTCGACCACCCAACTCCGAAGCGCTCCTCAAGATTGCCAAGCTCAAAGTTAGCACCTGGAAAGATGTCTCAATCACAACGGAAGCTATCCAAGCAATCATCGATGGCTTGGGCGACGGAGACTCCAGAGAGATTGATATCATTCTTTCTACATGCTACACTCTAGCATTCCTTGGCAATAAAGTGGTTGATGCGAATTTAGTTTCACGGGTGGTTAAAGATCGTACCGGCAAATCCACACCCAAACCCGTAACGGCAGGATTAATCATCGAAACGACAGCTGGCTTTTTCGGACTCAAGGTCTCAGAAATGAAAGGCCACTCTCGTGAGAAAAAATACTGCCAACCCAGACAGGTTGCAATGTCATTGTGCTTTCTGCACCTGAAAATGACCGATCCAGAAATCGGCAAGATTTTTGGCAAGGACAGGGCCACGGTCTGTAACGCTCGATCAAGCGTGACCAAAAAACTCGAAACGGACGACCGATTCGCAGAGCAATTTGAGGATCTTCAACGCCGTCTAGGGTTAGTGCCTATGACTATGCCATTAGAATAAGCCTCGACAACGAAAGGAGAATGTCGAGGCCTTTTTTATTTACAAAAGCCAGCAGTTGCTTTTTTCTCCAAAAAATACTAAAATACTATAGATATAATCATAATTCTAAAGAAATATGGCCAAATATGTTCCAGTTATAGGCATGGAAATCCATGCTGAGCTTAAAACCAAGACCAAGATGTTTTGCACCTGTCAGAACGGCTATGAGCTTCAGGAACTGCCAAATCAAAATATCTGCCCTATTTGCATGGGCCACCCCGGCACTTTACCTGTTATAAACAGGCAAGCTTTGGAATGGACTCTTCTTGTCGGCCTGGCCATGAATTGCCAAATCGCCAAGCAGACCAAATTTGACCGCAAAAATTATTTTTATCCCGACCTGCCAAAGGGTTATCAAATTTCTCAATATGATCAGCCACTTACCTACAATGGCCATCTTAAAGTCGGCAAAAAACAGGTTGACATTGTCAGAATCCATCTTGAAGAAGATACTGGGAAATTAATGCACAGCTCAGACGGTGCTCTTGTAGATTTAAGCCGAGCCTGTACTCCCCTAATGGAACTTGTAACCGGACCAACAATTGATTCTGCCCAAGAAGCAAAAGAATTCTGCCAATTATACCAGCAAATTTTAAGATATTTGGAAGTTTCAGAAGCTGATATGGAAAAAGGCCAAATGCGCTGTGAGGCAAACGTTTCCATGCAAGAAGCCGGCCGATTTGTAACGGAAGGCGCCGAAGTCAAACCATTAGCCGATTACAAATTAAATCCAAAATCAGAACTTAAAAATATTAATTCTTTCAGAGCTCTTGAGAGAGCAATTGAATTTGAAATCAAAAGGCAAACAAAGGCTTTAGAAAATGGCGAAAAATTAATCCAAGAAACCAGGGGCTGGGATGAAAGCAAACAATCAACATTTTCCCAAAGAACCAAAGAAACTGCCGCTGACTACAGATATTTTCCCGAACCGGATTTACCGCCGATTGAAATTTCAGACGATTTAATTAAAAATTTAAAAGCAACTCTGCCTGAATTGCCACAAGAAAAAATCGAAAGATTTGTAAATCAATTCCAATTTGATTATGAAAGCGCCAAAACCTTAGCAGCCGACAAAGATATTGCCGCTTACGCGGAAAGCGTATTTTCCGAACTCATAGATTGGTTGTCATCTGTTCCAGAAATTGAAGGCACACCGGAAGAAATTTTAGCAAAAGAGGGCAAAAAGCTTTCCAAAATGATTTCCAATTGGCTTATTAACAGATTATTCCAATTTTTAAATGAAGATAAAATATCCATCAAAAATTGCAAGATAACAGCTGAGAATTTTGCAGAATTTTTAACTATCATTTATCAAAATAAAGTCAATAATTTATCAGCTCTGGAAATTCTAGAACACATGTTTAAAACCGGCGAAGCACCACTTCAAATTATGGAAGATAAAAATCTTGGCGTTGTTGAAGATTCCGGCGAAATCGAACAAATTATTGATCAAATTATTTCACAAAACCCTAAAGTTGTTGAGGATTTTAAATCAGGCAAAGAAGCAGCTTTTAAGTTCCTGGTCGGACAAGCCATGAAAGAATCCAAAGGCAGAGCCAACCCATCAATTATAAACGAATTATTGCAAAAAAAGTTAGGCAGTAATTAAAAACCAAAAACAAAGCCATGCCACTTAACTTTGCAACTGGTCCCAAAAAAAATTTCACGCCTAAAACCGTCAAATTTTCTGATTTATATAAATTCAGCTCTGGCAATAAAGGCATGTCCGGAACTGTTTTAGAGCAGGCCCGAGAAACACTGGCCGCTGCCGGCTATACGAGCACGCAAATTACAAAAATAATTACGGAGGACAAAAGCATACTTGCGCCACAAATGAAAGAAATTGCGGGCCTGATGAATCAGAATAAGATTTATGGCTTCAATCAGGATGGAGCGATTTTGATGAAAAATTATCTCAATAAACAAAGAATAAAAGCACAAAATATTTCCCGAGTCCAGCACGAGCACATGCTTGAAGCCATGGGCGAAGACCTTGACAAAGGCAAGCCGGCAACCTCGCTCAATAATATGGGAAAAAAATCTTCAACCTCGCTAAACAGCCTCGGCCAAAAGCCCAATACGCCATCCTCCGGATCGACACATATTAGTTTGCCTTACTAAAATTTTTAATCTCTCTCAGCGCCTCTCTATAATTTTTTATCCAAATAATATTTTCATTCCTTTTAAACCAAGTCACCTGCCTTTTGGCAAAATGATGAATTTCATTTTTTAACTGCTCTATCATTTCATTATAATCTAAAATCCCCCGAAGATAACGGGAAACATATCTATATTCCAAACCAAATTCATCTAATTTTTTCCAACTCACTCCCCTTTTTCTTAATTTTTTAACTTCTTTAATCATACCTTCCTGAATTCTCGTCTCCAGCCGGGAATCTATTTTTTTATAAATTTTTTCAATCGGCATCGCGATTCCTAAAATCAAAATATCCAAATCAGGATTTGACTGCCGATCGGATTCAAATTTTGTCTTGCCCGTTTGATAATAAATTTCCAATGCGCGCTGAACTCTCCGACGATTTTTTTGATCTATTTTATTATAAGTTTCTGGATCAATTTTTTTAAGCAAAGAAAGAAGCTGCGGCAATGTTTTGCCATCTAATTTCTGCCTGATTTCTTTTAATTTTTTAGTATCATTTTTATTAAAAACAAAGCCCTTGGTAATGGCGTCAATATATAATCCGGTACCGCCAACGAGAAAAGGCGTATTTCCTGCTTTTTGTGCCTCTGCAATGGCCCTGTAGGCCAATTTTTGGTACTTAGCAACGTTAAAAGAAGTGTTGGGGCTAATTATGTCAATTAAATGATATGGCACTTTGGCGGGCTTTTTAGAGCCTTTGGATGCCTTTGCTGATTGCCCTCTTGAGGCCCCAGAAGCCACTACATACTCTTTTAAATCTTTACCAGTCCCAATGTCCATTCCTCTGAAAACCTGCCTGGAATCAGCTGAAACAATTTCACCTTTAAATTTCAAAGCCAATTTTACTGCCAGCTTTGTTTTGCCGGTTGCAGTCGGACCGAGGATTACTATAAATTTTTTGTTTTGTTTCATTATTTAATATTATAGAAAAAGTAAACATTTTACAAAAAAAATAACCGTTCGAGGAGAATAAAACTCTCTCGAACGGCAATGAAGCTAAGCATGAGACTGCATAGCCTTCTTAATCATGGTTCTGCTTATGGTGGTATTGTGCCGAAACCTTATACGGGGCACAACATTTCGCGTTATTTTGGGAAACAACGCTTTACGTGACACTTTCGGGTACGAAACCCTAAAGCCAAGGTTGCTCCCAAGGATGATAATAAGGTCCGGCCTTATACCATCTTGAGCTTCAGCCAACTCAACCTGAGAACCAATAGTGGCCACCAAAAAACTCGGCCCCTCCAATGCCCATATCTGATCGCGAGCTGACTCAGCTTCTTTCCCTGCTACCCAAATCATTGGAATCATAGATTCCCTCCTTCCCTAACTCCCTAGAATGTCCTCACATCATATAAACACTAATTAGTGGCTGTGTCAACCATTAATTGAGTAAAAAAACACCACCTCCGAGTAACATGAGGTGGCTTTTGTTGTGCGTTAACGCTGGCGGGACACGATCAGGATTGCAGCAGAGCGCGGACTTGCTTCTGATTGAAGGTGCCATCTTCCAGGATAGGGATGATGACAATGCTATGCCCCACGGCATACGCCATCATCTCGTTCCCACACTCGAAGAACCGCTTGTGGTGTGGCGGCTCGTTTTCGCCGTCGTCCACCCTACACCTTCCATTAGTCAGCAAAAGCGCAGGAGGGGCATCCGAACAGACGCGATCTATGATATCTTGGGCCTTGCCAAGACTCACCACCTCAGCCCCTATGCTTTCAAGGGCCTGCCGAACTTGCTCCGACAGTAATGCGCTGTCGGTCAATACCCAAATTAACTGTTGCATCCACGTTTCTCCTATTCTTTGCTATGCCCGATTGGCACAACTGCTATTGGCAACCCATGTCCACAACACATGATTTTATCATAAATTTAAATTATTGTCAATCATTAATTGCAACTATTTAAGCCAAATGTTATTATTAAATTATGGAAAAAATAATTTGTATATTCGGCGCCAGCAGTACTTGGGGCGCTTGGGATTATGAAAAAGGCGGTTGGGTAAACCGCTTGCGTTTATATTTAGATTCAAAAGATTCAGATATATTTTTATATAACCTAGGTGTTTCTGGCGATACCACCAAAGATTTACTAAAAAGATTTGACTGTGAATGTAAAGCCAGGAAACCTGACTTACTGATATTTTCAATCGGCGACAATGATTCAATTTATATTCCATCTGAAAAGAAAAATCTTGTATCGCTTACACAATTTGAAATTAATTTTGAAAATTTAATTTCCAAAGCAAAAAAATATTCCAAAGATATAATTTTCCTTGGATTTAAAAAAATTGACGAAAACAAAACAACACCAATTCCTTGGAAAACCGAGTATCATTATACAAATGAGTATATTAATCTTTACGATAAGAAATTAGAAAGCATTTGCAAAAAGAATAAAGTGCAGTATTTGAAAATGTATGATTTATTACAGAACAAAGACTTTGAAGACGGCCTTCACCCAAATACGTCCGGCCATCAAAAGATGTATTTAAAAATTAAAAGCTATTTGGTAAAAAATAAATTAATCTAAAAAAAGAGGCCGACCACTTGGGACCGACCGATGGAAACGCTCTTCGAAGCGCTTTAGCCAATTAGCGTATTGGCTATTGATTGTGTTGAAACTTCTTGCCGAATTGCTGAAGTCTCCTCTTTAGATCCAAGGTGAAAGCGATCTTTCCCCTAAGAAGAGAAGGCCAGTAACCATGGGAACTAAATCTCACAATGTCAATATCGTGATCACCGGCAAAATGTGAAATTTCATGCCCATAACCCATGGAATGACCATCCGCAAATGAGCTAGCGGAATCGTCAGTGATAATTAGCATGGGTAAAGAATCTGAAGAACACATTACCCTCTCAAAATCGCGGTCGTATTCGCACAACACGACCACCACTGATGGATACCATGTTTTCAAGTCCTTTTCAATCAGCTCCAAAGCCTCCCGTCTTCTACTCACCACACAAAACATCATCTTATTATTTCCTCCTCGCTAATCACCCCTCAACAACTATATATAATATCGTAAATTAGCATAAAAGTCAATGAAAAAAAATTCGACTTTCATCGAAATTTCATCTCAAATTCTTAATTTTTTATAATTAGCCAAATAATGCCCAAGTATCGGCTCTTTTTATCTCAACTTCAATAAATTTTCCAATCATTTTTTTATCTCCGGTAAATACAACCGTCTTAAAAGTGTCCGTCTTGCCGCTGCATTTTCCATTTTTAAATTCATCAACCAGAACTTTCACTTTTCTTCCAATATATCTCCTATTAATTTCCAAAGCTGATTTTTTCAGCTCTTCATTTATTATATTTTTTCTATTTTCTTTTTCTTTATCTAAAATATTATCTTTTAACTTCGCTGCTTCTGTACCTTTTCTAGCACAAAATTTTGAAATATATGCCATATCAAAACCAACTTGCTTGAACAATTTAAGCGTATTATTGAATTGTTTTTTTGTTTCACCCGGGAAACCAACAATAACATCTGTTGAAATCATAATTCCAGGAATAGCTTTTCTAGCTTTTTGAACAATTTCTACAAATCTCTCAATCTTATATTTACGATTCATGGCCTGAAGAATTTTATTGTCTCCTGATTGCACCGCCAAATGCAAGTATGGCGTAATATGCCGGCCATTTTTCATCACATCAATTAATTCATTAGACAAATCCTTAGGATGGCTAGTTAGAAATCTCATCCAAAAATCCCCCTTAATTTTATCAATTTCAGAAAGCAATTTAGGAAAATTCAATTTTCCACCGTCATAGGAATTAACATTCTGACCCAATAATACGATTTCTTTATAACCCTGTTCAATTAATTTTTTACATTCATTAATAATTTCTTTAGCTGGCCTGGATTTTTCTCGTCCTCTAACATAAGGCACAACACAATATGAGCAAAAATTATTGCATCCTGTCATAATCGGCACATAAGCTTGAAAAGATGATTGATGATTAGAAGAAATATTTAAATAATTATCCACTTCAATGTCATTAGGTCCTGGATCTAGTCCAGGATGACCCGGAATCCAGGTTCTCTGGATTCCCGCCTTCGCGGGGATGACAGAGGAAAGTGAAATATTTGACCGTAAAATATTTTTTAATTCTTCAATTTCTTTAATATCTAAAACATAATCAAAAAAACCTGACATTTTTTCTTTGTCCGCATCAACCACGCAGCCGGTAACTATTGTTGTTAGTAACTTTGCCTTTCTTTTTCTTTGCCAATTTTTTGCTCTTCTTAAAATTTTATCAATTACAACCTGGCGGATTGAGCAAGAAACAACAATAATAACGTCAGCTTCTTTTTCGCTGTCAGTTTTTTGAAATTTTAAATCACTTAGAATTTTCTCTATTTTTTCTCCATCAGAGAGATTCATTTGGCAACCCAAAACCCAGATATGATATTTTTTACTGTTTTTTGACATAGGAAAATATTAACAAAAAAACCGCATTTTTTCAATGCGGATGTCCTACTTACCACAACCCATAACCTATTCATTGCTAATTATTACTTTTATCCTCTTTGCCTCTTTTGGCAAAGACTTTTTCCAATATGGAGAGATACTAATTTGGACTTTTTTAACCATGCCGGAGTCTGCCAAATATTGTTTTACTTCATCAATGGTTTTGCCGGCAAAATGATCTTTGCTTAATATGGGATTGGAAGCATCAATAAAAGCCTTGAGTGAATAGTTAACCTTGATCAATTGCAATGATGACGAACCATCAATAATGCTGTAATTTAAATTTTCCAAATTAATGTCATTTAGGGTGAGTCCGGCAAAACTTGACTCACTAGCCTTTTTTGCAATTAGCTTCTTCAAAGAATCTGAATCAATTTTTAAATATTTTATTCTGATTTTAAGCGTTAAATTCAATTTATCAGAAATATCTCCAACCTGCTTATCGGGCTTAACGTCAATTATTTCTGAAATAGTGCCCTCATTTTCCTTCAGGCCCAAATCTGATTTTGCTTGAGCAATCAATTGTTTGGCTAATTCTTGCTTGCCCCTGTTGATATCGCTTTGCGACACCATTTTAACCTCCTGGCCTCCATAAGCTAACGCCGTATCTGCAACTGCATATATTTTATCTTGCAGGCTGGTGGCTAATTTTATTATTTTTAAATTGCCGGCATTTACTTTTACAAAAGTGGCATCATCTTTTGGATAAACCCCAACAACCACACTAGATCCCGCCGGAACCGTAACATTTTCGCTGGTTCTGACAATGGTGCCATCAGTCGCCTGGAGCTGGGTAGATTTTACTAAGGCTTGAGATTTGTTTGAATTATTTACAATTTTTACGGAACCGATTGATTGAGCGTTTGAGGTTTTGGTACTCAGCACATCAAAAGTGCCGGAACCCTCTACTGTTTTGCTAAGAAGCGTTCCGATAATTGCATCCGTATTGCTGCCATTTGCCGGAGTTGAAGTCGAAACCTCCGCATTAAAATTCAACTTTATATCCTGCTCTTCGGGTGTAATTATGATAGCGCCCTGACTATAAAAAAATAAAAAAATCGCGCACAAGATCATTGCCGTAAAAATGATAAAAAAGATTGAGATATTTCTGTATAGATTTATTCTTGGCATTTTTTTAAAAGGTGGCCTTCCACTCTGCGACAACCTTACGAACATCAGCGGCCGAGACATTTGTTTTTTCTTTGGTATTTTTCTTATTAATTTTTTCAATTCTCACCATTGAACAGGCCTCGTCAATTGCATCGATTGCCTTATCCGGATAGGCCCTGCCAACTATCGACTTGGTCAATTTTATTGCAGAATCAATGGCTTCCGGACTTATGCGTACGGTGTGATAAGCCTCATATACCGGTACAATACCCTTAAGTATAAGTTTGGTCAATTCCGGACCAGGCTCACTGACAAATATCGGCTGTAAACGCCTATCCAACGTCTTGTCCTGTTTTATAAATTTCTCATATTCATCTTTTGTTGTCGCCCCAACAACCTGCAATTCTCCGCGCGCCAATAAAGGCTTCAAAATATCTGCGGCATTAATAGCCCCTTCCGCCTCACCCGCTTCCGCCAAAATATGAATTTCATCAATAAATAAAATAATGGAGCGTTTTGCATTGGCAATTTCATCAATCACTTTTTTAAGGCGCTGTTCGAATTCACCCCTGTATTTGGTACCAGCTAAAATGCCAGTCAAATCAAGGGCAAGCACTCTTTTGCCATAGAGGGCCTCAGGAACCTTTTTATTTATTATCGCCTCTGCCAACCCCTCAACGATAGCCGTCTTACCTATGCCGGCCTTTCCTATTAAAACCGGGTTGTTTTTATTTCTGCGGGATAAAATTTGCACGACACGAGCGATTTCTTTTTCCCTTCCGATGACCGGATCTAATTTTTTTTCTCTCGCTAATTGGTTTAAATCTTTTGAAAATTTATAAAGAATCGACGAGGAAGATAAACTTGATCCGCCTTTTGCAGCAAGATAATAAAGTATTCCAATAATTATTATTACGGCTAATATTATTAGCGGAGTAAATGCAAGCATGGATTTTGTAGTTAACTATTTACTATATTATACCACAAATCTTTTTTAAACAACAAATAAATCCAACCCGGTTGCTTCCTTAATCTGATTTATCATTGTCTCGCTTGCATTAACTTTGAAACTGGTAATCACTTTTTCCTCTCCATCATCTTTTTTAACGACAAACTCTAATCGGCTTTCACCGGGATTGTTAAAAATAATATCTTTTATTTTTTTTGAGAAATCAATTTCAATTGGATAGGGTACTTTTATTTGAACTCTTTTTTCCCGTAAATCATCTGCTTTTTTGAAATAACGCTGCTTTCCGCTTCCTACGCTGGTCAATAAAAAAGCACTAAAAACATCTTTTAGATTATTTTCATTTAAAATCATCGCCCTGTCGCACAGCACCTTGGTTTCTTCATCCTTGTCAGAAATGGTTCCTCCGCAGACGATAATATTGCCTGCCTGCCAAATATGCACATTTTGCTCAAGCACCCTTGGAAAAACTAAAACCTCAACATCGCCGGCGCCATCTTCAATTTTTGCAAAAATCATGTTTTCATTCTTCTTGGTCAGAATTTTTTTAATTGAGGTAATTATTCCGGCTACCCTCACCTGCGTTCCTGAGGGGCAATTTTTCAAACTACTGCAAGCTACCACAAACCCCTTAATCGCCACCCCCAACTCCGTCATCGGATGCTCTGAAACATATAATCCCAAATATTCCCTTTCCCATTCTAATTTTTGCATCTTAGTGGCAGGCTTTACCTCTTGTAGCCTCAAATTAGAAACCGAAATATCAGGAGATGATGCAAAAAGGCTGTCCTGGCCGCTTGCCTGAGCCTTATTTGATTCTTGGATAAAATTCAAAATCCTATCCATGTTAAAAATCATTTGCTCCCTTTCTCCCATCGAATCAAGACAACCGGATTTAGCCATTGACTCAAGCGATCTCTTGTTTAAGTCTTTAGATTTAACCCTAACTAGCAAATCCTCTAAATTTTTATATTTTCCATTTACCTTTCTTTCCTTTAATATTTCCTCAATAATATTTTCTCCCAATCCTTTAATGGCCATCATGCCAAAACGGATACGGGGCTTATTTTCCTGCAAGCTTTCCGCCACAACCGTAAAAGTAGAAAAGCTTTCGTTAATATCCGGCGGCAAAACCTCGATTCCCATTTGCCTGCATTCCTCAGCTTCTATGGCCACTCGATCGGAGTTTTGCTGGTCAGAAGTAAGCAAGGCGGCCATGAACTCTGCCGGATAATTTGCCTTCAAATATGCCGTTTGATAAGCGATCATCGCATAACAAGCGGCGTGAGATCTGTTGAATCCATAAGAAGCAAACGGTATTATAAACTCCCAAATTTTTTGGGCCACTTTCTTATCTACACCATTTGTTATCATTCCTTCAATTAATTTTCCACCCTGCTCATCAAGCAACTCCTTAATTTTCTTGCCCACTGCCCTGCGTAAAACATCGGCTTCACCATACGTAAATCCTGCCAGACTACGAGCAATCTGCAATATTTGCTCTTGATAAACAGCCACACCATAAGTTACCTGTAAAATCGGCTCTAATTTAGGATGCAAATAGTGGGGTTTCTTTCTGCCATGTTTGCCATTGATATAGTCCGGAATATATTCCATCGGGCCTGGACGGTAAAGCGCAACCATGGCTATAAGATCTTCAATATCTGTTGGTAAAAGTTGCCTTAAATACCTTTTCATGCCCGCACTTTCAAATTGGAATACTCCGGTAGTTTTGCCATCTTGAAAAATTTTAAAAGACTTCTCATCATCAAGCGGCATATGGTCCATATCAATCTCCAGGCCATGGATTTTCTTAATAATTTTTATTGTCTGTTCAATAATCGTTAAATTTGACAAGCCTAAAAAATCCATTTTTAACAGCCCCAAATCTTCAACTGAATGACCCTCATATTGAACAACTATTGATTCGCCACTGCCATATTGCCTTGGCGCATAATTATCAATTGACTCCGGCGTAATTACCACTCCGCAAGCATGAGTGGAAGCATGCCTGACCACGCCCTCCAAACGCTTGGCCACTTTTAACAATTTTTGGCCGTCTTCATCAGCCAAAATCTCTTTTAATTCCGGCACTGATTCGGTAGCCTCGGCCAACTTCATGCCCATGGGAATTAATTTGGAAACTTTGTCGCAATAGCTATATGGCAAACTCATAGCGCGCCCCACATCTCTTATGGCATTTCGAGCCGCCATAGTTCCAAAAGTGATAATTTGCGCCACGTGATCCTGACCATATTTTTCACTGACATAACGCAAAACATCGTCGCGCCTGGCATCAGCAAAATCAGTATCAATATCGGGCATTGAGATACGCTCAGGATTTAAAAACCTTTCAAAAACCAAATTATACTTAATGGGGTCAATATTAGTAATCTTGGTGAGGTATGCGACAATTGATCCGGCTGCCGAACCTCTGCCAGGACCAACGACTATGCCATTATCTTTCGCCCAAATTATAAAATCGGAAACGATCAAAAAGTATCCCGCATAACCTGTTTTTTCAATCACTGAAAGCTCATACTCAGCTCTTTCTCTTAACTCCGGTGTTATATTGTCTTTGCCAAATCTTTCAATCAAGCCCTGCTCGCATAATTCTTTTAAATACTCATCAGCTGTCATGCCGGCGGGCAAAGGAAAATTAGGCAAAATATTTTTCCCTAATATCAGTTCTAAATTACATTGTTCCGCTATTTTTAAAGTATTTTCAATTACTTCGGGATGGTCAGAAAACGAGTCAGCCATGTCTTGCGGCGATTTAAAAGACCAATCTTCTCCCATCATGGTCATGCGATCCGGCTCGGACAAAACCCTCTTCATCTGAATGCACAACAATACATCCTGCGCAAAATCATCCTCTTTATTTACATAATGGACATCATTTGTTGCGATGACCGGTACGCCCAACTCCTTGCTTATTTCAAAAATTTTATCGTTGACAATCTTCTGCTTGGCAATTGACGGGTTGTATTGCACTTCCAAATAAAAATTTTCTTTGCCGAATAATTTTTGATAACGCTCAATCATATCATAAGCGCCGGGCATATTGTCATTTATAATATGATTGGCCATCTCTCCTCCCAGGCAAGCCGTTGAGCAAATCAAGCCATCATGGTATTTTTCTAACAATTCAAAATCTATTCTTGGCTTATAATAAAAACCATCCAACTGAGCGATGGTTGTCAGCTTAGCAAGATTTTTATAACCAATCTCATTTTTAGCGAGTAAAATCAAATGATAAGGCTTCTCATCTAACTTAGGACGTTTATTGAGATGGCCGTTACGGGCAACATAAGCTTCAACACCAATAATCGGCTTTATGCCGGCCTTTTTTGCCTTTTTATAAAATTCTATCGCGCCATACATAACGCCATGGTCAGTCAAAGCCAAAGCCGGCATATTGTATTCAATAGCTTTTTTTATCAGTTCATCAACTTTTCCCAAACCGTCTAAAAGCGAGTAGTGGGAATGCGTATGTAGGTGTACAAAAGACATAAAATATTAAATTTACAACATAAAGCCTCCAATACTCTTAGAGGCTTTAACAATAAAATCTACAAAAAGTTTAATTTAACACTACATTAATGGATGCATCTTTTCCGGCGCGGGAATAAAGTAATTCAACCTTATTTCCCGTATTAAAATTATTAACTGCCTCAGATAAGCTCAAAAAAGAGCCCAACTCTAAATCATTTACTTTTTTGATAATATCACCGGCTTTTATTTTTCCATAAGCCTGACTTGATTTATCAACATTAGTAACGTAAGCTCCCTGCTCTCCAAGACTCTTTGTCCCTTCAGTTGAAGACAAATCTATAAAATCTATTCCCAGTTCCGGCCGGCTGATTTTTCCTCCGGACAAAACATCATTAATAGTACGACTGAAATAGTCCGAAGGAATAACTTGGCCATCATTTACAATTCCCACAATTTCGCCTTTTAGATTGGTGACAACTGCGCCATTATAGCTTTTATCAAGGTTAATATTTACAAACAGCTTTTTGTTAAATAAGTCGGAATTTTGAACAATATCCTTTTCCGTATTAAAAACATAGCCGACTTCTGTGATATTGGCTATTTCCATTTTTTTGCGCTGATTAACCACTATGACAGTTTGCCCTATTGAGACATCTTTTGATCGGCCAATCGACGCGACAGGAAGATTTTTGCCAGTTATTCTTGCGAAAGACAATCCCGTAGTTGTGTCTGAAATAAAATTTTTAACATCATATTGCTTATTTTGATAGCCAACCGCTTCATAAGACAAAGATGCGCCGCTATTTTTAATTTCAGGCAATAGAATCCACCCGTCAGAAGTTAGGACAACGCCTTGGCTGATAATTTGGCTATCAGTATAACCCTGATTGGTTTTCTTTTTTTGATAAATATTTGCCAACGCGGGCAATAAATTATTTTCCAACTGCTTTATCTGCACGTCCTGTTGCACGATGACGTTTCTAGGCTGGTCAATTACAATTTGCCTGTCTATATCTCTTTGCGAAACATTGTAGTTTGATAAAAATGGAATTGATCCGCTGGTCAATAAAAACAGGGCAATCAATGCAGATATAAAGCCGCAAATAATCGCAATCAATAAATAAATAATCAGGTTGAAATTAAATTTTTTCATAAATTAAATCCACTGGCTCGTAGCCAAGATAATTATTAATAATACCGCCGCAAAAGAAAAATGCTTATAAAAATCTTTCCTCTGCAGTTGGCCTTCGAATTTCTTTTTTAATAAAATCATCATTAAATAATAACTGATGGCAACTGTCGCACCCAAAACATAAAACCCGGCAGGCAAGAAAAGCATGCCCAACATTATTTCACTAATTATTAAAGTCACTATGCCGGCATAATAGAAACTTATTTTTAGCTTATCTTCATAAAGAAAAAACAGCGGCAGATTAAGAACAAAAGCAGATACAATAAATATGATCATTACCGCCCATGATGGGAAGGCTAAAAAGATATTAACATTTATCAAAACGGCAGTCAGGACAAAAAAACAGGCTACATTAATGTAGGGAATTATATTTTTTATGTCAATTATCAGTAGCCTTGATGTCTCGTAGGCAAAGTGCAACGACGAATAAAGAAATATAATAAGCATAAGAGGCCACAAAACCGAAAAAAGATTAGTGGCAAAAGCGTCAGTAAGAATCAGGGTAAAAGCAAAGCCCAGCGAGATATAAAAAAGGCTGTGCAGAAAAAAAACGCCCAACCATCGCAGCTTGCTTTTATTTCTAAAATATAAAAAAACAAAATAGGCTAAGTCTAGAACCAAAACAATAATAAGCAGCCAATACCATTGATCAGACAGTGAAAAAAGCAACCGCAAATTAATAAAATAAATTAGCGGTATTAAAAAAGGGAATACAATAAGAAGAAAAAATATCATAGTAAATCAAGTTTTAAAAACTTTCGGCAAGTCGTTTAAGATTATTCAACTCAATTTTACTTTTTTCGATCTGGCCGACAGATATAAGCGTCTCTATCCTGTTAATTGTAAATATTGTCGTCTGATGTTTTTCCCTGTAAATGCCGGGCACTTTCAATTCAAGCAACTTGCTTTTTAACTCCTGAGTTGAATTTAAAAATGCAGATGAGTTGGGATCCAATTCTAAATAACCGCCCAATAACAACTGGTATTCCTGTTTGTAGGAGTTAACCAAAATATCAATTGCCTTATTTTGGTCTGCGGGACTATTATTTTGCTTGTCTCCTGACCCAAGATTACTATAATTTAAAATAAAAAGCAACACGCCGGCTGCGGCCAATATTACAATAATAGAAGCCAAAAATAGGCGCTGTTTTACGCTGATTTTTACAGATTTATTTCCTTTCATGAGCTAATTAAAATATTAACGCAAGCGAAACAAAAACAACAAATATTAGAAGCAATACGATCAGGGCCGACCCAATATAACTAAGCGCTTCCTTGTATTTTTTTTGGAAAAAAAGATAGGCGGGAATTGCAAAGATAATAACAGCGGAGACGGCAACGCTTATCACCAAAAGGATAAGGAGTGCCACCAATCCCAAAATTACAAAAGGAGAATTGGCCGGAAAAATAGCGCCTGCAGAAAGGACAAACAGACAGACCAAAATAATGAAGGCGGCCTGTATTAATCCTGCCACAATACCCTTTGAAATTACTTCTTTTGCTTTGATTTCTTTTGATTTAAACAGCATGGTGCTTAAATATTTAATTAATTAAATAGTAAATGAACCCTTTAAATCGATTTCAACCCATATCTGATCATTTTCATCCCACTTATACGCCTTAAGCGAATGTGAAAATTCAGTGTCCGAATAAACATATTCAACGTCCGTATGCGAACCGATACGCCTTGAACCATGGGTTTTTTTATCTATAACCACCGGCCTCGTAATATACTCCAGCTTCATTTTACCGACTGGTCCAGTGAAAGTTAAAATTTCTTTTTCTCCATTTTCTTCCTCGCCCAAATCCTCTGTAACAACCTCCGCATCCTTAAATTGATCCTGAACCTGCCCCTTAATTTGTTGCCATTTTTCTGGAGACATTTATTTTTTGTTAGTTTCTAATTGTTTTAAAACTTCTTTCATTTGCTCCTGAGATATTACAGAACCGGCCTGATCTAAATTATTAAAATTCTGTTCCAATAACAAATCGGTTGATGTTGCTGCGCTGTTAGGATTGGAGCCAGATAATGTAAAAGCCGCAATCGCAACAAAAACTATAACTATAAGCGCAATTATTGCAACCATAATAAATCCCAAGCCGATTTTTTTGGAAACCGGCATTCTATCCGTAGAATTGGCATCGGCAGACTTAATCTCCTTGAGTCTTTTATAAAGCAAGTAGCTATAGATCAAGGCAATGGAATTAGCAATAAAATTAATAATAAATACTAAAACATAAACCAAGACGATTATAATTACCGAAGAAAATAAAAAACCCGTTCCCTTATCCATAAATCCAAACAAATAATCTCCTCCACTTGATAAGGCCTCTGATATGATTGATAAAATCGCAACAAATATAAACAAAATCAAAAATCTGGCAAAAAGAGTCCACCAAAATCCACTAACCAAGCCAAAACTTCTTCCCATGGCCTTAATTGGTCCAAGACCTTCTAAGGTAATGGCAAAAACCGAGAACCATAAAAATACAATTAAAATTATTGCCGGCACAACAAGCAATAAAAAGGCTATTGCCAAAATAATACTGACTAAGATAATCCAGCCGAAAAATCGCCAAAAAACAGGGATGCCTTTTTTGAAAGCCTCTTTTGGACTTAAATCTTCAGCGACCACATAAACAGTAGCCGCGCTTAACACCATAGAAAAAAATACTGCCGCAACAATAAGCGCTACATACATAACCCCCATAGCAATTTGTATTGCCAAGTCCGTACCAGCATTAACACTTCCTAATTCCAAATATTGGGTGCCCCATACGGATAAAGCGCCAATTGCGGCAGAGACGCCAAAAAGCACTGCCGGAAAGAACAGTAGAAACCAAAATAGCTTTTTCCATTTTTGAATAAAAATTTTCCATGATTGCCCAATCAGATCAAAACCACCGGATACGTGGATTCTAGGCACTGCGATATTTGTCTTTTCTGTTGCCATTTTATTTTTTAATTCTATTAATTATTTATATTATAACACTAATATTATTTACTCACAATTAAGACTTCATAGAGAATTCGCAGCCGCAATAATTCTGGCGATAAAAATCATGCTCGCAACTGAATTGCATCGCCTTTTTAAACCCTTCGTGTTTTTTCCAATCACCAGCTAAAAAATTTATGCCCGACTGCTTCGCCAAAAACGAACCAATCTCATTTATGGCTACTGCATCCTTATGGGGACTTATTGCCAGAGTCGAAGCAAAATATTTGAAGCCGTTTTCTTTTGCATAAATAGCCGCCTTATCCAAACGGAATCGATAACAAATCCTGCACCTTCCTCCGCGTTCAGGCTCCCCCTCTAATCCGCTGACAAGCATTGACCATTCCTCGTGATTATATTCCGGCTGCACATATTCATAGCCCTGCGATGTAAAAAATTTTTTGGCTTCATCGCTGCGTCTAAAAAATTCCTCTTTGGGGAAAATATTAGAATTATCAAAAAAGATGGCAACATCATATTGCTCCAATAATTCTTGCGCCAAATATCCGCCGCAAGTGGAACAGCATACATGAAGAAGAAGTTTCGGTTTTGACATATTTTAAAATTATTTGGCAATTGTCCTGATATATGAATCAGCTTCGGTCAAAATCTCTTTTAAGTTTTTGAACTTTAAATATTTACAGGCATTTTTATAATCCATCCAAGCATAACCGTTTATCACTTCGTGCTTAGAAACCTTGTCTGTGATATCAACATGAGAATCAGCCGGCACTTGTGCCAGATAAAGCACAAAATCCTTCTTAATAAGCTCAGAAACGCCGTCCCTTTGTTGCCTAAAAAAGAAATGCGTTTGCTGTCGCCAATCCGGTGCGAGGGTTATATTTTTAAGCCCTGTTTCCTCTTCTAACTCTCTTACGGCCGCCTCCATTTCACTTTCTCCCTCTTCCACATGGCCTTTTGAAAAGTTCCAATAGCTTTCTTTCAAATATAAAAGTAAATATTGCAACCCTTCCTTGGGATGAATTCGATATGTGATTACTCCGGCTGATTTTTCTCTGATCATAAATTTATTTTTGTCGTTTAAACTGATCTAAATAATGCTCAGTTAAAGCACGGTCGGCTTCATCTCTGGATTCCGAACCTTGGACTATCTCCTGCCACTCACCGGCCTTAGAATAAGACTCGTTTACACGAATTGACTTAGTCCCCTTTAACTTATTAACATTAGCCTTAGTCCCCACAACAACATCCGATGCCGTCCCTATTGTTCTATGTATTTTTTCATCTAGCACATCAGCTACATCATCCGGCTCTACCCAAAATGAATAAACCATATCTTCTGGACGAAGTATACCCTCAACCATAAACCTAAAGCCGCTTTTAAATTCAAGCTCACTGTCTTTTCTACTACTGTCTATGGCGTCTGCCCCACCAGTAGGATAAATAAGCAAAACTCCACCAGACTCTATATGTCTTTTAATTTCTCTAAGTTGTTTTTTTAATTGAACAGGATCGTGTGATGCTTCTATAAAATTTTCAGGGCCAAGTATTTTTGAAATAACCGGGAAAGTCCTTTGACTAACCAGTACCTTTATGTTTTTTCTTCTTATCAAATGTAAAATCACCAAACTATCAAAATACCCCGGATGATTCGAAATTATAATCCCCGATTCGGAATTAAGCCTTTCCCTCATTTCTGGCAAGTCTGGGTTTTGTCCCAATTCTTGCTCATAAACCGGCTTGATATTTAGAGTTTCCAAATATTTTTCCATGACATCAGAAAAGACATCTTCACTCCCGCTCTCTCTAACTCGTTCAGTCATTTTTTTAAAGGTAGAGGCATAAAAGGTCTCTTTTAATTCTTTGCCACTTTTTTCAACTCGCCTAGGAAACGATTCCATTCTATTTACCATCTTAATTAACTTATTATTTAAGATATTTACGATTTCTTAATTTTTCAGGCAGATATTCCTGATCTTCCTTGTAGTCAAACTTCGGACTGTATTTATAATCCTTGCCGTAACCCAACTCTTTCATTAGCTTTGTTGGGGCATTTCGCAAATGAATCGGCACTGGCTCGTCCATTGTTTCCCTGACATCTTTTTGCACTTTGCCGTAAGCCTCATAAAGCTCGTTTGATTTTGTGCATTTGGCAAGATAAACCACAACTTGTGCCAAAATAACATTGCATTCCGGTATGCCAATAAAATGACACGCCTGATAACCGGCAACTGCCTGCTCTAACGCTCTTGAATTTGCCAAACCTATATCTTCTGATGCGAATCTCACTAATCGCCGTGCAACATAAAGCGGATCTTCACCAGCCTCGATCATCCTGCCAAGCCAATACAGTGCAGCGTCGGCACTTGAACCACGCATTGATTTATGCAAAGCAGAAATTATATTGTAATGCTGGTCGCCGGCGCGATCATAAAGAAAGCTGGATTTTTTGAGTGATTCTTTGATCAACTTTTTATCTAATTTGATTATACCATTTTTATCTTTTTTTGAAACTTTTACTGCTAAATCTAAAGTATTTAAGGCCGTGCGTGAATCGCCATTTGATACTGAAGCTAAAAAATCCAAAGTTTCATCATCAATTTTAATTTTTAATTTGCCAGTTGGCGAACCTAAGCCACGATCTTTGTCGGTAAGCGCATTTTTTAAAATATTTACAATATCTTCTTTTTGCAATTGCTCAAAAATAAAAACTCGGCATCTTGAGAGCAAAGCTGAATTGACTTCAAAGCTGGGATTTTCAGTGGTCGCACCGATCAAAGTTATTGTTCCATTTTCAACATAAGGCAAAAGAGCGTCCTGTTGCGCTTTGCTCCAACGATGAATCTCATCGAGAAAGAGAATCGTTTTTTTACTTTCGTATTTCAATTTGTCTTTAGCGGTTTTAATAATATCACGAAAATCCTTAAGTCCCGCATTAACTGCCGACAGTGAAATAAATTCACTATTACTCATATTGGCAATAATTTTTGCCAATGTTGTTTTGCCGGATCCTGGCGGTCCCCAAAATATCATTGATGGAATCTGATCCTGTTCAATGAGTTTTCTCAATAATTTCTTTGGGCCGATAAGTTCAGCCTGACCCTGGAATTGGTCAAGATTTTGAGGTCGCATCCTATCGGCTAAAGGCGCTTCTGAGGCTAAATTCTGAGCCATTTTTGAATCAAATAAGTCCATAAGGCTATTTTATCAGAGATATATGCAAAAAGACAGCTAGAAAAATTAAAGTATGGCTATTATTATATTTTTTCTAAATTTAGAAATAATTAAGCTATTCTGCCCGGACTATTGACAAAGATACTAAAGTGTGCTATAATACTATTTCTGTTGAATTGGAAACCCCATCTGTTTGGGGTATGAAATTAAAGGACAGAAGTACTCTCACGGAAGGAGAGACGCATCGTGAAGCACATTGACATCCTCGACCCCCAGCGACTCTACAGAGTCCTTGTTGCCATGTTCGCCATTGCCGCATTGGCTGGGCTGACTGGCAGGCTGTACGTTGGCCTCGCAAGAATTTGGGGGGTTAACGTTAACAACGAGCTAGACAGATTCCTACTCTTGAGCAATCTGAGCAATCTGTCACTGCTCTTTGTAGCCCCACTCTTCCTATGCATGGCGATGATTTTACTCCTTGTCCTCAAGAAGGGGCCAGGAGTCGAGTCATTCATCCGCGACTTCAGGGCAGACGTGATGCGAACCCTGAAAATGAGGGGCTGGAAACACGCAGTCGCAGCTACTTGGATCTTCCAGTCTGCCATCATGATTTTTTTGCCGTGGTTCGGCTGGCGTTTCTGCAACGCCGGCTACGACACCGCCTGGCAAAACAATGTCTGGGCAACAGCGAGAGGCATCGGGATGATTGTTATCGGATGCTACTTCCTGTTTCTCGGGACATGCATCGCCCGAGAGACCATAAAGAGTACCCAAGCCTTTTACAGAACAAGGGGGCGTGAGTCATGGCAATAGACTGGGAAGAATATTCCACGCGATACGTGGATGACTCCGCTCGCAAAAGGCGGAGAAAATACTGGCGATCGATTCTCACCTCGAAGGAAACTCGATATAGTGCTCGCAGGTTGAGACTCGAAATGCTCGCGAGAGAGCTGGCATACTACACGTCGTCCAAGACTGACGTAGTCGCCGCCTAACCCCAAGACAAGCCATCGATCGTGGTGTTCACCCGGAACATTACGATCGACGGCTATTTTTTTTCTAAAATTTTATTTATCTAATAACTCCGCCCCACTCAACAACCGTAAATCCTTTTCTCTCTGGAGTTCTTATACTATACCCTTCTACCTTAATCGGTTTTTGCAAAGGAGAAAAGTCCATCAAAATTCTAACTACAGTATCAGGCTTCGGATCAACTGTTAGCGGCGCCAATCTTTCCATATCCGCATTACCTAAAAATGTTACAAAATAGTACGGTGCGCTTTGCATTCTTGGCTCCCAGAATTCCATAAAATCAGCTGTCTCTTTTTTATTCAAACCAAGCTTGGCCAGTTTCTCAATCAAGAAATTATGTACTTGTGATTTTTTTATTACAAAACCTTTCTGAGGCTGTTCATATATTCCCCCATTTCCTTCCCAAAATAAATATGGAAAAGTTTTACCAGACGACACCTCAACAATTTTTCCATTCGGTTCAGCATTTACCATCCAGCCGTTTTTATAATCAGGATCACTATAACTCATACCGCCTTTTGGCTCAACTTTTACACTTACCTGCCCTGCTTTTTCAGGATACAGATAAATAACTGGCTTACCGCACTCGGCAATCGGTCCATATTTTGTGCTTTCAAATTTTATCAACCTGCCAAAACTGTCCTTCCAAAAAAACATCGGGTGGCTGGCGATAAATGCCTGATAAGTTATCTTTTTTCCGCCATCCAATACTTGATATTTCGTATTATACATTTCCTTCAATAGTTTGGCATTTGAATCTTTAAATTCGTAAATAGAATCGCCAAGAGAATTGGTACCCGCAATTTTTAAGCTATTAATACTAACAATATTTTCCGGCATCACTGAAGCAAAATTTGCGCTTCCACATCCAGTATGATCAGTAAATGAATAATCTACGGTATTTTTTTTGCCATCAGACCAAGCTATTTGAGGCACTCCGCCTTCAGGAATAAAATCAAATTTTAAAGAATAAACCCGTACAGTACCATCAGCAGCCCTGATATAAAAACCATTCCGCTTGAATAAATCGGCATTTGTCGAATCATAAACTGCGCTAGTATAAACATCGCCCAACTTAGCATCAGTAAAAACTTTCTTTAAACTTCCGGCCGAAAAAAATTCATTTGTATAAGAATAAATCTGCATTGTTTGATGTTGATCCGGCCCCAAAATAGTCCCTGGAAAATCCAATTCAGGAATTAAAAATGAATCGTCAACCGTAAAGCTTACTTTGTTAAGTCCGCTTTCGCTTTCGATGCTAGTGGAATATTTTTTTAAAACAACCAGACCAGTTGGCATTTTTACAAAACGATAAAAGCCAGAAAACATTGATGGAGCATTGATTTGCGCAGTTACAATGATTATTTCTCCTCCTTTATACTTTCCATCATTTATTATTCCAACTTTATAATATTTCGCTTCTTTTTCCGGATCAAATTGAATCATGCCATCGGAACCAGCTTCAGGACTAAAAACATTTAATGACTGAATTACCTGCGGTTCATTCCAAGTTATTAATGCTGTTTGTAAATTTTGATCAGTCGTTGTGGGTGTTTGATCTTGATTAATCGGCAAAGTATTGGTTGTGTTATCTGCAACTGGCGGATTTTGATTAAAGGCATTATTCTTTTGTGACTCATAAACAAAATAGCCAGCCATTGCCCCTATGGCCAAAAATAAAATCACAATAACAATAATCAAAGTTATTATCAGTCCTTTATGTCCGGATTTAGGAATTTCCGGCGGCTGATTTTGAGACGAAAGCATGCCAGGCGGCATCTGAGGATTTGGTTGCATAGTTTTTAATATTTAATATTTTTAGAATTTAAAACAGTTTTTATTTCCAATTTATCCAGCCCTATTCCCCCCTTCCCCAGTGAGCCTTAATAAATCTTGTGCCATTTTTTACGAAAGAGAGCGTTAAGAGCCAACACAAGGAGCGATAGCGACACTGTTGGCTTAGCGAACGAAGTAAAAAATTGGCCATGATTTATGTCAGCGAACGACTTTTCTTTTTGTTAGCTTTTTCTTTTCCTAGAAAAGAAAAAGTAAGAATGTGTATAAAAATACATTTTACTTATTCAACTAGATTCCGGCTCTACGCTATCGCTTCGGCCGGAATAACAGGACACAACCATATACAAATAATAACATAAATAACTAATTTTATTAAATTATTTTTGTAAAAATAAGCCAACTATATAGCTTGTTGTTTCTTTAATTGATAAATCCCCTATTAATTTTGCTGAATTAGTATTGTCTATCATTTGAAAATTTACAGCCCCCTTCTCTTTCATGGCACTTAGAAATATCTCCAAAGCTGGCAAAGAATCAACATTATCGGGCTTGGAATTTGGATTTAAATCTTTTAATTTTTCCAAATCAAAACTATTTAAAATTTCCAGCGACTTTTGATCGGAAATGTCTGCCTGATCACTAGTCAAATAATGAGAAAAATCTAAGGAAGCAATAATTATTGAATCTTTTGGTAAACTTTCAATCAAATATTTTTCTAGATTTTCCTTTTCTTCTTTGGTCGTTGAATCTTTTATGATAATTGGAACTATTTTTGCATTAGGAATCGCCTTCTTAATAAATGGAATCACTCCATAAATTCCATGCTCAAATTTAAATGGCGCATTATCAATCACTGCAATCTTTTGCGCTGATAAATCATTAATAATTTTCACATCCTGGCTTAAAATCCCATAAGGTGTCTGCCAGGCATTTGGGCTCACTATTACATGGCTCTGTCCATTAGAAAAATGATTAGGACTAAGCAGAACAATGGTTAATTTCTTATCAGTAGCAACATTGCAGATTGTTTTGGCAATCAATTTTCCAGCCAAAAGATGGTGGTTTACGATTGTGCCTTTTACTGCTGGCTTATAATTATTCCGGCAATCAGAAATTCCCGCAAAGAAATCATCATAATATGATTTTTCAGTTATCTCAGAATAATTAAGTGGCTGTTTTTTATTATCTAACAATAATGGCAAAAAATAACCAATTAAAAAACCCCCTACTAAAAGCGGGACAAAAATAATAATGAGCAATTTTTTCATTTTTAATTAAAAATTTATTAGCGCTCCAATCACTTCCAATAATTTCTCTTTAGCCTGAGCCGCAAATGGCAATTCATCGATTGCCTCCTTTGCCCTGCCAGAATATAATATAATCTTGTCTTTAGTATAATTATACGCATCGCTATTATCTAGCCAGCCGATTATTTTTGCCACCTCGGCATCAGTTAATCTACGATTTTGATTGTATATTTTACTAAATTCATTTTTATCATCTTCATCCAAGCATTCATAAAGCCTTAAAATCGGCAA
>JBAYJM010000012.1:0-37355 GCA_041665065.1 Candidatus Buchananbacteria bacterium
CAATAAGCCTGGCACCCTCAGTAGTCATTAATTTTGCTGACTTAACATCGCCTTTTAGAATTTCCGCCACAAAATCCGTGTGGCCCTCCATTTTTCCAATATGATTTATTTGTATTTTCATATTTTAACGTATTTAAGTAATACTGCTAAATATTTTTTACCTGTATTTGTTTTAAATAATTTTGCCCTTGTGGACATAAAAAACTTTATATAAACTTTCATATCTTTTTTATTAAAGCTTGCGGGGAGTTTTCTATGATCAATTCCAGCCAAACTATCAGCTTCCATAACCATTTTTTCGTTTTTAGTTTTTATTTCAAAAATCTTATCATGAATTTTTATCAGATGCGCTATTTTTTCAATATTAGCATTTGAAAAATTCAATTTTTTAAGTATGCTCTTAGCCATCATTGCTCCAGCAATCATATGCTTCTTTTTAGCCTTAATCCTATCAGCTAACGTGTAATTATCAGAATTAAGATATTTGCTATATCCAATATCGTGCAAATACATCGCAGTTACCAGAATCAACGGATTACCGCCTTCTGCCTTAATTAATTTCTTCATCCAGGATACTGCCAAAATAGTATGATGATAATTCCAAGAATCACCAAAATAGGATTTAACTATTTTTTTAAGTTCTAATTCCTGCCCTTTAGTTAAATCCATAGATAAATTATGTTGAATATCTCGTTGATTGCACCATAGATAAAATATACCCTCTATCAGGAGTTGTAGTAAGAAGTTCAGTTCTAAATCCTATATCAGATAAAAGTTTTGTAAAAGTCCATTCATTATGTTTTGCCGATCTGCAAACAAGTATTTTTCTATTAGCTTTTAACTTTAAACATTTTTCACCAATTTTAATTTTTTGGTCACTTTTTAAAGTCATCCAAACTTCCACTAAATTTTCTTTTTTATTCCAACTTGTTTTGTGTGAAATTTCTTTTTTATTAATCCCTAGTTTTAATGGAATATAGCTTAAAGCATTTTCCATTATTTTACCTTGGTAATGAGAAAGCATTTCATCAATATTAGAAAGATCTGCAACTTCAATTCCTGCAATTAAAAAGTCATCTTGACCCATAGAATCTTTTAATTTTTTAAGTATTTGATTTATATTTTTAAAATTTCCTATAGTGTTTCCTAAAAGACATATTAAATTTGAATATTTATTTAATTTAGTTATATCTGAAAAACTTCCTAATTCAAAATCAAATAATGTCTTTTTTATTTCACAAGAATATTTTGATTTTATTGTTTTTTCAGCAACATCCAATAGATTTTGGCTAATATCAACAGGAATATATTGAAAAATTATTTTTTGATTTTTTAAAACATCCAATAATGGTAAAATTTGTGTACCATCTCCACAACCTAAATCAATTACATTAAGCCTTACTCTATTTTCAAAAGACTCTATAAATGATCTGCTTCTTTTTTTTAATAAATTAAACTCTGATGACCCAATTCCTTTTACTGATCTTTGTTGTGATATCTTTTCCCAATTTTTTGCTCCTTCATTCATATAAGCGAACTTCATTGGAATTTCACAACGTTCTTTTATGGAAATGACTAATTCCTGTTCTTGTTCTTTGGTTAAAAACATAATTATTTTTTATTTTGCAATTTATCCATCACATCATCTTTTAATCCAAAAACTTCCATTACTCTATAAATTTCATCCTTATTAAAGTTTTTTTTCAAAAGTGTCATCAAATTTTCAACTTGTGCTCCTTCAAATAATCCCCTGCATCCCCAACAAGCTTGTTTGCTTTTTAAACAAACCGCCTTGCATCCAGCCAAGGTTATCGGCCCCAAGCAAATCTCACCTTTTTGCAATAAGCACTCACTGCCGTTAAGCTGGCATTCATAACAAACTGGATTTTGAGCTAATCTTGGAATTTTACCAGCAAGAAGCTGATAAACAACTTCCATAAATTCATCGCCATCAATCGGACAGCCAGGAATTGTCAAATCAACTTTTACAAAATTATCAACCTCCTTGATTTCCGGATTAGCGACTTTCATTATATTTTTATAAACTGAACGTATAGTTTTTTTCTTAGCTTGATAATTTTTCAATTCCCAAACTCCGCCCAACGCCGCACAATTTCCCAATACAACAAGTAACTTAGATTTCTTGCGCATTTCTTTAAGCAGTTTTATATTATCATTGGTTATCGGATTGCCCTCAACAAAACAGATATCATAATTTTCATCTTTTGGATCCTCCTTAATTAATCTAAAATCACCAATATCAATCTTTTTTGATAATTCTAAAAATCTTTGACCCTGATCGAGCATAACAAACTGGCAACCTTCGCAGGATGTTAAACTTATAATTGCAACTTTTGGTTTTTTATTCTTTGTTATCATCTATTGCCTCTCTATCATTATTAATCAATTCTATAACTTTTTTTCTTAGACCTCCAGTACGAGTAATATTTACTGGGTCAAGCCTATTAGCTCTAACCCTATCAATCATCATCGTCACACTCTTTGAGGTATGAGCTACACCTCCCATTTCAATTGTACCAAAAGCATTAATCATATCATACAATTCTCGCCAATTTTTAACATCTGTAAAAAAATTGGGATCAATTAATTCCTTTTGTTTCTCCACAAGTTTAGCAAATGCCATATTAGCGGCTTTTGGATTAAAGATTCTACAATCACCATCATCAATATCATTTTCTAATTTCTTTTCTTCAGCTTCTGGGGGTGGGTTTATTTCTTCGGACCCAGCTTCAGACTTAACTGGCTCATCTTCTGGGGCAGGGTTTCTTTTAAAACCCGATTCAAAAGTTCCACTCATAAATTTATATTTTTATTTTTAATTCTTCTTCCATCATTTGATAGCTTAATTCTCCCTTAAATAGCGCCCATTTTTCATATTTCTTTTCCTTATCATAAAATTTGTTTTCGTAAATGTAGTAATCCTTGCGGTATTTTTCCGGTGTCAAATTAAACATTACGGAATTGGCACCAGCCATAAAGCATTTTTGCCTAGAATCATCTCCGCCAATCGTTTCCATGGCTGTAGTAACCGGAATGCGAGATGTCGGCATCACTAACCTACTTATGGCTATTAATTTTCTAATTAAATCAAAATCCGGCTGGTTTTCTCCTGCTAATGGCGTCCCAGATGACGGGATAAGCGGACCCATCGAAGGCATGAAAGTGCCTAGTTCCTTCATGAGCATTATATCATTTGCTAGGTCTAAAGTCGTCTGTCCTGGCAATCCGATTATCATGCCAGTTGAAAGAGTAAAACCCAATTTTTTCATCATTTTCAAATTATCTATCCTCTCCTCCAAATTTTTCCCAGGATGCAATTTAGCATACATATCCGAATTTGAAGTTTCAAAACGGTAAAGCACTCCATTGGCGCCAGCATTCTTTAATTTTTTATAACTTTCCAGAGATCTATCACCAATACTTAAATACAAAAATACTCTTGATTTATCTTTTATTTCTTTAACAATTTCAACCAATTTATCGTCATTAAAAAAATCATCTTCACCTGACTGTAAAACTAAAATTTTATATCCTTTATCATTTACGGCATTAACTGTTGCATCAATAATTTCCTCAGGTGACATTCTGTACCTTTTGGGACTAGTATTTTCACACCTTAATCCGCAATAATGGCAATTATTTCTACAATAACTTGAAAATTCAATTATGCCATGGATGCAAATATGATCCTTAATACTTTCTTTCCTAACAATATTTGCCTCAGAACACAACGCTTCAAATTCTTCATTTTCTACATTCAATAAATATTCAATTTCCTCTTTTTCCAAATCCCTGATTTTTGACACTTCTATTATTTTTTTAAAATCTTTATCTAAAGTATTTAAATCAACTTTTTTATAAGAATTTAAAAGTTCTGAAATTTCATCAGCTTCCTCTTGGCTGATTTTTTTTATTAAATAATCACCGGTATATAAAACCCAATCTCCAACTGCTAAATTTTCCGACGTGCCAATTTTAACCTGCTGATTTTTTCCATTTACTGAAATTACAGCATCAAATTTATCTATTGAAATTATTTTAGCGGGCAGAGTTAGGCACATTTAATTCTTTTTATTATTCCAACGCAAAAAATGATCTGGGGCATAACCAATTACATAATCAGCGCCACAACGTTTAAATCCAGCGTGCAGTTCATCAAAAATACCTCTTTCATCCAATAAGCCTGTTTTTACCGCTTCCTTAATCATAGAATACTCACCGCTTACATGATAAACAGACAGAGGAAGTTTTGTTAGTTTTCTTGCCTGAAAAACTATATCTAAATATAACATAGCCGGCTTTACCATTACTATATCTGCTCCTTGTTTTTGATCTTGAACTATCTGATTTAGTCCTTCCTTGCTACTTGAATAATCCATTTGATATATTTTTTTATCATTACCCCTTAAGGGAGATTGTATAGTTGCCCTATATGGACCATAAAGCACAGAAGAAAATTTTGCGCTATACGCCATTATTTTAGTTTCTTTTAGTCCGGCACCATCTAAAGATTTTCTCAATTCTTTAACCTGATTATGCAATGACAAACACGGAGCAATATAGTCTGCACCTGCTTTTGCAAAAGCTATTGCAAGCTTTGAGGCCAAAAAATAGCTTTTACTATAATTAATTTTCCCATCTTCCATAACAGTACTATGTCCATCTCTGGAATATGGCGAAAGACCAACATCGGCAAATATTTTAATTTTATTGCCAAATTTATTTTTGGATTTCTCAATAAATTTTACGATTAATCCATCCGAACAGGCAAAATCAATAGATTTATTTGAAGTAGAACCAAAAACTAAGAAGTCACTTATACCTTTTTTAAAATATTTATTTATATATTGAATTCCAGAAGATAGCGTATGATAATCAACCCCCGGCATCGGGGATGGCTCTCTTTTTTTTGCTTCTTCTTTAAAAAAAATACATGGAATATATTTCATAATTTGTATTACATCTCATAAACATACATTGCCAAATCCCTGTTAGTTGGCTTGTCTTTTTTTATCAACTTGCTTTCTAATTCCTTAATCGGCCAACAACCTACAATTATTTTTGTGCCCGGCTTCAATTCTTTTTCAAATTTTTTCATTAAGCGCCCGTAGCTTTTATCCAATAAATAGATAAAAACCACATTCGCATCTGAGATGTTCTTTTTAAACATATCACCCAATATCATCTTTGCGCCTGGATGGAAAAAACTTTTTATCCATGAATAAAGCCAGGGAAGAATAAAAATTTCAATACCGGTTCCCGTTGCCCCACGGCTAACCGCACCGAAAACAAGCCGCCCATCACCGCTGCCCAAATCATAAACAATGTCTCCTTTTTTAATTTGAGCTAAATCCACCATTCTTTTCGTATCTTTGCCAAAAGTCGGCACCCAAGGAGCTGCAGACCAAGCACCCCAGAGAGCAGACAGGAGAATTACGGCGCAAACCAAATAAACAATTACCAAAATAACCGAACCAGTTATAATCATATAATTTCAGGGATATTTTTAATATCAGCCCAGCAGAAAACCGGACCGTCTTTACAAACATAATAAGGACCAATTGCGCAATGCTGGCAAACACCATTTCCGCAATACATCTTTCTTTCCAGCGAAACATAAATATTTTCCGCCTTTACTTTCTTTCTCAATAACTCTTTAATTACAAACTTATACATGACCGGCGGGCCCACAATAACCGCAACGGAATCGGGTTTAATTTCTCGCTTTATTATCAAATTAGTTACGAGCCCCTTTACTCCTTTCCATTGACTTGACGGCTTTTCTAAAGTAATTACAAATTCGGAATTTCTATTCCATGTCGGATACTCTTTTTTAAATAACATCGTTTGCTCATTAAAACACCCGTAAAAAATTTGCATTTTTGATGGCTTAATTAATCCCGAAATAAAATCCTCAATTAATGGCCTAAGCGGAATAAAACCGCAACCACCACCAATTAAAATCAAAGGCTTTCCGACAAAGTTATCAGTGTCAAAGCCGTTGCCATATGGGCCCCTAATCCAAACTTCCCCGCCAACAGCCAGAGAGTTCAACTTATGTGTTAATTGTCCGACATCCCTAATGGCAAGCTCAAAATATTTATCTGCAACTGATGGCGATGAACAGATGCTTATTGGACACTCGCCCCATCCTGGCAGGCCGATTTGCATAAATTGTCCAGGTAAATTAGCAAAGTCTTTTTGAATTTTATTATCAATAAATTTAAAACGGAACAATTTTGTATCAATTGATTCTGAAATAACTGATAATATTTTTGCTTTTTGCGGTTGGTAAATATTAAACATTAAAGTTTTTTTAAAACCTCGTTAATCTTAATTCCAACGGGACAAACCTTGCTGCATCTGCCGCAACTTACGCATCCTGGCATTTTATATTCTCTTGGAATTCTGACAAATTTATGCGTGTACCAAAAATAAATTTTTTGTTTGACTGAATCAACCGCTTTGAATCCGCCGGCCATTTGTGAAAAATCATTATAAAAGCAATTCCCCCATTTTCTAACGCGACCTATTTTTTGCGGATCGGATTTATCCTCAAAATCAAAACAAAAACAAGTTGGGCAGGCAATTGAGCATTTTCCACAAGCAATACAAATTTTATCTAAATCTTTCCAAACTTTTTTATTAAACGATTTTTCAACCTTAATCTGTAAATTTAACATTTTTTTATCAAGCGCCGTTTTAGGGCTTGAGCCGGCATATTCAATATTTTTAAAATTGGAAATTCCATACTTTTCCAAAAACTTTTGTCCCATTCTCGTTCCTGAATAAAACTCGTATTCATCTTTCTTTAATTTAGCGACAAAAATATCAAAAATTAAATGGCGCAAAATATCTTTTTCAAAATCATGGCTGAAAACCTTGTATTTTTTGTAGTCAATCGGCCAACTATCACTATAACCGATAATCAATGTATTATTTCTTCTCTTTTGAAAATATGGATCATTTTCGAAAACATGTTCATATAAAGTGGTGGCTCTCAGATCCAAAACATTTATACCAAACGCTGCCGTAGCCGGAGCGGAAACCTTACTTTCAGCTATTCCTTTTTCAAAATCAAAAATATTCTCGTTATGGGCAAAAAATAACTGCTTCCAGGTATTGGCTGGCACATTACCCGAGAAATCAATTTGATCTAAATCATTAATCGGCGCAATATGTGGCGATCCGTCTGTTTTTTGAGGTGCAAAAAATAAAAAATCGCCTTTCAAATATTGCAAAAATTTGAGGAATTGCTTTTCTTTCATGGTTTAATTATAACACAAAGCCGATAATTTAGAAAAATTACCGACTCTTATAAGATTTAGCTATAATAATTCATTTAAATACTTTCTAAGCTGATCTCCTATCTCCGGATCCCTGAGTCCAAACTTTATATTTGTCTTTAACCAGCCCAATTTGCTTCCAGTGTCATTTGGAGTTCCATCTAAATGCTTGGCATAAACTTTTTTTCTTTGTGACAAAATATCTATGGCATCCGGAAGGCAAAGCTCTTTACCCGGTTCGATCTTTAGATTTTGTAAAATATCAAAAATATCCGGAGTTAAAATATAACCGCCGATAGCCGCAATCCTACTTTTTGTTCCTTCCGGTCCGGGCTTTTCAATCAACCTATTAACTTCCATAATTCCATCTCCCAAATCATTGCCTTCAATAACTCCATATTTTTTTGTACCTTCATCATCTATGGGCACGGCTGTAACAACTGATTCGCCATATTTTTCAAAAACATCCATCAACTGCCTTAAGTGGGGTTTGCCATCAGGGCAATCAAAAATCTCGTCACCCCAAACGACCGCAAAAGGTTCATCACCGATTAAATCTTTAGCGTTTAAAACAGGCGTTCCATTTCCATATGGTCCCCTTTGCCTGATATAAATAAAATTTGCCAATTCTGCCACATCCTTTATGGCTTTACAAGCCCAATCCTTGCCCCCTTTTATACATATATCCTCTAAAGTTTCAATCCTATCAAAATGATCTTCTATCGCCTTTTTGGTTGGCCCAGTTACAAAAATTATATCTGTAATTCCTGCTTTCACAGCGTCTTCAACAATATACTGAATAACAGGCTTATCTAAAACCGGCATCATTTCTTTTGGTTGCGCCTTGGTAACTGGAAGCATTCTAGTTCCAATTCCAGCAACGGGAATGACTAGCTTTTTAATTTTTTTAATTTCCATAATATTGCATTTTATACTTACAGATACCGACTAGATAAGAATTTATACCACAGTTGTTTTAATTTGTTTTTGATGCCTTTTTAAAACCTTATTTGCAATCAATGCCATCACAATCCAAGCCAAGAAAATAACAGCTGTCATTAATCCGCCAGTTACTGCCAATTCCCTAAGCATTTCAACTGGATTCTGTGTAGCCGTTAAAAATGGAGGATACAATAAAATCTCACCAGCTAAAAAATGATCAACAACAAGCATTATTGTACCGCCCCACAGCATTCCCATTAGCCAATCCAAATGATATTTTTGGGGAATTTTTTTTCTAATAATGGTCGTAATTATTGCTGCGGTTGCGGGCGTTATAAGACAAGCCATATTTTAAAAATTAAATTTATTATAAATTATTCTCCTTCAAAAGAGGTTTGCACATAAAAATCCAGCCCGGCTTCTGCTAATTTTTTGCTTCCTCCCAAATCCGGCAAATCAACTATAAACGCCATTTCCTCGATTTCTCCGCCTAATCTGTTAACTAATTTTGCGGCTGCCATAGCTGTTCCGCCTGTTGCAATCAAATCATCGATAATTACAACTTTTTGTCCTGGTTCAATTGCATCTTTATGGATTTCGATGCAATCCTTGCCATATTCTAAATCATATTCTTCGCTTTCTGTTTCAGCTGGTAATTTTCCCTTTTTGCGAACTGGCACAAAACCTTTGCCCAATAGATATGCCAAAGCTCCGCCCAAAATAAAACCCCTGGAATCGATTCCAACTATCACATCAATATTCTTGTCTTTGTATCGCTCGACAAAATCATCAATGCAAGCTTTAAGCCCATCAGGATCTTTAATTAATGTTGTGATGTCGCGAAAAACAATTCCCGGCTTTGGCCAGTCAACAATTGCGCGAATGCGAGATTTTATTGGCATATATTATATTATTATTTTTTAACTAATTTTAATTCTCTTATTTCGGCCACCTCTAAGTGTTTTACTTTGCGATGTGTTGATGGACAGGCTTTAATAAAAGCCGTTTGCAGAATTTGCAACGTATCACCATGAGCAACAAGCAAGATTTTTTTATCTTTGTACTTTCCTTCTAATTTTAGAATTAATTTTGTAACACGATCAACGACGTTGGCAGTGCTCTCAACGCCATTTATTTTATGGTGCGGATCTTTTGCGTCTTCAAGCCAGACCTTATGATAATTATCATGGCTGGTTTTTTCCCACTTGCCAAAATTTCTTTCCCTTAAGCTTGCCGTGTATGTAATTTTTTTAACGCCAATATTTTTTTGCACAATTTTAGCCGTCTCTTTAGCACGAACAAAATCCGAACTGTATATTTCCGTCTGTTCATTTAAAATTTTATTCTTTTTTATGGAATTCTCCACCTGCACCTTGCCATCTTCTGTCAAGCCATAACCCGTGGTTCCATTCTTGGGATGACTCAAAATAATTCCAGCCACATTTGCCTTGCTTTGGCCATGCCTTATTATAAAATATCTGTTATTTACTTTTTTTAACTCTTCGAGGTGATTCATTATTTTTCCAAATTATAATTTAAATTTTAGGAATAACTTTTATAAGCAATTGTCTAACTTTTTCTGCATTTTCTTTCATTCTTTGCATCACTATTTCAAAAGTCACCGACACCTCATCATCTTTCCAGCAATCATAATCAGTTGACATCGCAATTGTCTGATATGGAATTTTAAGTTCATTTGCCAAAATAACCTCCGGACAAGTCGACATATTTATAATATCAGCGCCCCACTGGCGGAACATATTGCTTTCAGCTTTAGTCGAAAATCTTGGCCCCTCAATTGTAATTACCGTTTTATCAATATTATATTCAAAACCAAGCTCATCGGCCGTGTTACGTAGCAAGTTACGTAGCATGTCATCATAGGGCTCGGACATCGCTGTATGGACAACTTCATCAGAAAAATAAGTCAGATTCCTATGGCGGGTAAAATCAATAAATTGATTTGGAAAAACTAAATTGCCTGGCTTGATTTCTTCTCTCAACGACCCGACAGCAGTAGTTGCTAAAATATGAGTGCAACCGATTTCTTTGAGTGCTAAGATATTAGCGCGAAAATTTATTTCAGTCGGAGCTACGCTATGGTCTTTGCCGTGTCGCGCTAAAATCACAACATCAACTCCGCCGATTTTACCAGTTGTCAAAACAGATGACGGCCTACCGTATTTATTTTCAACTTCTATTTGTGATGGATTTTGTAATATCTGCGGGTCATCCAAACCAGATCCGCCGATTATGGCTATTTTCATAAGCTAATTAAAGATTGCGATTAATGTTTTTTCGTGCCCATATTTATCAGGCTCTTCCTTTGATTTTTGTAGAATAAAATCCTTAATGTTGGGCTCTAATTTTTCAATGGTGGCGCTTAAAAGAAGATCAACGAAATCCTTATTTTCAAAATATTCATAAAATCCATCACTGCACAAAATAATTATATCGCCTTCTTCAACTTCGCGTGAGCCAAAATTTAAATATTTTTCCGCCGCTTCGTCACCAGTAACCACGCCATAGCCAATTGGATTACCATTTATATCAAGTCCATTTCTATATTTGCTCCTCACTATAATTTTTTTCTCGTTTTTATCAATCTCATTCCAATTTGATGGTAAATTTTTAGTGAAAACATTCCAACCAGCATCTGATGCAAATTTTACTTTCCCATTTTTATCCAGATGTAAAAATCTTGCGTCACAAAGCGAAGCCCAAAAAACTTTTTTATCTTTTATACAGGCAAAAACACAAGTTGCAGCGAATAAATCATAGTCCAAAAAATTGCTGTTTTCTTTTGTCCTATTATTTTTTTGATTATATTGGCCGGCAACTTCATTTCCTTTCCTAAAGATGTGAACCAGTTCCTCTTCTGACAAATTATCATATCCGTCTTCAGTGGCCTCAATTATTGTTTCGCAAAATATTTTTGCCAGCTCGCCCGCCCCTGACGGATTGGGATATTTGCCGTCTTTTTGAAATTCCAAAGTAACGCCATCAGCCACAACCGCAATTGGATATTTTTGAGACATTAATAAATAATCCTCTTGTGGATGTATATAGTGCTTGTAATTTTCAGGATTGGCTCCAATTTGCTTGGCATACCATTCAACCAAAAATGACGATGAGCCTTCTGTTAGACTAAAAACTTTCATTTTATTTAACAGTTTTAATCTTCGTTTTTAAAAGAAATAATTTGTAATCCAAATTTTTCTATATCTTCTTTGGACCAAAAATTAACATCTTTGGTCTTCAAAATATAAGTCACTTTTTTTCTTATTTCCCTGCCAGTATATTCTTTTGTCTCCGGATTCCACTCTTTTAAAACTAAAATATCGCCTTCATTACATTCAAAATCAGCAACCCTCGCATCAAAAGTCTTATTTCCTACTAAGATTTGTTCAAATAATTCCGGCCATGTTTTCTTTTCTATTTCCATATAGATTATTCGCCTGATTTTTGTGGACCATCCAATTGAAGCGGCTCAATTACTCCTTCGACTCCGGTAATCTTTACAACATCCTTATCAATTTTTTTAAACTCACGATCAGCAGTATTGTAGGCATTGACTGTTGTTGTTAAACTATTACCTAACTTTTTAAAATAATCATCATATGCACTAATGTGCTTTTGTAACATTTCCACCCATTTTGTAATCTGCTTTGTTTGCTCTTCAATCTTAAGTGCTCTTAGACCCTGAAGAACAGTTTGCAAATAAGCGGCAAATGTTGTCGGCGAAACAATAATCACCCGCTTTTCTTTAAAAGCATAATCAATCAAACTTCTGGTATTGATTTTAATCGCACCAACTTCATTTACAAGCAAATCATAATAAATCGCCTCAGCCGGAATAAACATGAAGGCAAAATCCATCGTTCCTTTGTTTGGTTTAATGTATTTGCTCGTTTCATCAATACGCTTTTTTAAATCATTCTTAAATTCTTTTTCATAAACAAGGCGCTGTTCTTCGTTATCTTCATTTATCACCCGGTTATAATTATCTAAAGAAAACTTGGCATCCACTGGAATCAAGCCATCTTTAGTTTTTATAACAGCATCAACAATATCGCCATCATCAAATTTATACTGCAAAACAAAAGCAGTCGGAGGCAGAATATTTTCTAAAACCAATTGCAAGGCCGCCTCACCGAGATTGCCGCGCTGTTTCTGGCTAGTTAAAACCTTCTCCAGATTTTTTAGCTGAGCAGAAAATCCCATGACTTGCTTATTGGTTTCCTGCAATTCAACCATCTTCTCAGTAATTCCCTTAACAATACCAATACTTTGATTAAATTGCGATTGCATCTGCTGGGTTGACTGCGACAATTTATTATCAACAGTCTGATTCAAGCCCTTAATGCTCGTATCCATTGTCTGATTAAGCTCTTTTATCCTTTCCTGTAACATTAAAAACGACTGGTCATCCTGCTTGCCAGCCGACAAAAGGCTTAGTTTTTTGTTAAAAATAAAAAAAACGCCAGCTATTACGGCAATCAAAATAAGAGTGAGAATTATAAAGAAAATTTCCATAAAATGTTATTTAATTTCAATTTTATCTTAACAAAACTATTAAGTTTATTCAACTATAATTAAACTGCCAATTTTGCTATAATAATAAAAAATATGAACGAAATTACTTGGCTTGAAATCTCAAAAAAAGCCCTGCAAAATAACGTCTCAGAAATAAAAAGAGTCCTTGGTGAAACAAAATTGGCAGTCAATTTAAAAGCCAATGCCTATGGCCATGGACTAGCAAAAATAGCGCCAATTTTTGAAAAACTTGGAGCCAATTGGTTTTGCGTCAATTCTGCCGAGGAATTAAGCATTATTAGAAAATCAAAAGTCAATTTGCCGGTGTTAATTACTGGCCACACATTGCTAGGTGAGATAAAAGAAGTAATAAAATTAAACGGCACTTTTACTATTTCAAGCCTAGACTCTCTTAAAATGATTGCCAGAGAATCTAAAAAATCAGGAAAAACTGCTCATGCGCACATCAAAATAGACACGGGCATGTCGCGCCAGGGTATTATGCCAAATGAGATTAATGAATTTTTAAGACTATGGACGAAAAATATATCAATCGAGGGTGTCTGTACCCATTTTGCCACCGCCGATGAAAAATTAAATAATGATTATTTTAACAAACAGCTAGACATATTTAATAAATGTGCTTCAAACATAGAGAAGGGCTTAGGTAAAAAGTTAATTAAACATTACGCAAACAGTGCAGGAGCGCTGATTTATCCACAAGCAAGAATGAATATGGCTCGAGTCGGAATTTCTGCTTATGGATATTACCCAAGCCCGGAAGCAAAGAAAATTTTAAAAAATAAAATAAAACTGACGCCGGCTTTAAGCTTGAAAACAATAATATCTGCGATAAAAACAATCCCAGAAAACAGCCGTATCAGTTACGGATGTACATACAAAACCACTAAACCAACAATAATCGCCATTTTACCAATCGGCTATTATGACGGATTAGACAGAAAATTAAGCAACTGTGGGGAAGTTTTAATATCAGGCCAAAAGGCAAAAATTCTAGGCAGAATCTGCATGAACCATACAATTGTCGACATAAGTAAAATTAAAAATGTAAAATCCGGTGATGAGGCAGTAATTATTGGCAAGCAAGGATCGCTTGAAATTACCGCCGAAAATCTGGCACAAAAAATCGGCACCATTAATTATGAAATAATAACAAGAATAAGAGAAAATACACCTAAATATTATTTATGAAAGCCACATTAAAAAATCGGCAACTGATTGCCGAGAATACCCTGACGGCGTCTTTCCAGCTGGAATCGCCAGCAGAATTTAAGCCCGGCCAATTTGTAATCATTGAGCTGATTAATCCACCTTTTAAAGACGCCAAGGGTTCGGAGAGATATTTCAGCATCAATAATTCGCCAAGCGACAATCACGAGATAATCATCACGACACGGATGCGCGATAGCGCCTTTAAAAAATCATTGGCGGAAATGCCATTGGGCGCGGAAGTTAATATAAAAATGATCGGCGGAACTTTTGTTATGCCCGAAGATGACGGCCGGGAACTTATTTTCATAACCGGTGGCATCGGCATAACACCCTTCATGAGCATGCTGCGATATGCCAACGAAGCCAACTTGAGTAGAAAAATCACCCTACTGTATTTTAACAGGACTCCGCAATCTACCGCTTTTTTGGAAGAATTAAAACAAATAGAAGACGAGGATCAAAATTTTAATCTGATTTTAATAATGACAGACGATAATAACTGGCAGGGAGAACGCCACAAAGCCAGTCCTGATCTGATAAAAAAATACCTGCCTGATTTTACCGATAAAATCTATATGATGGCCGGCCCGCCACAGATGGTTCAAGACGTTGTCGGAGTATTAACGGATATGGGAATTGTTGCTGATAATATAATCACCGAGAACTTTTCCGGGTACTAAGGTTGGAAAAGTAACGCAAAAAACGAATACTTCACACACGTGTGAAGTATTCTAAAAATAGTAAATTAAGCCAAACCGTAAAATGGTTAAAAATCAAGAAAATTCAGACTGGAAAATTGAAAACGGCAAACTCGTTAAGGAGTTTAAATTTGCCGACTTTAAGGAAGCGGTTGAGTTTGTAAATAAAGTCGCCACCGAAGCGGAAAAAATGAATCATCATCCCGATATATTAATCCATTCTTATAATCACGTTAAAGTCACTCTATTTACCCACGCCATGGGAGCAATAACCACAACAGACAACCAACTGGCCGAAAAAATCAATCAACTATAATTTATAAATAAAAAAGGCCCGAACGGTGAAGCTGTTCCATAACTTCCTTGGAGATGTCATAACACAGGGGCTCAAACCTGAAACAATCCGCCCCGTCTAACAAGGGATATTTCCCATGTCGACTCTGCCGCAGGATATCAATTAGCCTCTCCAATGGTTGATTCCTGTAGCGGTCGAGGAAGATCTCAATTCCTCGGAACATTTTTTGCCGGCGACGCTTCCTTTCCAACAGCGCCAAATGCGTCAGCACGTAAAGGAAAAGAAGGAGGGTAACAACGTTTTGGAGCGTCAAGTACATCATAACTCTTCTCCCCAGCACCGTAGGTGCCGTTGGCGATCGTTTTGTCTCCGGCAGACCGGACAAGAAGGCCTGAGCCTCCACGATCACTATCTTAGGTACACTTCACTGCACCATTGCAGTAATCTAATTATATCACATTTTAATAATTTTGTCAAATTTAAACAAAACAAAAAAAGACCGCCTTTGGCCTAAATAAGAAATAATATTTACTTCAAAATTTCCAAATCCCCTACTTTTCGCAGATGAAATTGAACTCTTATCCTTTTGGAGATTATGGGAGCTAAATGGGCTAAAATCCACAAATAGGATTTTATTTTTTGTTTAAATCCTTTTTGAGCGATTGAGCCGACAATAAATCCAAACTCGAGAAAGATAAACAATGGCAACAATAAAATAATTGTAATTATCCTATAATTTTGAAAAATCATCATTGCGCGATTATTTTCCTGATAAAACAATTGATCATCATCATCCGCATAGGCCGGCTTATAATATGCTACCGCCAGAGGATCAATTATTATTTTATATCCCGCCAATCTTAGTCTCCAACCAAGCTCCATATCTTCAAAATAATTATGAAATCCATTGTCAAAAAAGCCTACCTTTTTTAGCGTTTCCATTTTATAAATACTTGCTTCCTTTGGCGCAAAATCCGATTCAAAAATATTAGTATTTTTTAAACTATTGTGCTTTTTATGATATAAAAAACATCCTTGGCCGGCAAAATCAATTTTTCCGCCTAAAGCATAAATTAATTTATTTTCCGGAGACATTAGAATTTTCGAACTGGCAGCACCCACCTTTTTATTTTTCAATAATTGAACCATTCTATTGAGCCAATTTTTTTCCAGAATTGTTTCAGCCTTAATTATCACAAGGAACTCAGAATCATTTTTTTCCGCCAAAAATAAAGCCTGATTGGCAAGAGTAGCCGACCCGAGCTTAGAATTATTACTAATAATTTTTACCTCTGGATAACTTTCTTTTACATAACCGACAGAGCTGTCGAGAGAATTATTATCAACAACAATAACCTTAATTAAATTCTTGGGATAATTCTGATCGTATACACCAACCAAAGAACCAGGCAGATTATGCCTGGAATTGCAAGACAAAATACAAATTGTCACCTTCCCTTTTGACATTTTTATTGTGCTGGCTTTTGCTGGAACATTTTAATTCCTCTTTGAGCTTCCAAATAATCTATTGTTTCTTTTATCCCCTGATCAAGCAATATTACGGGAAACCATCCGAGCTTTTCTTTGGCGGCGGAAATATCACCAATTAGCTGATCTGCAAAAATATCCTTTGGCGCCTCAAATCGAATTTTAGAAGTTGAACCGTATTCATCAACAATTTTTTTGGCGACATCCGAGAATTTATTTTTCCAATCTGAAGATAAGTTAATGGGTCCTTTTTCTGTGCTCTCCATCAACTTTACAATGCCACGGATAAGATCTGAGACATAAAAATAAGATCCAGTGCTTTTTTCAGTTCCATAAATAACAATGTCTTCATTACCAAGTGCTAATCTGATCATTTCAGGAATCATTCTGCCATCATCTAGTCTCATTCTTGATCCATAACAGTTAAAGATGCGAGCCAGTTTAACGTCTAGCCCGAATTTAGCAGCATATGCAAATACCATTGTTTCGGCAAATCTTTTAGACTCTGCAAAAATAGCTCTAGAAGAAAGTTGATTTACCACTCCGCAAAAATCTTCTTTAACCGGCTTTGAATTTGGCGCCTGTCCATAAACGGCGGGAGATGAGGCAAAAAAGAACTTAGCCTTATATTTAACCGCAATATCTAAAGCATTTCTTAGGCCGACTGAATTGGCCAAGAGCGTTTCAATTGGATAGTTCTGATAATCCGCCGGTGAAGACGGAGAAGCTAAATAATATACCTCCTGAACGCCCTGGAATTCAAATTTAAATTTTTTCAATTCAGGCAATTGCTCCAAGTTTAAGGGATTAGAAATATCAAAATTCAAAAATTCAAAATCAGGATGCTGAAGCAAATGAGCGACATTATCCTCACGGCCCGTAAGAAAATTATCAATACAGATTACCTTATCAGACTTGACCAACTCATCGCACAAATGTGATCCAATAAACCCCGCTCCTCCGACAACTAAAATGTTTTTCTTATCAAAAATAGCTTTTTCTACTGGCATACGTTTTGTTTATTTATGATTCCCAGCCAAACTGGGCTATTCTTCTTGCGCCTAATTTAATACTAATTATATCAAATTACTGTGCTAACTTCAATTTTTTAAAATTACCAAAAGTCCAAAATTTATTAATAAAAAAATTAACTAAGCCGATTATTATTGAGGCGACAATTTTAGCCATTAGATCATTAAGCTCAAATATGTCTACTAATGCGAATAAAACGCCCGCATTCATCAGAAGAATTAAAATATTAACTACAAAAAATTCAAAATATTGGGTTCTGAGCTTTTTTACAACTTTTTGGTTTCTGAAGGTCCAACGCTTATTTAAATTAAAACTCCAAGTAACAACAATTATAAAAGAAATTGTTGCCGCTAATATATAATAAACATGAAAGAATCTGGTTAAAAAATAATATATAGCCATATCCAGGGCTATATTGGTAATGCCGACAATTCCAAACTTAATAACTTGTCTAAGCCAATTTAGTTGTTCTGACAAATATAAATCCTTTAACATTTTCCAAGATTACATTAATATCACTATATTTAGTATAAACTAAACTAAAATTTAGTCAAAGGGTCCATATGTTGAAAAAAAGGTCAAATTGTGCTAAATTATGAACATGTCAAACTTAATAATAAAAACCCATAAAATACTTCTTCTTATTTTCGATTTGGCGTTATTTTATCTATCATTAGCCTTAACGCTTATTTTGAGATACGGCCAGGAGTCTTTTTATGCCCAATGGGCAAAGCATTTTTGGCCTTTTACTTTGATTTTTATAATTTGGATCATGGTGCTGTATGTCGACGGGTTATACGAGCTAAAATTCAAATTTCGTTTTGCTAAAATAGTAGGCTCACTTATTAAATTATTTATAGCCAACTTATTTTTGGCAGTAATAATTTTTTACTTTTTGTCGCCACTTATTGGAGACATCAAACCTCAAAGGGTTTTAATAATTGAAATACTTCTAGCTCTTGCCTTCATTTTAGTATGGAGGGGAATTTTCCCAATATTATTTAGGCAAAAACCCATTAAAGCATTAATTATCGGCAAAAGCAATTTAGCAACTGAACTTATTAATGAAATAAAAGCCAAACCACACCTGGGCTATGAATTGATTTTTGAAAAAATAATGCCTGAAAATATCAAGGATTACTGCCTGGATAGAAAGATTTTTTTAATCATTGTTAATGCCGATCTGCAAAAGAGCAATTACGTCTCACAAAAGCTTTATGAATGCATTTCACACCAAATTGATATCGTAAATATTAATAGATTTTATGAAAAAATCACCTTAAAGGTTCCAGTCGAAGATATCGAATATGGGTGGTTTCTGGATAATCTTTCCAGTAGGCCAAGAATCGCTTTTGACGTTCCCAAAAGAGCCATGGACATAATTCTTGCCGGAATAGGGGCGATAATTTCCTTAATTGTTTATCCGTTTGTCTATCTTGCACTTAAAATTGATGATGGCGGAGGCCTATACAGCGTTCAGGAACGGGTAGGCAAAAATAATAAGCCGATTAAACTGCTGAAATTCCGCACGATGAGCATTGCAAATGACGGAGCAAAATGGGGCGAGACAAAAAATGTCGTAACCAGGGTTGGAAAATTTTTACGAAAATCGAGAATTGATGAGTTGCCTCAGCTTTGGAATGTGCTTAGAGGGGATCTTTCGCTAATAGGACCAAGGCCGGAATTCGCCGAACCGGTTGCTCTATATGCCAAAGATATTTCTTATTACAATATTAGACATGTTATCAAGCCTGGATTATCGGGCTGGGCACAAATAAAACAAGAGGGCGAGCCTCATCATGGCATAGACATAAATGAAACCAGGACAAAATTCTCTTACGATCTGTATTATATTAAAAACAGAAACTTTTTACTCGACATTAGCATAGCACTAAAAACAATCCGCACATTAATACTGCGCAAAGGAATTTAAAATGCTAGATAATCCAAACAATAAAATCCATAAACTGCTTAGGTGGAGTGAGAAATGGACCAAGACGGACATGGTTTACTTTACTAAAGGCGGTTTTTGGCTTGTACTTTCACAAATATTTTCTTCCCTGATTGCTTTTTTGATTTCAGTTGCTTTTGCCAATTTAATATCCAAAGACTTATATGGGAATTTTAAATATGTAATTTCCCTTTCTGCAATAATAGGAGCCTTTTCTTTGAGTGGAATGAATTTGGCCATCACAAAAGCAGTTGCCCAAGGGAAAGATGGTTCATATAAACGCGCAATAATAGTCCAAGCTAAATGGTCGGTCCTGCAATTTGTTGTCGCCCTGGCCTGCTTTGGATATTACTTTTATATTGGCAATCACACGATTGCCTATGCCATGCTTATTGTCGGCATTCTCTCGCCAGTTGTAAATACCTTTAACACCTGCATTGGATTTTTAAACGGCAAAAAGGACTTTAAAAACATTTATTTATACAATCTTTTATCGAGCCTGGTTGGCCTTATCTTCATGACCCTCTCCATGGTTTTATTTAAAAATGTAATATTTTTAGTCTTTATTTATTTTGCCAGCAGTTCCATAAGCTATATTTTTTTACACTTCAAGACTATTAGACATTACAAGCCAAATAGTGAAGAAGATCCCGGAGCCATGAAATATGGCAAGCATATGAGCATTATAAACGTTGCCTCCATAGTTGCCGGCAGCATAGACAAAATTATTGTATTTAATGTTTTGGGTCCGGCACAATTGGCCATATATTATTTTGCAGTAGCGGCTCCGGATCAATTCAGGGGCGTGGCTAAAATAATATCATCACTGACTTTTCCAAAATTTTCGGCACACAAAGAAGGCAATCTTAAAAAGAAATTGGCCTTTAATACTCTGGGGCTAATCGTTATTTCAATAATAGTGGTTATAATTTATATTTTATTGGCGCCTTTTTTATATAAAATATTCTTCCCAAAGTATCTCGACTCTGTTTTATATTCGCAGATTTTTTCTCTAGCACTTATTGCTAATACTGCCGTAGCACCGCTTTTGAGCTATGTACAGGCTAAAGCTAAAATTATTAACATTTATCAATATAATATTTCTGTTTCAATAATACAAATAGCCATTGTAGTAACAATGGCCTTCTTCTGGGGAATTATAGGAGTAATTTTTGCCAGAATTATTTATAGCGTAATTAATTTATTGATTCTCTTTACGTTTTCCAGAACAATCAAAGTCACTTCTTTGCCACAATAAAATAACCGATGGGAAACCTTTCCCTTATTTTTTTATATCGATTTGTTTTTAAAAGCAACAAATCAACGGAAATAAATATTTTTTTAATCGCTTCTCGTAAAAATACAGGCTTAATGCCCGCTCCTACGAGCTGAAAAACAGCCGAAAATAATCCGTAACCCAACTCTTCTATTTTAATATCTCTAAATCCGGCATCCCTTAAAAACCGAGTGATGCACGATTTGGTGTATCTGAAATAGTCATCCGGCGATCCGTGGATCTGAAAAATAAACGGGGTTGACCCAACAAAAAACCCTCCATCTTTTAAGACCCGAAACGATTCAGAAATTATATTTTTAAAATTATAAGTATGCTCTAAGACATTTAGACAGATAATATTATCAAAATCTTTGTCTGACAAAGGAAATTTATCTTCAGCATCAAAAACCACATCGCAATCAAATTTTGCATCAATGTTGGCAGTTATTATTTCGGTTTGGCCCCTCATTAATTCATGGTAGCCGGCTTTTTTATTTCCTCCCAAGTCAAGAACCTTGCCCGAAAAATCAAACTTAGCTATACGCCTATACTCCTCATCTCTAATTATTGTATATTTTGACATGCTGTTAATTATTTTTTTTAATAATCATAATGTATTGCCCGCGGAACCAAGGAAAAGCGTATGAAAGAATGGTCGAAATTAAAAATGGCACCCTACCGCTAAACCGCCCATAGTAATAAATGTCTTCCATTGCAAATCCCCTAACCGATTCAAAGGCCTCGAGGCTAAATTCTTTGAATAATTTTTTAACGGCTGTGGGCGTATAGGGCTTGATGTGGCCAAAAGTATTCCAGACAGTGTATTCAGTTGGCGTTATTAAAATAACTTTTCCTCCGGATTTAAGTATGCGGTAGATTTCGTTAAACATCTTTTGTCCTTCCACTGGGGTTAAGTGTTCAATCACGTGGCGACAATTAATAACTTCAAACTCCTCCTCGCCAAATGGCAACTGCGTTGCACTTCCCAGCACGGCATTTAAGCCATCTTTTTTTAAATTCTCTACAACACGGCTATTTAAATCAATGCCCGAAATTTTTGCAGGATTTTTTTTAAGCAACTCGCCTTGTCCGCAGCCGATATCTAAGACTTTTTTGTCTTTCAAATACTCCTCATAAAATGGATCCAGTCCCCTGGCTCTAATTACGAACATTCTAAAAAGTTTTTGTAATCTTGGCATAAGATTTATTTATTTTTACAAATAAACATTAAAATAAAAGCAACTAGACTTGGAAATGCTTTTGATAAGCGAGCATACTTGCCCAATCCCGTTATATCCACCGACCCAAAATTTTTCTTTAATACCTCTCTTAAATCATTAAGGCCAAACTGGTTTATGTGAGTAGGGTCGGCTAACGGCGTGAATCTTTTTTGTCCCAGTAAATATCTTATTCTATTTTTAAAACTAAAAGCATTAGGGACTGTGCCTATAAAAATTCCTTCCGGCTTTAAAAGTTTTTTGATTTTTTCTACCACTCTATCAGGATAATATAAATGCTCCAAAACTTCTCCAGCCACTACCGCATCGAATCGTTTTTCTCCCAGCTCCTGCCAGTCGCCATTTAAATCCATAAAAACCGTTTCGATGCCTAGTTTATTTTTCGCTGCTTCCAAAGAATTCAAATCAATATCAGCTCCGGTCACCCTATTATTTTTGACAAAAAATGAAGTAAGCGTTCCATCGCGGCACCCAATGTCTAAAACATCTTTACCCTCTCCAATATAGTCACTTATTAATTTACCGCGAATCTCTTTCATTATCGAAAATCCGGACTTATTTAAATCCTTATGATGGTTCTCATAAATATCTTTTAACGCATTGGCCATATTTTTAATCTTTAGATACTAAAAATTTATTATTAAAAACAATACAATCGACTGCACCGGTATCATATGACCTCAAAGCGTCATCCGGCGAACAGACGATCGGCTCTTCATGGATATTAAAGCTGGTATTTACAATAAGCGGTATCCCAGTTAAATCATAAAATGATTTGATAACATTATAATAAGCTTCGTTCTTTTCTTTTTTCACAAGCTGTGGCCTAGCAGTGCCGTCAACATGGACCACTGCTCTTATTTTTTCATGCCATTTTTCTCTGACATTAAAAGTAATAGTCATAAATTCTGCCGCATGAAGCGAACCGTCCGTATTTTCAAAAACCTCATCGGCAAGCTCATATAATGAACTTGGAGCAAAGGGCATGAATTCGCTTCGCCTTAACCTATGATTTAGTATATCATTTATATTTTTATTCCTCGGATCAGCCATTATAGTCCTGTGACCCAATGCCCTTGGTCCGAATTCCATTCTTCCATCAAACCAGCCGATTATTTTTTCGTTATTAATCATATTTGCGGTTTCTGTAGCAGGATTTTCTAAAATCCGATAGCTGTAATTTTTTTCTTTTAAAATCGCTTCAATCTCTTCATCGCCATAACCATTACCGAAATAGACATCCTTAATTTGATCTCTAAGCTTTATCCCATTCTGATGGAGATAATAAGCGGCAGAACCCAGAATTAATCCCTCATCACCCATGCCAGGCTGAATAAATATCTGCTCTATCGGGCAGTTTTCTATTAGCTTTTGATTTAATTTAACATTGGCAAACACACCTCCGGCCAAAGCCAAATTTTTCATGCTGGTAGCATTGCAATATTTTAATATGTGCTTAGTTACTGATTCTTCCAACATTTGTTGGGCCTTTGCGGAAATGTCCTCCTTGCTATAGCCGTCTTTTAAAAGATTTTTTACCTCTTCAGCCATTTCCAAATATTTTTTTCTTTTAAAAGAACTATCCGAATTAATTGATTCAAACAGTGCCATTTTTTCACTGGGAATATTTTGCGGATTTCCGATAGCCGCCAAACCAACAATCTTTCCTTCATGCCTGTTCGGCTTGAATCCTAGTCCCTCAGTTACGGCGCCATAAAAAGCGCCAAGCGACGCATTAGATCCGCCACTAACTAAAAATTTCCATTTCCCATCAATAACTTCATAGGCAGTATGAGATCGGCCGTCCCCCTGACCGTCTATGGTCACGACTAAGGCACTTGAGAATCCGGAATAGTAATAAGCTGATGCGGCGTGCGCCAAATGATGATCGCAGAAAAAATATTTTTTAATGCCATGCTGGCCAAAATATTGCCTGATTTTTCTCTCTCGTTTCCAACAAACTAATACATTATACATGTGTCCCAAAAAATATCTAGGGAAGTAAGTATCCTTATCTGAAAATTTACGGCGCAAGTAATCCCAAAACCCCAGATGGGATACGGTAACCGCATCTATTTGGCTCAAACTTAAACCACCGTCTTTTAATACTTGTTTAATTGATAATTCTGGCCAGCCCCAATAAAATTTTTCGCGGTTTATTCTTTCTTCGGATACGCAAGCCAAAATCTTATCATCGTCGAATATTGCCGCAGAGGCATTATGTCCGTCATGTATTGACAAAATTTTCATATTCTATCTTTATAATAATTATTAATATTGTAACAAAACGATGCTTTGTCTTCCACATATTGTCTTGCTCTAACAATTTTTTCCCTGACTTCTTGATCGCGATTAATACATTGGCTTATAATGCTTTCCAGCTCTGATGGATTTCCAGGATCGCCAAAAAAGCCCCGTTCTTCGTTTGCGCCTATGCTGTCGATAATCCCGCCCACTCTGCTTCCGATACAGGACACGTTCATTATCATTGCTTCCCAAAAAACCAAACCCAAACCCTCGGATTTTGAAAACAACACAAATGCCGAGGCGTCTTTATAATAACTCCATATTTCTTCCCGTGATATACGCCCGGCAAATATAACATTTTTTTCAATATTTAATTGCTTAGATAAATCTCTTAGCTTACTGAGTAAACTGCCTTCTCCGGCGATAATTAAAATCCAATCATTTGTTTTCATCTTGCTCCAGGCAATTAACAGATTGTCATAATTTTTTTCAACTTCAAGCCTACCGACCGATAAGATAATTTTTTTATCCGTTCCGCCGATTCCATATTTATTTTTTATTTCACCCTCCCGAACTTTTTCCATGCTAGTCTTCCACTGCGAAAAAGTATCCGGCGGCATAATCATTACTTCTTTTTTAACACCCAAATCTAATAAATATTTTTTTGTTGCTTCGCCAATGGCAAAATAATCATCAATAAAATTTATGGCAAGTTTTTCTACCAGCCTCTGATAAGCGACTCGCACAAATCCAAATAATCCCCTGGTTCCCGCTAATTGGGATGGAAGCGCCGACAATATTACCAAAATTCGTCCTCCCCATAAAACTTTTGGAATGACACAGCTCAACACAAAAGGAAAATCATAACAAATTATGACATCTGGTTTAAATTTATATTTGTGAAGTGTTAGTGGCAGCATAAAAAAAGTCAAGAAATCATAAGCCACTCTAAAATGTTTCCATCTTGCCTTAAAATGTACCGTCTCAAAATTGTCTATCTTTTTAAAATAACTGTCATTTGACCAAGAAAAAATAAAAAAGTTATTATGGTTCGGCTCCAGATGATCACGGCCTAGCTTGCTTTTCATACCATCAAAGTCGGTGCTAAAAATATTGCGCCAGTCAAAAGAAAGCATTAAAATATTTAACTTCTTGTCATTATCCATATAACTGTTGATAATTGGCCATGATCTTTTTTACTAAATTTTTAACGTCATGATTGTCAACCATAATTTGCCTCATCTGAGATGAGATTACTCTAAACTCATCTGCATTTAAGCTCATCATTTTAAAAATCTTTTCTGCTAATTCCGCAAAATCGCCTTTAGAAAAAATCAATTGATCTTTGTATTTTTCAAGCGTATCAAATAATGCTTCGTTGCAAGTTATCACCGGAAGACCCGTTGCCATCGCCTCTAAAATTGCCTTGTCCATACTTCCAGTATGGCTCATATTTACAAATAAGCTAGCTGATTGCAAATGACTGACAATTTCACTATTGGCAATTGGCCCTAAAAACTTTATATATTGGTCTAATTTTTTTTCTGTTACCAGCGACTTTAAATCCTGAAAATATTTTTCCTGATCAGCAAGCCCTATGCCGCCGATTATATCAACAGAAAGCCCAATTTTGTCTCTTAAAATTTCCGCTGCGGCGATCAGTGTTTCATAGTCCTTAACCGGCGAAATCCTGCCAATTGTAATTATTTTAAATATACTACTTTTGCTTTCATCGACCGGATGAAATCTATCAACATCAATACCCTGACCCACAATTTTTACCTTGGGACTATCCAGCCTGCAACCCTCTTTGGTGGAAGTAAAAATAAAATTTGAAATCTTTTCAGCCGCTTTTAAATTTCTACGGACTTTGCCATGAGCGTGCCATAATCCGATCTTTTTGCCCAAGAGCCGCCAAAGCCATCCACCACATAAGACATAAATTATATTCATGTGCACAAAAACAATGTCATAATTTTTTCTCTCTTGCCAGGAAATTTTTAAAAATCTGTACAAAAAAATTATTCGCCTTACAATCGGATGAAGAGTCAAAGAAATCTTTTCCTTTCCAAGTCCAATTATTTTAACATTGCTCAGAAAATCATGATGTACTCCCTCAAAGAGGCAAACTACTGTCACCTGCTCGCAATGCTTGGCAAATTCATTAATCCAACTGCCAAAAAAGCCCAGTAAATCATCATTTTTATCTACCTTTTGTGTTAAAATCAAAAGTTTCATATCTTTATATTTTGGAGTTTTTAATCTTTTCAATTGTTTTTTCTATTCCCATTTCCAAATTAACCTTGGGATGCCAATTATAAAGATTTTGGGCTTTCGCAATATCCAATATATTACATGCTATATCAAAACCTCTCGCGGGCATATATTTTACTTCTATTTCTAATTCCAATTTTTCTTTAATTTTTTTGATAATTGTATTTAAAGAATGACCAGTTCCGGAACCAATATTAATGGTTGTATTTTTTATGTCAGAGTCGATAATTTTAATCATTAAATCAACCATATCATCAATATAAATATAATCACGAATAACCTCGCCATTTCCCCAAATTTCTATCAACTCATTGGCCAGTGCTTTTTTTATAAAAATATCAACTGCGCCTTGAATCCTACTGGCTTCCGGAATTCGCCCGAACAAATTAGAGGGCCTCATAATAATATAGTTGAAATTGTGGCGCAGGCCATAAAGCTTGACATACTTTTCAATCATCAGCTTCATGATGCCGTGAAAATTAATTGGGTTTGCTTCGCTTTCTTCCCTAATTGGTATTTCAGCCACTTCGCCATAAACTGTTCCACCAGAAGAAGCAAAAACAAAAAGTTCGATTTCGCTTTCAAGGCAGATGTCTAGTAAATTTATCGTATCAATAATATTTTCATTCAAATCTTTAAAAACGTCTTTTTCAGAAACAGCCGGAACGGTACTGCAAGCTAAGTGATATACAATATCTCCTTTTTGCAAAGTTTTTCGTAATAGATCTTTATCGCCATAACGACCAACAACAGAAGTGACCTCACCATCTTTTAAATCAAACAGATCCAAGGAAATTATTTCATAAATGCCTTGGCTTTTTAGACCCTCAATAAAATTTCGGCCGATAAAGCCGGCTCCGCCAGTTATGACTACTCTTTTTTTATTTAACATGTTGTTGTTTTAGATAATCCATAATCTGATTATGCCTTTGGATGCTTAAATTATAATCATATTTAGTTGAAAAACTTTCCAGCGTATGCTTTGAAAAACCCCCTAACAATTCCCGATCACTGATTAACTTTTCTGTTTTGGCAACAAAGTCCTCCACGTCTTTCTGCTTTATGATAAAACCGTTTTTGCCTTCATCAATAATATTTTTTGCACCCGACACGTCAGTCACCACAAAGGCTAATCCATTTACTGCGGCCTCCATAAAAACCCTTGGAAAGCCTTCATAAAATGATGTCATTAATAATATGTCGTTATTTTTATACTGGTCATTTAACTCTTGACGATTACAAAAGTTAACCCGCTTTATATTGCTGAAATTTTCCAAACCCTTAAGCCATTTTCTTTCCGGCCCATCGCCAACTATTGTAAACTCGGCTTCAAACGGATATTCTCTAACGGACATAATACGTATAACCTCGGCTAGCATAGCAATATTTTTTTGTTTGGCCAGTCGCCCAACAAATAACAGCCTCACCTTGTCTGGCAAAAATAATTTGCTGTCTACCAGATACTCGTGTATATCAGATGGGACAACTGGTTTCCAAAAAACCTTTTCCCTGTATCTTTGTTTTAATACTTCAAAATTACCAATCCCGTCTGTCTGAATCACATCGGCATCCTTCATAACTTTCATGCCAATATATTTTAAAAATATATTATACCAATGTTCTCGTTGCCAATATTTATCAAAAACACTCGTCCCAAACACGCTCACCATAAGCTTTGCTTTATGTTTTTTGGCCAGCAACCAACCGATAAGCCCGTTAATCAAAGGATCCTGCACAAAAACCGTGTCCGACTTATTTTCTTTCATTAGTTTATTGCCTATCTTCAGTGAGTCAATAAAACGGAATAATTTATTTTTAGAATTAGTGGCATGCAAAAATACGCCATCAGAAATCTGTTGATCATCAAAATGACCAACGCACGAAATCAGGATATCAAATCTCTCTGACATCTTGCCGTATTCAGCCATTCTTTTTCTATCTTCGCATCCGGGCTGAAAAATTTGCGTACCCGAACCAATGCTTAAAATTCTCATAATTTTATTCTATATTACCACAAATTTTGCAAAGGGGGAAAAACCTCTTTCTCGCCCTCTCCCTTATAAATACGGCTTCTTTGCTGTTCCATAATTTATACAAATCGGTTTCGTCCATTTTTCCATATACATAATCACCCAAAAGATCAAAGCAGCACATCACCGCTCGACCGTCAGATAAAACAGAAAATATCTTATCAGCCTCTGGACATTTATCAATTTTTCTCTTTGGTTTTAGCCCATGACTATCCTTTTTATAAACCACATTTTCATCTGTCACCTCCTTATCGATAAAAAATTTATCGGCCAGCTGATTTATTTCTTCGGTCGAATAAGCATATTCACTTAAGATAAACGGCTTTATATACAATCTATCAATGCCGTTTATTTTTGCAAATTGCTTAATGTCTGCCACCTGATCTTGATTTAATTTATTTAAAATAAATTGTAAAGTTAAAATAGGCTTGGAAACATTTTTTTCTTTTTTCAAACGGCAAAAATATTCGATATTTTTTTTCACAGTCTCAAAATCGCCGCCTATCCTAAATTGCTCAAAACTTTCTTTGGTCAAACCATCAAAAGCAAATCTAATTTCTCCCAATCCCGAAGAAAGCAGCTTATCTGCCATCTCTTCATTAAGTAGAGATCCGTTGGTTGAAATCATCGTATGCAAATTATTTTCTGAAGCATACTTGATCATTTCTATCAGATGCGGATTAAGAAGCGGCTCATTGGAATTATACAAATATACGACATGAATATATCTTTTAACATTATCAATTATTTTTTTATACCTCTCGAGCGTCATCATTTCTGCCGGACGCCTAGCATGGATTAAGTGGTGCGGAGTAGGACAAGTCGGACACTTGAAATTGCAAGTATTACCAGTCTCTATTATTGCCGAATGCGGCAGTTTTAAAAACCAATGTTTTAAAATAGTTACTACTAAGTGCCAAGGCTTTTTAAAATCACCGCGCAAAAGGTCATAAATCAAAAACCAGTAAGCGACTCGAAAGATTTTTTTTATTTTTTTCTTTATTTGGCTAATCATTTGGATAATAATTTATTGAATATATTTATATGTTCGTTTACTACTCTTTCCTTGGACCAGGCGATCTTATCCAGTTTTTGAGCGGAAATTTTTTCACAGCATTTTTCATCGCAATTTACTGAACTAATGATTTTTTCTGCCATATCTGCCACATTTAAAGGGTCAACAAAAAACAACAACGGGCTTTTTAAATCAGAGTAATAAGGCTCGCTTTCTTTGGTCACTACCACCTTTTTATGAAACAATAAAGCTTCGGCAATTAAATTGGGGTTTACTTCAGACAAAGAAACATTGGCCACCATATCGCTTTGAGATATTTTATCCATCAAATCAGCATGAGAAAGTTTAGACATTAACTTTATGTTTTCATCCAACCCCTCGAGGGAAATTGCCCCCTTAATTTCCTGATCTTGAGGACCTTCTCCGATTATTTCTAAAGATATTTTATTAAATGTCAGAGGATCATTTTGCTTAACCATGGCCATCGCCTTGACTAGATTAATCAGATTCTTGACCGGAACAAATCTGCCGGCAAATATAATCTTTATTTTATCATTATTTGCGCCACAAACAGGTTCTGGGAAAGAGTAGTCCACCTTAATATTTTTTACAACCGATTGCCTGTCAGCATTGATATTTCTATCTTCACAATAGATAGTTTTTAAAAAATTAGCATTAAACACGATCCAATCAGCTCGTTTGATTGCAAAATTTGTCAGAGCATATAATATTTTTTCTCGGAAATTAAATTTTTTCTGCAAATAATATTGTTTTAATGTTCCAAAAAATTTTCCCTGAGAAAGAGCCTTTTCCCATTGGAAATCCCCGCCCAAACGATACATCAGTCTTACTTTCCTATTTAATAATCTTACAAATGCGGATGGCAAACCAACACTTGTAACATCTAGAGCATAAATAATATCGGCACCCAACGATAGCTTAAACAGCTTCCAAAAATAAGCAACATATCTACCAATAATACTTCCACCGTTATCTATATAATAAATTTTCACATTATTTTCTTCCTTATATTTTCCATTGCCAAAAGTTAAAACATTGACATCAAAATCGCCTTGAGCCAATTCATTGGCCAATGCGTGGGAGAAAGTAGCTGGGCCGCCCAATTGGGGAGGGTAGATACCGCTTGCAAAAATTATTTTTAAACGTCTATTGATATAATTATTATAAATATTATCCACTTCAGATATAATATTTTTCCAATCAAACTTTTTTACAGTTTCCAGGGCATTGCTCGATAAACTAGAAGCAAATTCCTTATTTTTTAACAATTTTATTATCGCTGAAGAAATTGCCGGACTGCTTTTGGAATTTATAAGCAGGCCATTTACCCCATCTTCTATAACATCCGGTATGCCGCCGACTTTGGTGCCAATTACCGCCAAAGCGCAAGCCTGGGCTTCGATAAAAACAATGCCAAGACCCTCGGCAAGAGAAGGACAAACAAAAATTTCAGATTTAGACATTTCCGCTAGAACCTGGTCATGAGGCAAATTACCCATTAACTCAACGCTATCGCCAATATTTAAATCTGCAATTAATTTTTCAATCTCTGCCCTTTTGTCGCCTTCTCCCACGAGTACTAATTTTGCATCGCTAACCTCTTTTATTACATCGGGCCAAGCCTTAATCAAATAATCCAATCCCTTTTCCCAAGAAAGCCTGGCTACGCACAAGACACTATTTGGCACTTTTTCATTTTTAATAACTTTGGACAGATCAACTCCGTTAGGCAAAATTGATATCTTAGCGGAATCGACTCCTAATTTCTTGGCCCTATCGGCTAAAAAATTACTTATTGCTGTAATTTTGTCGGGCGTCAAGTGGATCAGTTTCCAAAAAAAACGTATCAGAAATTTTTTCTGTTTAACTGGATGATCCAAATCTCCGCTCTGAAGGGTTAAAATTCTTTTTGACTGCGGACATAAATATTTTGCAAGAAATAAAGCAACGCCGGCATAACTTTCCATAATCGCATGAATGACCGATGGCTTGATTTGCCCTACTTTTACAGCCGCCAAAATAGGGTAAAAATATTTATCAAATTTAGAGCCAAATCCCACCCTAACTATTTTAAAGCCGTTTTTAATCTCCTCCTTCGGTAATTTATTGTCTATGCGAGAAGTAATGAGTGTAATCTCAAAACGATCACCAAGCCTTTCAGCTATTTCCTTGGCCATTTGCTCTGCCCCACTCATGTATGGCTCGTAGAAAGCCGAGAAAATGACAATCTTTTTATTTTTGGGAAAGATACCATTCATAGGTCTTTCGTAAATTTTCATCTAATTTGTCTTCTATCTTTTCTCCTAGGACTCTTTGCATTTTTGATACATCGGGGCTGCGATATTTAATTTCATATTCTCTGCCGGGAAGAAATTGCGAGACAAGATTTTTGTCGCTAATTCTTATCAGCCTTTGGGCCAAGTCCAAAATTGTCGTCTGCCTGCCAACTCCGACATTTATAACTTCACCGTTTGCCTCCGGGGTGAGCAATGCCTTGACCGCCAAGCGCACGTTATCATCAATATAAATAAAATCTCTTGTTTGATATCCATCGCCAAAAATAGTAGGCGCTTCATTATTTATGATTTGCTTTATAAAAACACCGGCCACAAAGCCATAGGCGGAAGACTCTTGACGAGGACCAAAAACATTAAAAAATCTAAGCGAGCAAGTAGGCAAACCCAGTTGATCATTATAAACTTTCATCATCTTTTCTCCAATCAGCTTAACCAAGGCATAAAGACTGGTACTGTGGGTTTGGTGTTCCAATTCTTTATTAATATCTTCCCTAAGAGGCAGTTCATTTAAATTACCATAGGCTTCTGACGAAGAAGAAAATATCACTTTTTTAACCGCAAAATCCTTAGACAATGTTAAAATATTTTTAAAACCGACAATGTCATCCAAAACCAAAAGCGGCTGTTCAATGACTCTTTTTACTCCAAGTACAGCGGCGTAATGAAATACATAATCAATTTTATGATCCAAAAAAATACGCTTCAAAAATTCATAATCATTTACATCCCCCTCTATAAATTCAAATGAGCTATTTTTTTTAGCCTCTGCCAAATTTTCCACCTTGCCGGTAGACAAATTATCCAACGCTATTACTTTTGACTCTTGTGATAAAAGAAAGTCACAAAGATTCGAGCCTATAAATCCGGCTCCCCCCGTTACCAAAACAGACGAGTCTTTTAATGCCTCCATGTTTTTTATAGTGATTTATAAATAAAACCTAAGCTCTCAGCCTCCTGCTTGTTATAAAATTTTTTTATATCGACCAAAACCGGATCGCCATGCATTTTATTTTTCAAATCATGCAAGCTGATTGTTTTAAAATCATGATGCGGACTAAAAACAACTATGCCGTCAAATATATGTTCCCTGCTTAAGAAATCTATATTTTCCACTCCAAATTCCTGCTGAATTCCACCATTTGCCACAATCGGCTCATAACCATAAACTTTTATCCCAAATTCTTTTAGATAATCAATAATCTCTTTTGCCTTGCTGTTTCTGGTATCAGGGACATTCTCCTTAAAGGTTAAGCCCATGACCAGTACTTTGCTATCGCTAATAACCTTCCTGGCCCGAGTCAAGCCCTTGATAACCATTTCGGCAATATGGCGTGCCATATATTCATTGGTAGCTCGGCCAGCTAAGATAACCTGGGGATGATAACCCAATTGGAGTGCCTTGTGAGTTAAATAATAGGGATCAACGCCAATACAGTGGCCGCCGACCAAGCCGGGAAAAAATTGGCCGGAATTAAAATTCCACTTAGTGCCGGCAGCTTCCAAAACCTCTCTCGTGTCTATGCCTATTTTTTCAAAAATCAAAGATAATTCGTTTACTAAGGCAATATTTAAATCCCTTTTGACATTTTCAATCACCTTGGCCGCCTCTGCCACCTTTAATGACGAAGCCCTATGCACTCCCGCTGGAATAACCGAACCGTATAACTCCGCTATCTTATTTAAAGCATCCTCATCGCTTCCTGAAACAACTTTTACAATCTTATCAATGGTATGCTCTTTGTCACCCGGATTAACTCTTTCAGGGGAATAGCCGATTTTAAAATCAACTCCCACTTTCATTCCGGACAACTTTTCCAAGATTGGAATACATATTTCTTCTGTACATCCGGGATAAACCGTAGATTCATAAATTACTATTGAGCCTCGCTTTAAATTCCGACCAACTGTTTCTGTGGCCTTAATTACCGGCGTAAGATCAGGATTTTTTGCCTTATCAATGGGCGTTGGCACCGTCACAATAACAAAATCAGCTTCTTTTATGCGCTGCTCATCAACAGTAAAATCTATATTATAATCGGAAATATTTTCCACTTCTTTAGTTGAGTCATAACCATTTATTAAATCATTAACTCTTTTTTCTTTGGTATCAAAACCGATTACCTTGTATTTAGTCGAAAACAAAGCCGCCAGCGGCAACCCGACATACCCCAATCCCACAATACAGATACTCTTATCCATATTATCCGTCTCATCAATATTATAATATTCCTTATACCAATCAATAAATCTCCCTACACCCTCCTCAATGGAAATTTGCGGCTTATAATCCAAAAGTGATTTGGCCTTTGAAATATCGGCATGAGTTTCTTTAACATCGCCGACTTGGAGCGGAAGATATTTTTTGATGGCCTTACGATTGAGTTTATTTTCAATTGTTTCAATAAAATAACTTAACTCTATTGGATTGTCATTTCCAAGATTAAAAATTTGATAACCCTGACAACGATCAATAGCCAAAATAATACCGGCAACTATATCATCAATATAAGTAAAATCACGTCTGTGTTCGCCATTATTATAAATTTCAATATGATTATCTTCCAAAATTGATTTTGTAAATTTAAACAGAGCCATATCCGGCCTTCCCCATGGCCCATAAACAGTAAAAAACCTTAAGCCGAAGCAGTTAATATTGTAAAGGCGATGATAGACATGCGCTTGAAGCTCATTGGCTTTTTTGGTAGCGGCATAGAAAGAAATCGGATTATCAACCGGATCAGATTCCGAAAAAGGAATTTTAGTATTACCGCCATAAACCGAAGAGGATGAAGCAAATACAAAATAATTAACAGCAAACTCTTTGGCCATTTCCAAAATATTATTGGTACCAACAATATTGGACTGTATGTATGCATCAGGATTTTCTAAAGAGTAACGCACTCCCGCTTGAGCAGCCAAGTGGCAAATTCTATCTATTTTGTTTTCTACAAATATTTTTCGAAGGCCATTAATATCAGATATGTCCTGTCTATACATTTTAATATTACGCCCAACAAAAAAATTCCTGATTCTATCTTCTTTTATAGCAGGATCATAATAGGAATTAAAATTATCCACCCCAATAACCTCATCTCCCCTGTCTATTAGTTGTTTTGCCACATGAGAGCCGATAAAACCCGCAGCGCCCGTTACCAGAATAACCATATTTCGCCTTGATTAATACCTAATAATATCCTAATATTATAACAGATCAATCAAAAAATTTCAAATCAATATAATGACTAAAGTTAGCAAAATTTTATATATTATTACCCAGTCATCTTGGGGCGGAGCGCAAAAATACGTATACGAGCTAGCCTCTAAAATAGGCCAAGATTATGATGTTTTAGTGGCTGGGGGTGAAGATACCATGGAAGAGATGGTTAATCGACTGGAAAAGGCAAAATTACAATTTATTCCCCTAAAAAATCTGGTTAGAAACATCAGCCCCATGAAAGACCTAAAAGCACCCTGGGAAATAAAAAAGATCATTGAAAGGGAAAAACCGGATATTATCCACCTAAATAGCAGTAAGGCAAGTATTGTTGGCACAATGGGGGCAGTCCTATCAAAACACAAGACCAAAGTAATATACACTTGCCACGGATGGGTCTTTAATGAATCCCTAAATCCCTTTATTAAAATTGTTTATTTTGTTTTGGAAAAAGTTACCGGATATTTTAAAAATTTAGTAATATGCGTTTCTGATGGCGATAGAATCTCGGCTATAGACAAAAAGGTCATCGCCAAAAACAAATTAATTGCCATAAACAATGGCATTGAAAATATCAGCCATCTAAACAGAGAAGAAGCGAGGAAAGCTCTTGGACTTGATCAAAATGATTTTATAGTCGGTTCAATTGGGAATTTTTACAAGACCAAAGGATTTAAATATCTGATTGAAGCGGCTGATATCTTGATTAATGAGGAAAAACTTAACATTAAATTCGCAATAATCGGCGATGGAGATCTAAAAAAAGAATTAGAAAATTTAATTACAGAAAAAAAATTAGCTGGGAATTTTCTGCTCTTAGGCAGAAAAATAAATGCTTCAATCCTTCTCAAGGCTTTTGATATTTATGCCAGTACATCCATCAAAGAGGGCTTCCCCTATTCCATCCTGGAGGCCATGGATGCGCAATTGCCGATTGTCGCAACTGCCGTTGGCGGGATTAAAGAGATAATTAATAATAATGCCAATGGCCTAACATGCGATTCCAAAAGTCCCTCAGACATTGCTGATAAGATAAAACTATTGCTAAATGATCAATTGAGAAATCAACTCGGCCAACAAGCCTCCCTTGATGCTAAAGATAAATATAGCATCAATCAAATGATAGAAAAAACCCGAACCGCTTATCAAAATATTTAATTATTTTGAAAGCTGTAATAGCTGGGCTGAGAGATCCTTATTGCCAGGATCTAAGGTTAAAAAAGTATTTATAAAAACCTTCAGGTTATCAGTCATAGCCTGTTTTTGCGCCTGATCTACGCTTGATTCATCAATCCATGATTTTACCTCGCTTGTTATCTGCGAGATGCTTTTTCCTGCAATACCTCTTTTAACAATTATATCGGCAAATTCTTTATTGGCTGACAAATTAGATATTATTGACAAGAAATCATTGACAGCATTTTCTTTATAATAATATTTTGTTGAGCCCTCATAAACCAAATCGGCGGCCGAAACATATGAATTATCAACTTTATTTTGATCTTTTAAATATTTGTAGTAATTGGCCAGATAAAGATGGACATTGGCGCCTTCAAAATAAACCTGTGGCCTGCCCGGACTTAATTCCTTGGCCCTATCAAAAGCCTGTTTGGCCTTTTCCAGTCTGCTTGGGTCAAAAACCGACGCCATCTCATAGAACCTTATAGCCAACAGATAATTAGAAACGCTATGGCCGTTTTCTTTAAGCTGATTTTCAACTTCTTTTTCTACGGAGTTTGTTATTGTTGCCATTTTATCGGCAGGATAAGCTTCCTGCAATTTAGAATCTCTTATCCACTGAGAAATTATATTATTATAATAATCAACTAAATAACGTCTATATTCCTGATTACCCTGAGTATTTCTGGATAAAACATTTTCATAAGCAGCAATCCTTTGCTCAATCGGCGTGTCAGATGGCGCAATCATGGCCTTAATAAAATCAATATTAGCATTTACCGGCTTTATATTAAAAATATAAATGGCTGGCAAGAGTAAAATGACAAATATTATAAAAACAACGGCCTTAAATTTGTTATTACTTAAAAATTTAAAATCAAAAGACGGACCATACATCCCCACGAAAGCGATAATTACCATTAATGGTATATAAGTGGCCAGAGCCTCAAAAATAAAAAGGTTTTGAATAATGTAGGCTAAAATCAGGATAGTAAAGATAATTGGTGTGAAATATTTTTTGCCCCAGGCTTTGTTTGCAATTTGCAAATTATCTTTTTCTGATTCATCGTCTGACTTATCAG
>JBAYJM010000013.1:0-36299 GCA_041665065.1 Candidatus Buchananbacteria bacterium
TTATTCTTCCCTAATAAAAGATCTTTACATCCCGAAGGACTTCATCGATCACGCGGCGTCGCTCCTTCAGACTTTCGTCCATTGAGGAATATTCTTGACTGCAGCCTCCCGTAGGAGTCTGGGCAGTGTCTCAGTCCCAGTGAGGCGGGTCGTGCTCTCACACCCGCTATCCGTCGTAGCCTTGGTGAGCTATTACCTCACCAACTAGCTGATGGACCATAGGTCCCTCTCGAAGCGATAAATCTTTACGCGGCCCTCTTATGAGGGACGAGCACATCCAGTATTATCCCAGCTTTCGCTGAGTTATTCCGGACTTCGAGGTAGGTTACCAATGTGTTATGCTCCCGTTTGCCATGGGTCTAACCCATTCGACTTGCATGCCTTAGACACGCCGCCAGCGTTCATCCTGAGCCAGGATCAAACTCTCATTAAATGAGAAAAGCTAATTTGCATTAGCAGGCTCTCACAACTAGATTACGGCCAGTTGCCAACCGTTATGTTTTTGTCCGCCGAAGCGGACATTTTTAAAATTCAAAGAAATTTTTGGGTTGTGCTTTTTTGCCACTATTCAGTTGTCAAATTACTTTTTTCAACCCCGGCATTATTCTACCTCAAGTGCAGAATCTACTTATCTTTCTTTGCAGACTACTCCCGAAAAACATCAAAGAAGAGCGGGAAAAGAAAAAACAGAGGGATCCGATTTGACGAACCTTGGCTATTGCCAGATTCCATCAGATGCCACTGTTTTTCCTCAAAAATACTAGATTTTTGAACTGTTTTTTGAAATTTGTAAAGTTATTGTTCTTGCTTATTTATAATAACGCATATTTAAGGGCTTGTCAAGCCCTCTATGGCTAATTTATCCCAGAAATATTAACAGTTTTTACACTACTTCAAATTTTTGGATTTCTTGCCTCGCCACTTCTCAATCTCACCATGATGCCCTGACAACAAAACTTTCGGCACTCGCATTTTTTTGCCATTCATTTCAAAAACTTCCGGCCTAGTATAATGCGGATGTTCCAAATAATTCTCTTCTGAAAATGAATCATTGGCAACCGATTCCTGCTTGCCGACAAAACCAGGAATATATCTGCAAACAGCTTCTGTAATTACTGCCGCCGGCAATTCTCCGCCTGCCAAAACATAATCGCCAATTGATAATTTTTCATCAATTAATTTTTCTACGCGCGCATCAACGCCCTCATATCTTGGACAGACAAAAATCAATCTATCGTATTTTGATAATCTTAAAGCATCTTTTTGGGTAAATCTTTTTCCATTGGCCGCCGTTAAAATAATCCTTGTCTTCTTTTTATCTGCTTTTGTTGTAATTTCTTTCAAGGCTTTATAAATCGGTTCGATTTTAAAAAGCAATCCCGCACCTCCGCCATAAGGCTTGTCATCAACTGTTTGATGCCGATCATTGGTCCATTTACGCAAGTTATGAGTTTTGATTTTTAATAATTTATTTTTTTGCCCACGCTTAAACAAAGACTCATTAAAATATGAATCTAAAATGTTTGGAAAAATTGTTATAAAATCAAACTGTTTCATTTGCTATTCTTTCTAAATTAATTATAATAATTATATCTTTCAACATCTAATAAGTCAAAAATAAAATTATGACGGAAGAACTCAAAAACCTTTATGCCAACATCCATGTCAATCATGTCTTCAAAGATATGGAGGAATGCAAAAATTGCTCAATTTCCTGCTCAGCACCAAAATGGATTTCTTGGCTTTTGCCCGATGAAGTTGATACTTATAAAAAATATGGTTTTAATCTTATTCAAAGCGGAAAAGCAAATTTTTTCAAAGACGGCCATTGTCATAAATGCAAAGAAGGAGTTGGATGTACAATCTATGACGAAAGATCTTTGGAATGTAGACTAACTCCATTAACTGTTTTAAAAATTGAAAATGAATTGTGGTGGATTCTAACTAAAGTCTGTCCTATTATTAAAAATTCTAATCAAAATAAATTGGAAGAAATTATATTAAAAGTTAATCTATCAATTGATGAAATTGAAACAGCTATGACACAAAGTATTCTTGAAAAAATTTCAGACATTTGCGATTCCATCAATAATTTTACCAATCTACATAACGGGGAAGATTATATAAAAGTCAGAAAAATTATTAGCATATAAAAACCAATAAGAAAACCCCGCTTTCGCGGGGAATTCTCTATTGAGCGTTTAGATTTTTAAATCATCTACAACATCAGTATTGATGTCTTCTTGAACCTGAGATTGAGATTCTTCTCTATCTCTTCTTGGTCCTCTTGAACCTTCCGGTTCAGCAATCTTTAAATTAACTCTTGCATTGTTTTGCGCGCCAATTATTTTGGCTAGAGTTCTAATTGCTCTGGCGGTTTGACCTTGCTTGCCAATGACATAACCGATGTCATTTACATGTACATTAAGAGTGAGTAAAACTCCTCTTTCGTCAACTGTTCTGTCGACTCTTACATCGTCAGGATGAGCTACAATAGCTTTAACGATGCCTTCTACGAAACTCTGGTCTCTTTCAGCCATATTGTTTTGTGTTCTATTATTTCTAATCCGAGAAATCTTGTATTGCGGACCTAACTGCAACCCCAAAACCTCTCCGTACTATTAACAATATTTTGTTAAGTACTAAGTTAATGATAATAAATTATAGAAAATTTGTCAATTAAATAACTAATAATTTCCCATTGGCAAAGTGGCCTAAAATAAGTTGTTCTACCCTCGTAAATAAAGGCCGTGATATGGCCAATCTCTTCATTTAAAATAAATATATTCTGAAGCTTTAAATAAATAGAATAAAAAAACCGGCGATTAAGCCGGTCTTTGCGTGCAGAAGTTATTCTGCTACTTCTGGAGTTTCTACAGGAGTTTCAGGAGTTTCTACTTCCTCTACTTCTGGAGTTTCTTCTGTTGTTTCTTCGTCTAACATAATATTTATGTTTATTTCTAATTCGAGAAATTTCGACATTACAGGGATTAGTCTGCAGTCCCAAAATTTCCCCATACATCAACAATTTGTATTGCTAAGTACAATATCAATAATAGCAAACTATTTTAGTTTTGTCAATAAGGTATAACAATAAACCAATATTCTTCATAAACAACCAACAGTTAATTATCTAGACATCAAAAAAACCGGCGTTAACCGGTTTTAATGGAGTGTTTATTGTTATATAAACTATTCTGTTTTTGTTTCTTCTGCTGGAGTTTCAGTTGTTTCAGAAACAGCTTCTTCTGCAGGAGCAGATTCAACTGGAGCAACTTCTTCAACTTTATTTTTTTCTACTTCAGTTGCTTCTTGTTCAGCTTTAGCTTTCTCTTCTTTTTCTTTTTCAGCGGTGGCTTCAGCGTCTGCTTTAGCTTTTACTGCTGCTGCCTCTTCGGCATCTTTTGCCTTTTTGTCAGCTGCGATTTGAAGAGATTTTTTCTTGCCAGGTTTAGATTTTGAAGCCCTTACCTTTTCACCTTTGATTATTTCTTTTGTAATCAAAAGGTTATGCACTGATTCTGAAGGCTGAGCGCCTTTGCTGATCCAATACTCTACTCTGTCAGCCTTGATTTCCAAAGCTTTAGTGTGAGGATTGTAAGTTCCAAGCTTTTCTACGTAATCACCCCATGGATCTTTGGCTTTTTCAACCACAATAATGGAGTATAAAGGAAGTTTTTTCTTTCCTTTTCTGGAAAATCTAATTGATAGCATTTTTAATAAGTTAAATGTTTAAAGTTGAGCACTTTTAAACGGTATAGATATAATAGCTTAATTTATGAGATTTGTCAATTGACAAATATAACAAAGTTTACTATAAATATTTTAAGGAGGACTAAACCATGAGTGCTGGAATTGGAACGCAAATAAGGCTTTTGTATACGGGTATGGATTCAAGGTTTCCAGAGCAACACAACGGGAAACCCGCAATCATATCTGGCGCTTGGTCGAATAGCTATCCCAAAGAATATCCCTTTCGCGCATCTTATGTTTCGTTCCATCGGGATGGAACTAAAGTACAACAGGACGTTGCACTAAAGGAGAATCAATTCATATTCCTTTAATAGAACGCAATCTATTAGCAACCTCCCTCACACCGCGCCGGCGACATGTCGCTTGCGCTTTTTTATTTCGCTAATTTCTCTGCTTCGGATTTAAACTGAAATTTAATGGCTTCTTATACAAAATTATAATTTAGGATTGCGATAAAAATTTGATTATGGCAAATGCTCTATCAATGTCTTTTTCTTCAAAAATAAAAGTCAGCTCGTGAGCAACAGAAAAAATTTCAACTATGCTAATTCCCTCCCATGCAATTTTCTGCAAAAAAGGATAATAAATTCCCGTAGAAGTAATTTTTGCTTCAGGTAAACGAATAGTAATTGAAGATAGGCGCCTTATCTTTCTTATCGTCTTTTGATTTTTTAATAAATCATCAATATAATCTTCTAATTTATTGTTTATAATAACCAGTGTTTCATAATTTCCCCTTATAATATTAAAGTAAGAATCAATATTTATTGAGACTATTTTTTTAAATATTTGCTGGTATGTAGTTGTTAAATTTTGAGAATTATTGAAAATATATTCGATCAATCCTGATCTAACTACAATATCAGAAACTTTAACTAAAGTTTCTCTTTTATTTTTGACTGCATTAGATTGTGGCATCCTTCTTAATGCCATTAGAATTGACGCTTCTGAAATAGGAACCATTAATCTTTCTTCAGCTTTTTTCCTTATTTTTCTGGCTACTTTTGAAGTGTTAACAATGTCTTCTCTTATTGCTTCTTCCAAAAAAGGAGACTGGTTTATTATTTCTCTAATTATTTGCGATATGGTTTTCATGTTAAGATATTAACAAGATGTTTATTTTTTGTCAATCTTGTTAATATTTTTGCCAGTATAACCCACTTTAAATTAAAATAAAACTACCGCACCTTATCTAACACAACGCCAAAAAGGAGACCCGTAATGCAACTTAATTCTACCAAAAAGCGTGAATTTCTAAACGATCAACGAATCTTTAGAAACTTTATTGACTTGTTTGTGGCAGTAAAAGAGTACTTCCAAACAAGAAAATGCAGCGATTTAGAGTTTAATATAGCTGAATGCATCGCTCGCAAAGATGAGTTGAGCATATACTGGCAGAAGATGCTAGAGAACGCGAGAAGGGAGCTTGGTCAACGCTACGGCGCCACGAGATTGGCAAAATGGGAACAATTAACCGCACAATGGAATCAACTAGATGACAACTACGACCTGACCGATGACACAATTACCAAAGTCGCAAGGCAGATAGTCTCTCGAGCCAAACCACGAAAAAAGAGCTTGCTCATTATTTTTGGGGGATGCAAGCTAAACGTTCTTTTGTATGAATATATCAAAGCTAGGCATGGTACAAATTGAACGTAAAACTTGAAAAGGACTGATCTCCTCTAGGAACGGGGCCTAAAACAAAAATGGGCCTCTTTTTATTTTAAATAATTTTACGCTTTTGCAATTCAGCTACCAACGCATGATAAAAGTTAGGTTTTGACTGCCAATCGCTTCGAAAACTTTGGTTTAATCTTTCTATCAGCCAATCATCCTCAACATTAACCAAACCCTTTCTTCTTTCGGCAACATCATCTTTACTATAAGATCTTGAATCACTCTTACTAAATGCCGTTAAAAATTCTAATAATTGAACTGCTTTTATAACATCCAATTCTGTTTTTCTCTCCTCTTCACCCTCTTCATTTTTTCTTCCTGGAAATCTTAAAATATTATCTTCTCTTATATATTATTCCGCTAATTTCTCGGCCTCGGATAACTTAAGTCCAATCATCCTTGAAACGCCATCACCTTGCATGGTTACGCCATATAAAACATCGGCGTGAGACATAATTGCGCGATTATGTGTAATTACTATAAATTGTGTTTTATGGGCAAGCTCTTCGATAATCAAACTGAATTTTGAGGAGTTGCTTTCGTCCAACGCAGCATCAACTTCATCAAAAAGAATAAATGGTGATGGATTATTACTGATAATTGAACAGATCAAAGCCAAAGCGGTCATTGTTTTTTCACCACCGGAAAGTGAAGTGATATTTTTTATTTTCTTACCTGGTGGGCAAGCTTCAATTTCAATTCCCATATTTGCCAAGAAAGATTTATCTTCGACATGGACAATTTTCTTTTCTTCTTCAACTTTTTCAACTGGCGTTTCTTCACCGGCGATTGCCTCAGTCACTTCAGCCACAGCCGACTCAGCTTCAGTCATTTCTTTTTGCGTTAAAACTAATTTGGCCACACCGCCATCAAATAACTGTTTGAAATATCTAGTAAAATCAGCGTTGATTTTTTTAAATTCATCTTCGAATTGCTTCTTTATAATTTTATCAAGCTCAACGACGACTTTTTCCAAATCAATAATTGCTTTATGCAAATCTTCACTTTCCTTGCTTAAAAAATCAAATCTCTCACTGACCTGTTTATATTCATTTTCAATTTCCGGATCAATTCCGCCGATCATTTCCAAGCTCTTTTTTATTTTATCAATTTTAATTTTTGATTCTTCCGGATCGATTCCAGTAATATCAACGCTGGTTTTCGGCATATACTCTTCGCCCAAATCCTCTTTCATTGAAGCAAAAGCATTTTCCTTTTTTGTTTCAATTTTTGCCAACTCAATCTTCACTTCATTAAAAGAATTAACCACCGCATTCAGTTCATTTTGCAAATTATGCATTTCTTGTTGAACAGAAAAAACCTTTTGCTTCTTTTCTTCCTCAACTGAATTGAATTTATCTATTTTTTCTTTAGCCACTGCTGATTTTTTATCCAACTGCTCCAAAGATTTTTCCAATTCTGTTCTTTTGGATTTTAAATTCTTAAAAAATTCATCTTGCTCTTGAGGAGTCAACTGCGATTCCTTTATTTCACTTTCAATTTTTTCTTTTTCTTTTTTAAAATTCTGCAATTGTGTGGCATTGGCCCTAACTCCTGATTCCAAAACTTGAATCGATGTTTTTATTTCTGAAATTTCTGAAATTAAATTTTCTTTTTCCTTTAATTGCTTATCAACTTTGGTTTTTAATTCAGTAAGCTGTCTGATTTTGTCTTCTGAAGATGGCGCAACTAAAGAATCCAAAACTGCCCACTTCATTGAATCACTTTTCTTAAATCCACCCTTCATAACACCGGATTTTTCCAAAGTATCGCCATCCAATGTAACCATTCTTTCTCGTCCAACACCAATTTCCCTTGCTGATTGTAAATCTTCTACTACTACCGTGGATCCAAAAACCTGCTCAAAAGCTTTTTGGTATTTGCTGTCAAATTTTACCAAATCAATTGCCAAACCGACTGCTCCGCGTTCATTTGCCAATTCCTCGGCACCTCTGCTTGGCCCATAGCTTGATAATTTATTCAAAGGAAAAAAGGTGACTGTGCCCAATCTGTTTTCCTTTAAATAATTTATGCATTTTACTGCAGTTTCATCACTATCGACAACAATCGCCCAAAGCCTATTACCGGCAGCAACAGAAAGCGCCGCTTCATGCTTTGGTTCAATTTTTCCCAACTGACTAATGGCGCCATAAACTCCTGAAATTGTATTTTTTAATCGAAGGACTGCCTTGACTGGCTCCAAACTGTAATTTATTTTCTCGCCATTTTTCGATCTGTAAAATTCATCCTGAAGAATTTGAAAATTATTTTGCCAAACTGTCAATTCGCCATTTATTTTATTTATTTCTTCCTGTTTTCTTTTTAATTCGTCATTTAATTTCTGCAACTTAGCTGTAGTAATTTTTTCTTCCGATTCTATTTCTTTTACATAATTAGAAATTTCTTCTTTTTTATTTTCCAGCCATGACAAATTCTGTTTGCCGACTTTGGAATATTCCAAATCCATTTTTCCTCTGACAACTGTCAGCTCCTGAAGCAAGCTATTTTTTTCAGTTGTTAAAACATCATATTCTGATTGTAACTTATCAAAGCCTTCTACTCTGCCTGATTGCTCACCCATTTCTTCCAACTCTTCCGATAATTCGCCAAGTCGATTTTCTTTAACATTTTTTTGCTTGTCAAAATTATTATACGAAATAGCAAACTGATCATATTGAGTATTTAAATCAGACCAGATTTTTGCATAATATTTAATCTGCTCATCTTTTAATTCTGCTTCTAATTGCTGTCGCTGTCTTAATTTATTAACCTGCCTGGTCAAAGATTTCAAATGCGGTTCTAATTCTTTAATTAAAACATCGGCCTGAGTGACATTTTCTCTGGATTTTTTTAATTTATTTACCGATCGATCACGTTTGATTTGAAATTGTTTTACGCCCGTTGCTTCATCAAAAAATTCTTTTCTTTCCTGAGTTGAATAATTTACAATTTTATCAACCATGCCTTGCCCGATTACTCCATAAGTATTTTGCCCGAAGTTTGCTTTGGCCAAAAGCATGACGATGTCAAAAAGCCGAACTTCATTTTTATTTATAAAATACTGTGAGGTACCATCGCGATAAATTTTTCTACTGATTGCCAGTTCGCTGTATTCAATCGGAGCGCTATTGTCTTCGTTATTTAAAAACAAAGAGACCTCCGCCATTCCCATTTGGGATTTTTTGGCCGAGCCTGAAAAAATAATATCTGTTGCTTTTTTGCCACGAAGGAGTTTTAAACTTTGCTCACCCAAAACCCACCTGCAAGCATCAACCACATTTGATTTGCCGGATCCATTTGGTCCGACAATAGCCGTAATGCCGTGAGTTTTGCTTTTCTTGTCCGGAGCAGGAAATTCTAAAACTGTTTTATTGGCAAAAGATTTAAAACCTTGTAATTCAATTCGCTGAAGAAACATTTTTAACTAATTAACATAAAAACTCTAAGCATTGAATATGCTTTATGAATACGTATATTTTAACAGAAAATTATATTTTGGACAAAAGACTCTTGACAAATATAATAATTTATGATATATATAAATGTTGACAAACACAGAGGAGAAAGGGAGAAACACCATGCCAAGCACCTATAATTTCTACTTCCGAGTTGAGCAACGAGAGTATCACGTTTGGCTAGAGCGTGAGGACGACATGAAGGAGAGTGGCGGGCAATGTTCCTATTGTGACGAACGGAAGTTTGTCACCACCCACACCAACAGGGTGGTCGAGGTCACTGACGGTGGCTCTGTCGACTTCCCCCTCGACAGCTCGGAGGGACGGCTGGTTGTCGAGCACGTTGAAAAACAGCGGCTGGACAAGGCTTGCTGTGGAGACTGCTATGAGCGATTTCTCAGAGAGCAAGACGCTCTCTGGGGTGCCTATCACTAAGGCTCCATTTGCCCCCACATCTCAACTAAGCAACAACCCTAGGCAAGCGCGCTTAGGGATTTTTTTAATAACATTTTCCCATATTTTTGTATAATAAGAGTGTGGAATAATCTATATCATACTAATGGTTATAATTATTATTTTATACTCTTCCCCAAAATCGCTTTATTCAAATACATAAAAGGGACATTAATCAAACCAACCAGCCACTTAATCAGAGTTTGCCCGATTATGAGAGGCAGAATCGGCATAGCACCCAAAAAAGCAATTGGGATAAAAATCAAACTATCCAAAAACAACGCTGGAATGGTACTAAAAACATTTCTTGTCCAAAGATGCTTGCCTTTGGTTAATTTTTTAAGCCATGAATAAGTGAAGGCATCAAAATTTTCTGAAATCATAAAGGCAATCCAGCCTGCAATGGTTATTCTTGGAATTAAATTAAAAATCTGCTCCCACGTTCCTTGAAGATTCCAAAACGGAGCGGGTGGCATCTTGACTCCAATCCAGAAGAAAAACACCATGGCTATTTGAGAAACCAGGGCAATCAAAATCATTTTATGCGTTTCTTTTCTGCCGAACCTTTCATTTACAATATCAGTAAAAAGATAGGTAACAGAAAAAACCAAAACCCCGCTTGGCCCAAAAAATGTATTAAAACCAAGATCAAAAGCGGATATTTTTACTGCTAAAATTTGTGCCACCAATACAAAAGTAACATAAAGCCCAATCAATAAATCTGATTTATTGTATTTCTTAGCGTACCAACTGCCTAACAATGTAAAGCAGGTAATGCCGATAATCCAAATGACGAGCAATAAAAAACCCATATTATTTTTTTAATTTAATTTTATAATTTATCCATTTATAACCCAATTCTTCCGTTTCAACTCTTTCAACAATCGCATATCCATACTCATCAATCAATTTTTCTAAAATCTGAAAATCATAATCCGGATTTTCAGTTTTCCCGCTTTGCAAATTTGCATGGGAAAAAGTGATTATCCCATTTTCAGTTAAAAACTCCTTGACTTCTTCAAACAACCTCTTATGTATTTTAAAACCGCCATCATATAGGGCTTGATTTACTAAGCTATTACCTGCATCATAATTTACAATTGGCAAATTGGCAATAATCAAATCATATTTCTTTTTTGGAAAATTTAAAAAAAGATCAGACAGAAAAACATCCACCTTTGTTTCCATTCCATTTATTTTAACGTTATGCTTTGAGCAGTCTACTGCCTGCGGATTTATATCGCCGGCGTCAACATGCTTCGCTCCAGCCATCAGCGCAACAATTGTCTCAATTCCGCTTCCACAGCCGATATCAGCAACTTCTAGATCATCGAGCTTGTTAAGTGCTTTAAAAACGTTTTTTGAACTAATGCTGTAATTAGATTTGGGCGGAAAAACTGTTGAATAAACATCAATAGGAATATTTTTATCTCCAATTATAACGCTTACCCGATAACTTCCATTTTCGGCCATTTTATCTATATAATTTACAAATTCTTGAGTAATTTTTGGATTAATTTCTTCACAGAATTTAGCCGAAATCATAGTAAATTTACTAATTATTAATGTTAAAATTTAACATTAACTATAAAAAGTGTCAGTAAATAACTATATTATTATTGAAATAAAGAGCAGTAAATAGCTAATATACAATATATTGAATTATAATTATTATATAAATGTGACTAAAATTATTGACACTTAATCAAAAATTTCTTAAAATTAAGACATGAATAACCTCCAAGAACAACTTAAAGATATTGGCCTTGAAATCAAAGAAGTTGATGTTTACTTGGGTATTTTAAGTTTGGGAAAAAGCACAGTTGCGGGAATTTCTAGAAAATGTTCAATAAAAAGGACTACTATCTATGGTCATTTAGATAATCTACTGCAAAAAGGTCTTATTTTTAGAACCGTAGACAAAAAAAGAATTTACTATTGTCCGGAAGAGCCAGAAAAAATAAAATTATCATTAGATAAGCAAAAGAGAGAAATAGATGAGAAAAAAAGCAAAATAGACAAAATAATACCAGAACTATTTTCCCTGTATTCGGGGGGCTTTGAAAAGCCAAAAATAAGTTTTTATGAGGGCAAAGACGGCATAATGGAAATATACTGGAAAATATTAAAAACCAACAAAACAGTTTATAATATTTTTTCGCCGGATAGTTTCTTCAAATTATTTTCACAAATAGAAAATCATCACTTAATGATGTCGCTATATAATAATGGCGGGGTAATGAAAAGCCTTATTGAAGAGTCGTCTGAGCCGATAGCAGAATTAAAAAACAAAGAATACTCTAAATTTACTCGAACCAAAAAACTGCCTCCGGGATTTAAATTTGAAACAGATCTTTTGGTATCCGGCGAGGTTACGGCTATGATTTCATTTAAAAACTTAATCGGGGTTATTATTGAAGATAGGGCAATTAGCGAACTCCAGAAAAATCTGATTAAAAATCTTTGGAAACAAACTTAGAGGGCACTACAACTTTCTCCAATATTAATATAAAATATACTAAAAGAATAAAGATACAACATGTCAAAAACTAAGCTAAAATTTGCTGTTATAGATTCAAATGCTCTGATTCACAGAGCTTTTCATGCTTTGCCGCCACTTACCAACAAAGAAGGCCAACTTACCAATGCCGTCTATGGTTTTACAATGATTTTGCTCAAAACCCTAAAAGACATTAAGCCTGATTATATTGCAGCTTGTTTTGATCGCAAAGAAAAGACTTTCCGGCATTTAGAATTTGAAGATTACAAAGCGCAAAGGAAAAAATCGCCTGATGAGCTCTATGAGCAGATTCCCATGGTCAAACAAGTTTTGGAATCTTTCAATATTCCAATTTTTGAAAAAGCTGGCTTTGAAGCTGACGACCTTATTGGCACAATTTGCCATTTGAAATCCGTTGACCGGCCAGATATTGAAACAATTATTATAACTGGCGATCAAGACGTTTATCAATTAGTCGATGACAATACCAAAGTCCTTTCCCCTCACAAAGGAATGTCAGAAACCATCCTTTATGACGAAAAAGGCATTGAAGAAAAATTCCAAGGCCTTGTACCGAAACAATTAATTGATTACAAGGCTATTCGGGGTGATGTATCGGATAATATTCCGGGCGTCAAAGGCATCGGTGAAAAGGGCGCCATTGATTTGCTAACAAAATTTGGCACACTGGAAAATATTTATGAAAATATTGAGTCTGATCAGATAAAAGATAGGACGCGCGAGCTTTTAAAAACCAATAAAGATAATGCATTTTTATCAAAAAGATTAGCGACAATAATTTTGGATGTTGAAATTGATTTCAGCCTTGAAATTTGCAAGGTTGGCGGTTTTGATTTGCAAGGCGTGCTAAAACTTTTCCAAGAACTGAATTTTAAAAAACTGCTTAGCTCAGTTGCCGCATTAAACAGCACAAAATTTGAAATAAAAAACGGCCAAGGCGATTTATTTTCACCAAAAGTTGTTTCGTTAGAATCAGAAGCAATTACTTCAAGCAACACAGCCGAAGGAAAAATAAAAATCCAGAAAAAGGCAGACGAGGATTATTTATTAATTCATGACGACAATGAATTTGAACAATTTTATAAAGCTATCTCCAAGCAAAAAGAATTTTGCTTTGATACCGAAACATCCGGGCTCAATACTTTTGACAGCGAACTGGTCGGAACCGGTTTTTGTTGGAAAAAAAATGAAGCATATTATTTGGGCAGTGAAATATTTTTAAAGCATAAAAAAGAATTAGCAGAAATTTTTGAAAATGAAAACATAAAAAAAATCGGACATAATATTAAGTTTGATATGGAAGTTTTAGGGGAAATTGAAATAAAAGTTAATGGCGTTTATTTTGATACCATGGTCGCTTCGTATGTTTTAAATCCCAGCCATCGTCAACATGGCTTAGAAAATTTAGCTTTTGTTGAATTGGGCTATCAAATGCAACCGATTGAAGAATTAATAGGCAAAGGTAAAACTCAAATTTCCATGAAAGAATGCGCTTTAGACAAAGTTTGCTGGTATTGCAATGAAGATGCAGATATTTCTTGGCAACTTTATGAAAAATTTTCTCAGGATCTCAAAACAGAAGGAATGGAAGACCTTTTCCATAAATTAGAAATGCCGTTAGTACAGGTTTTAGCAAAGATTGAAAAAAACGGAGTCAAAATTGATAGTGATTTTTTAAACAAGCAAAGCAAAAAACTGGGCACCAGAATTAAAAAAATAGAAAAAGAGGTTTTTGAATTGGTTGGAGAAGAATTTAATCTATCATCACCGCTTCAGCTCAAAAACATTTTATTCAATAAACTCGGAATTGATGGTAAAGGACTAGGAAAAACAAAAACAGGAACATCGACTGGCGCAGCACAATTAGAAAAGCTTTTATCTTGGCTAGGCGAAAAAGAAGATAGTACAAAGGAAATTAAAATAGTTAATTTAATAATGGAGCATAGGGAGTTAGCAAAATTAAAAAGTACTTATCTTGATTCATTACCAAAACTTGTAAATGTCCATGACGGCAGAGTTCATACAAGCTTCAATCAAACAGTAACTGCGACTGGAAGACTTTCATCATCTAATCCAAATTTGCAAAATATTCCTATTCGTACTGAGGTTGGGCAAGAAATCAGAAAAGCATTTATTGCTGAAGAGGGCTTTAAATTAGTCAAAGCTGATTACTCGCAAATTGAACTTAGAATTGTCGCATCGCTGGCTGAAGATAAGGATATGTTAGAAATTTTTAATTCAGGCGGAGATATTCATACTTCTACTGCCGCATTTATCCATGAAGTGGAAGAAAAAGAAGTAACTAAAGAAATGCGACGCCAAGCTAAAGAAGTTAATTTCGGCGTGCTTTATGGTATGGGCTCTTGGGGCTTAGCGCAAAGAACGGGAATTTCTGCCAGCCGCGCGCAAGAATTTATCACCAAATACTTTTTGAAATACAAAGGCGTTAAAAAATATATTGCTGATGTTTTAGAATCGGCGCAAGAAAAAGGTTATGTTGAAACGCTTTATGGCAGACGAAGGCCGATTCCAGAAATTAATTCCGGCATCCAACAGGTGCGAGCCGGCGCTGAAAGAATTGCAATCAATATGCCCGTTCAGGGAACTGCGGCTGATTTAATTAAATTTGCCATGATTGAAATTCAAAATAAACTTCATAACATATCGCCAAAATCAAGAATGATTCTTCAGGTACACGATGAACTTGTTTTTGAAGTACCAGAAAAGGATGTTAAAAAAGTTGCCGAGTTTGTTGCTGATACAATGTGCTCAGTTATTAAATTAAAAGCACCGATTGAAGCCGAAGTCAGTGCCGGCGATAATTGGGGCGAGACTGAGAAGGTAAAATAATTTTATAATTTAAAAAACACCTGGCATTTACAGATGTTTTTTAAATTATAAAATTTTTATTTTTTTATAACAGACTGAACGGCCCTTTTTAAATTAGCAATTTTTTCTTGCCGATCCGCTTCTCTTTCATATATACCATAATGCTCCAAAAGCGCCTTCAACATGCCTGATGCGCTCCTGTCATCATTATTTTCATAATAACCTACGTATACTTCTGCAATATTTCGATATGTACTTTCAGATTCCGGGTTTATTCTCTCAGCTATTGCAGGAATACTTAAAAATATTTCAAAAACCTGATCAGCCGTCATGCCTGGCTCCATTTTTGAAAAAACAACAGCCATGTCCTTTTCACCTTTTTCTATGCCCAAATTAAAATCACTTTGAAAAACAACACTAATCTCATCTACATCATCTGCGGTTAAGCTGCCAGTTTCCGCTAAGCGATCTAAATCAGTAAAATCATACTCCCTTTCCATCAACATTTTATAATATGCAACACGCGCCGGATGAGAAACATTTATTGATTTGTCGCCTAATTTCATTTTTATCGGCTCCATCCACTTTTCCGGCAATACGGTTCCATTTTTACTTATAGCTTGTCCTTCAGAATTTCTAGCCACAATATGTACATCAATAAAATTTAAATTTACATCATCATGAATTTTACCGTTCTTATCTATTGCAACAATCATTAAGTGAGAGGGGTTTGCTTTTGCAAAGTCATGTGCCCCAACACGCCTCATTATGTGTGAACTATTTTCTTCAGTTGATAAAAATAATCCATAACCATTTTCAAATAATTCTTGCTCCAACAATTCAACATCATCTTTTTCAATTGAGATATCAGTATCTTTATGCGCTCCTATATATTTCCGCGAGAGCAAGGAAATATTCATGGCGCCGTCCAAGATCCACCGAACTTTTGAATCTTTAAATAAACCAGCCAACTCTTCTAAAGTTGAATCCATCATTTTAATTTCCTCCGGGGTTGGTGGCTTACGCCTCTTTGTTTCACTATCAATACTACGATCCTCAAAGCTTTCTTCCCATATCGGTCTGACTTGCTCCAAATTAGCAACCCTTATTTCTGTCGTCTCTCTTTGCTCATCAGTCATACATGCCTCTGCTTTTGCAAAATCCTCTGGGGTTGGCTCATATTTTCTCTTACTTTCCATATATTATTGACATAATAATATTAAATTTACAAATAAATATTAACATATTTATTAAAATAAACAAAAAGCATCCATATATAGATATAGATGCTTTTTGTAATCCTAAATTATTATTACTCATTAACTAATGGCACGCATTTACCCCCACGAATCATTGTTGGGACTAAATCTATGTTAGTATAATTTTTCCCTCTAAAATCAATGGTTCCAAAAACCCCTTCTTGCTGTTTATTTTTTAAAATTTCTAAGCCTCTTTCCACATTATTTCCGGACTCCTTGGCCACCTCAAGAACAAGAAGAGTGTTTTCAAACGCAATAGTATAAAAAGAATTTAAATCCCTATTTTTTGCAACCATCCAATTTTTAACTTCACCATCTTTAATGACCGGAAACTCATAACTGTATTGTCCTTCAAGGCTGAATTTTTTATCAGTTAATACACCGGGCAGAGTACAAGCCAAATAGGTAAGATATGGTTTATTAATTTTATTAAGCTCTAAATCAGCAAATACCTGGTTAAGAGCTGGCCCATAGCCCACAAACACAACCACATCAGGATTATAATTTTTCAATTTCAAAGCATCCGTTTTAAAATCAGTTGCCCCCTTCTCAAAAGAAAACAGCTCAACACTGCGGGAAGAATCTATGCTGGCCTTAACACCTTTTGACCAGACATTGCCCAAGTCGTCATTAATATAAATAATTGCTACTTTTTTCCAACTACTATTTGCATTTATTTGCAAAGGGATTTTATTAAAATCAGGCATGAAATTTTGAAAAATATATTTTTTACCCTCTGTTAATCCAAATAATGCGGCATCGGAGATAAATATTTTTTTATACTGATCGGCAATGGGCGCCACAGCTGCCGAAACAGCGCTTGTGCCAACAACTGAAAAATTAACCCTATCCACTGTTGCTAATTTAGTTGCGGCAATTGTGGCCTCCTTAGCATCTCCTTGAGAATCTTCTACTATTAACTCTACTTTAGTTTCTGGATTTTTGGTTTTGAAATATTCAACTGCATCGTTAACGCCTTGAATAGAAATTTGCCCATACTTTGCCGCTGCGCCCGTTTGCGCATATAATGCTCCAATTTTTATTGTTTCAGAATCACTATTATCCTGCCTGGCAACATAAAACCAGATTCCAGCTACAACTAAAACCACAACCACCATTCCGATTATAAACCTTGTTAACTTTGACATATTTTTATAATTACGCCTTTTGGCTTAAATATTTATAGAAGTATATCATCGATATACCATTTTGTCAATATAATTTGTTTAATTTTTGACAAATTTATTTATTATGTATATAATAAATATACAATAAATTAATACAACTATTAACATTTATCTAAATATGGACAAAGACCACCAAAAAGAGGTGCGCGAATCGCTTTACACCTCATTAAAAGAATTGGGATTATCGGATTTGGAAATCGAACTATACACTATTTCACTAACACTAGGACCAAGCCCCATTACGGAAATTGCAAAATATCTCGGAATTTCACGTCCAAATGTTTATAAAATAATTAAGGAATTAGAAATCCATGGCTTAACCAAATTTAGCAATAATAACAAGTACTCGCGACACTTTATGGTTGAACCTCCAACTGTAATTTTAGAAAAAATCCGCGCCAAAAAAGAATCCATGCATCAATTAGATCATCAAATAGTATCAAGTCTTCCGGATTTACTTGCCCTATACCAGCAAGGAGACAAAAACACATCAATTAAAATTTTGCAAGGAAAAGAACAGTATTTAAAAGCCTTAAATCTTTTAATTGACGAGGCTGGCAAAGAAATAGCTTTTTTAGGATCTGCTGATGATTTTCTAGATTTTTTTGAAGATATTGAAGTAGAAAATATTTGGCAAAAGAAAAGAATTCAAAGGAAAATATTTAATCGAACACTAATAACCGAAGGTGAAAAAACTTTGCAAATCAAGGCCAGCAGTCCGGAACAATTAAGGGAGACTAGAATTTTAAAAACCGATTCCCCTTTTGTTACATCATTCCAACTATTTGCGAACAAAATGATTATTTGGCAACCAAAAGCGCCACTAGCTGTTTTAATTGAAGATCAATATATTACTGCAATGTTTAAAGTAATTTTTGATAGTTTGTGGGAAATCTCACAAACAAAAAATGTTCTGGCAATCTGCCATCATGGCAAAAACCGCAGCAAATACTTAGCAAAATATTTATCTGAAAAAGGCTATAATACAGAATATGCCGGAACACATGCAAATATTGAAAACATGCTTACCCAAGAAAAAATTGATAAGGCTGACATTATAATTTTCGTTCAAAAAATACTACAACTTGATAATAATTTAGATTTTAATAACAAAAGAATAATTGCGCTTGAAGTTGATGATAGAACTGCGGATTTAGATGGCGATGCTTGGATTGATTATCAAAACAAATTCGTGTATCCTGAACTCAAGAAACAGATTGATAAATACTTACCATTTTTATGATATTTTTCGTCCACGGCACTGATTCGTACAGGTGCCGGCAAAAATCCAAAGAACTTCAAGACCAGTTTTCTCAAAAAAAAGATAAGGCTGGTTTTAATATTGTAAAATTGGAAGGCGAGAAATTAGATTTTGATAAATTCAAACAAGAAGTTTTGACAACACCATTTCTTGGCGAAAAAAAGTTTATCGTTGTAAATAATGTAACCAAAAATAGAACCATAAACAAAGATCTTTTGGAATTTCTTAAAACCAGAGATGCTGAATTAGAAAATTCCTTGATGTTTGTAGAAATTTATGAGAGCAAAAAAGAAGAGCCGGCTAATGCGCTTTATAAATTTTTAAAAACTCAAAAATATGCTTGGGAAATTGATCTTCTCACAAATTATGAGTTAGAAAACTGGCTCAAGGATTATTTTAAAAACAAAAAAACTGATATTGATCCAAGAATTATTTCCCAATTGATTGCTTTAGTCGGAAATGATTTATCACAGCTTACCAATGAAGCCAATAAATTAATCAGTTATAAAAATGGCGGACAAATTACTTCTGATGATGTTAAGTTGCTTGTCAGTGCAAAATTTGAAGATAATATTTTTAATCTAACCGATGCAATCGCCTATAAAAATTCCAAGCTGGCCTTGAAATTACTTTCTGATCAATTAAAAAGCGGATCTGCTCCGCTTGCTATTCAAGCGATGATTGCCAGGCAGTTTAAAATAATTTTAAAAGTTAAAAGTAAGCTTGAAGAAACGTCAGGCTATCCTAATCAAGCTCAAATCGCCACAGAAATCGGCGAACATCCTTTTGTTATTAAAAAAGCAATCGAACAAGCTCGAGGATTTTCCATACAAGAACTTATTAAAATCAATCAAACTCTTTTAGATATAGAATCTAAACTAAAAAACGGGGCCAAAAACCCTGAATTACTTTTTGATCTATTAGTGTTAAATAAATAATGATTATATACAAAAAGAGCCCAATGATGGGCTCTTTTTTATAATGCCTTATTTAACTTTTTCTACCGTAAATTCCGTACTGGCAACATCACCGTGATTAAAAGTCAATTTTCCTCTAGCCAACTGATAATCTTTCATCTCTGAAAAATATTTCTTTATGCATTGATTGTCTTCCCCGCATTTTATAAGTCCAGCCTCTATTATTTTTAAACTATCATAACCCATAGCAACTAAAACATCGGCATCCTTACCAGCACTCTTCTTATAATTAGCCCAGAAATCAGTTTCTTGCTTGATAACTGGAGTTGCATAGTAAATGTTTTCTTTATCTCCTATTTGATCAATAATTCCTTCAGCCAATATTGATGGGCCATATACCAAGACGGTTCCTTTATACCCCAGCTTTCTTGTTTCATTAATAAGCAATGGGGCTTGCTCTGCAATTCCAACTAAATATATTGCATCCGGGTTTAAGCTAATTAATTTTGTTAAAACTGTTTTAAAATCCTTTTCTTTGGAAGTAAATGTTTCTACTCCCAGAACACTACCGCCATTATTTTCTGCCGTCGCTTTAAAACTATTTTCGATTGATAATCCGGCTGGGTTATCATTAATATGCGCAATCCCAAAAGTTTTTAAATTTAAATTTGTGGTGGCATAACCCGCTATTGCCTTCGCCTCGTAATCGTCAGACACCCAAAGCCTAAAAATTAAATCGCCCTGTTTTGTAACCTCTGGATCAGTAGCTCCTGAAGCAACATATAAAATTCCGCCCTCTTGAGTTTTTTTAGCCACAGACATGGCCACAGAAGAACAAACCGTCCCTGTTATTATTTTTGCACCGTCTACATCAATCACTTTATTAAAAGCAGTTACGCCCGTACTGGCATCGCAATTATCATCTTCATAAATAGCTTGGATTGGCCTACCGTTGATGCCTCCCTTGGCATTAATTTCCGCCAAAGCAAAATCAAATCCGTTTTTTAAATTCTGTCCCCAAATGCCAGCCTCGCCAGACATAGATGATATTAAGGCAACCTTTATTGGCTCTTTATTGCTTTGAGTATTGTTTTTTATACCACACCCGGACAAGGCCAACGCCACAATTATTAAACCAACAATTAATAAGCTTTTTCGTTTCATAGTCTATTTTTTATTATTTTCAATTGTTAATTATAAATAAATTTTTTAATAATGTCCAACGGTAGGACATTGTATGTCATATAAACCTAGTTAAAACAATTATGATTTGATAAAATAAGTAGATTATAATATAATAATGTTGTCACAATATGTGACATAATCAACAATATGGCAAACAACATCAATAATATTTTAAAATCTATTGGCTTAAGCGAGGAACAAGTCGGTGTATATTTAGCCGGGTTAGAGTTAGGACCATCGTCTATTTTAAAAATAGCTAAAAAAGCCGGCACCAAACGGCCGACTACTTATAAAATTATTGATCAGTTAATAGAAAAGGGCTTATTTTTTCAAATATTTAAAGGTAAAAAAAGATTTTTTTCTGCGGAAGAACCCGATATATTATTCACTAGCTTAAAACAAAAAGAAAACCAATTAAAGCAAATAATGCCTGACTTGAAGTCTCTGCAAAACATAAATCCCAATAAACCGCAAGTGAAGTATTACGAGGGCGTTAACGGGGCCATAGCGGTGTATGAGGATATATTATACTCCACTCCAAAGGGAGGGGAATTGCTTATACACACGGCCATAGCCGGATTATATCAAATACTACCCAAAGATTATGTTAAAGGGTTTATCCGCCGGCGCATTCAGCGAAAAATCAGCGCAAGAGGAATAGTTATGGATAGCAAAGAAGGCCGCGAATGGCAAAAACATGATCCCTATGAAATGCGACAAATAATTTTAATACCGGAAGAAAAATATTCTTTTTTTGGAGATACAGAAATTTATGGAGACAAGGTTGCCTTGATTTCTTATAAAGAAAATTTTATGGCAGTAGTAATTGAGAGCAAAGAAATTGCCAACATGCAAAGATTTATTTTTGAATTAGCTTGGAAAAATTTATCTTCCAGCCAACTGCCCGCAGGCGCCTGAGATACTTTTTCCAAAAGATTTTCTCATAATGCAATCGATTCCGCTTTTAAGCAACACGTTTCTGAAGCCTTCAATCCTTTCAAGTGATGACGGCTGAAATTTATCAGTCTCATTATAAGGAATTAAATTAACCATGACTAAGGGTTTTTGCATTGCCTTAATAATTACAGCCAACTCTTTGGCCATTTTTATATGATCATTTAAATTATCAATCATAATATATTCGATCATCACTTTGCGATTGGTTTTAAAAATGTAACCCTCCATTGCTTTAAAAATTTTAGCAATGGAATATTTTTTTGCAATTGGCATTAACTGCAAGCGCAGTTTATCATTTGGCGCATGCAATGAAACTGCCAGATTTATTTGTAAAGGAAAATCGGCTAACTTTTTAATCCCCTCGGTTATTCCAACCGTAGAAATTGAGATTGATCTGGCCGCAATTTCCAAACCCTCTTTAGCATTTAAAATTTTAACAGCTTCCAAAACATTATCTGTATTTAAAAACGGTTCGCCCATTCCCATAAAAACGACATTATCAATCCTCTCGCCTTTTTCTTTTAAAATTCTTCCAAAATATAGTGCTTGTAAAATAATTTCCCAAACAGTTAAGTCGCGCTTAAATCCGCCTTGACCAGTTGCACAGAAATGACAACCCAGGGGACAGCCCGCCTGAACAGACAAACAAACTGTATTTCGGTGGCTGTACCGCATCAAAACCGTTTCAATGCAAACGCCATCTTCTAATTCGATTACCGCTTTTAAAACATCACTATCCTCGTGCAGTTTTGCTTTGATTTCCAAGGGAAATTCTTTATTTAATTTCTGAATCAAGTCTTTTGGCAAATTGCTGGCTTCATCCCAAGTCGAAACAAGCTGCTTAAAAACAGCCTCGTCAACTTGCTTATACCGGAAAGCCGGTTGGCCCGCCAAAGATTTTTTTAATTTTGAAATCATAATTACTTTTGATTCCCCCACCCTCCGGGAGAAAAAATTTAAAAACCCCTCCGAGCGGAGGGGCAAAACTATTTGCTTAAAGTATTAAGTTTTTTCATCAGTCTAGATTTTTTTCTAGCTCCTGCGTTTTCTTTTATTATTTTTTTCTGAACAGCCTTATCGATTGCCTTTATGGCTGCTTTAACTTTTGTGGCTGATTCAGCTTCTTTTTTTTCAATTAACGCTTTTGATTTTTTTACTAAATCCTTTATTTGCTTTTTGGCTTTTAGGTTTTTTAATGCCCTTGTTTTGCTTTGCCTCAAAGCTTTCATTGCTGCTTTCTTAATTGGCATAGATGATTCTTAATTAATCTAACTTTTAAATTATAACATAATAAAATTTTTTTGACAATAGCCTTTTTTTGAATTAAAATAACATTAATAGTAATAACCCTTACCTATGTTTAAAGATACCACCAACGAAACCCATGAAACCGACACAATTATTGGCCCATCAGTCAAAGTAGAAGGCGATTTTGTGACCGAAGGCAATATTATCGTTGAAGGTACGATCTGTGGATCAATAAAAACTGCCAGGAATCTTAAAGTAGGCCCAAAATCGAAAATTTTTGCAAACACCAGTGCGGAAAATGCTTTAGTTGCCGGTGAAATTCAGGGTAACGTCAATATTACAAATAAATTAGAACTCACATCTACGGCCAAAATTTTTGGCGACATACGCACCACCAAGCTGGTCATGGCCGAAGGCGCCATCATAAGCGGTAAATGCCTAATGGGCGATAAAACCAAATCACTCAGGCCGGACTTTTCAAAACAAAAAAGAATAGAACTCAAAACGGCCAATGCCGTATCTGAAGAATAATTTATTCTTATTCGGATTATTGACGGTGATTTTTCTCGTATTTCTTTTAAATAAAAAACATGTACCATTATTTCTACGATTCATATTTAGTTGAAAAAAAATACCACTCAGACATGGCCAAGGCGGAAACAAGGCTGATGGACCTGGGAATCAACGGCAAAGTCAGCCGTCTTTCTTTTTTAAAAAATATTGATCAAGTTATTAAGGAAGAAATGCAACAAGGAACTAAAACTTTTGTCATCGTAGGAAATGACAACACCTTCGGCCAACTTATTAATTACCTCGCCGACCTTGAAGTAACGATTGGATTTATTCCTATTGGAGAAGCCAATAATAACATAAGTAAACTACTAGGCATTCCAAGCGGTGAAAACGCCTGTGACATATTGTCTGCTAGAATTATCGATGGACTGGATCTTGGAAAAGTTAATAACAACTATTTTTTAACAACCTTAAAATTAAGCGGCAATGGCGCCGGCTTAAACTGCGACGGAGATTATTATTTAAGCTTTGAAGGGAAAAACGATTTTATTACTATTTCTAATTTAGCCGCCAAGAACGAGCTGCCATCACCAACAAACAACGGGCTGTTTACAATTGAAATTAAAAGCGTTGAAAAGAAATTTTTATTCGGTGAAAAGGCTAATTATAGTTATTTGACCAGTAAACACATTTTTGTGACAGAAGAGCACAAACCAATTTCCATAACCATTACAGATGAAAATAAAATAACAAAAACACCGGCAGAAATCATTATGCTACCCAAAAAATTAAAGGTAATTGTCGGCAAAAATCGACTATATTAAACTCCACTCCATATTAAAAATCCGCTATTAAGCGGATTTTTTTATGCTTGAGCAAACTCGCTCGATTTCAATTTTTGTACAGTATCTTCGACAATCATTGCCGTCTCAGTAATTTCAATCACCTGGCTTTTGTCTATAATTAATTCCTTGTGTAATAAGTTTTTTACCAGCAACGAATCGGAAACATGGTATTTTTCAATCATGCCATTTTCAACATCAACATCAAAATCATATACCTTGCCCAAAGCAATTGACGACTTTGTCTTTACTGGCAACCCAATTAATTTTTGGGCTCTGATATTCATTTTTTTATTTTAGTATTATTTCGGTAGAGGTTTTCTTTTTTCTTAGTGTCCATATTTGCTGGAGCGCCGTTATAATTGTAACAACAAGCCAGTACAAGACTAAACCGCTAGGCAGACTGATACCAATTATAATTGTAACTATCGGCATCATATATAACATCTGCTTATTAACCATGGCAGCCATATTTTCATCCTTACTGCCATCTGATTTTACCTCCGGCTTTTTGGTAATAAACATTCTTGCCTGCCAGAACTGAGCGGCTCCGGCCAGCACGGCCAAAATCCAATCCGGCTTTGAAAGATCTAAAAATCCAAATGCCATTGAATTTATTGTCCCTGGATTTGATACAAAGGGGTAAAGTAAACTTAGACTGCCATTAGTCAACCCCGTCCTAAAAACTTCATAGATTGCAATTAAAAACGGGAGTTGAATCAGAAGCGGCAGACAAGAAGAAAAGGGGCTTATCTTTTCTTCTTTATACAGCTTCATTAATTCTTTCGCCTGTTCTTGCTTGTCAGGATATTGTTTCTTTAATTCATTAATTTTAGGCTGAAGATCGGTCATAGCCTTTTGTGCCTTAATTGACTTTGCACCAAAAGGATAAAGCGCCAATTTAATAATTATAGTAATAACTATTATGGCAAGACCCATATCATGAGCCGGAATAACATTATAAATAAAGACCAATAAATTTAAAAGAGGCTGATAAAAAATAATAGTTAAAATATGCATCATAAAAAAGTTTGGGGTTAAAAAATAAAAAATTACATCAAAGCATAAAAACATTAAAACAATTTTTCTGCCATTTTTACTTTAATGTTTTTATGTTCTAGTGTTTTTATCCACCGGATCATGGCCTCCTTTTGACAATGGGTTGCACCTCATAACCCTCCATAAAGCCATAAAACCGCCCCTTATTATTCCATACTTTTCGATTGCCTGATAGCCATATTCAGAACAGGTGGGTGTAAACCTGCAAAAACCGTGAGGATAAAAAATCCTTGGAAAACCATGATCAAAGGAAAGCGTCTTTTGATATACTTTTATCATCCGCAGGACAATTATCCTTGGATAATATATAAATAGTCTCATTAAATTATTTTTGATCTCTGCAAACCCTGAATAATTTCAGCCGCAAGCTGACCATAGTCCAACTCAAGACTTGGGGGCAGGGCGGTAATTATGATGTCAAAATTATCTCTAAATCTGGGCAGATATTGCCTTATAACCTCTTTAACTTGTCTTTTTAGCTTATTCCTAACCGTTGCCTTTTTACTAATCTTATTGGAGACAATAATACAAATTCGTGAATTATTAGCTAAATTAGGCAATAATCTGATAATAAAGACTTTTCCAAATATCTTCTGGCCCCTTGAAAAGACTTGTTTAAAGTCGCCTTCTTTACTTAATCTAAAATTTTTGGCTAACATAAGCCAAATTATTTTTCAATAGTTAATTTTTTTCTTCCTTTTGCCCTTCGTCTTTTTAAGACTTTCCTGCCATTTGCGGTCTGCATTCTCTTTTTGAAGCCATGCACACGAGCCCTTTTTTTCTTCTTGGGCTGGTAGGTTCTTTTCGTTGCCATTTTGAGATTATTAATTGTTAAAATAGTACAATAAAATCATAACATTTTTAATGGTTGCAGTCAATTTTGAATTATTTTGAAATTAAATATAAAATGAATACCGAGTAAAGACTTATGCCTTCAATTCACACTTTATCAACAAGATTTGACTTTTGATTTTTCCCCAGGTATTTTTAAAAAGATGGCACTGTGCTACAATAATTAATATTATTTTAATCTCTCTCATAAATGACTCCACAACAACTTTGGCAGGCCACACTAGGTGAGCTTGAACTATTAATTTCCAAAGCTAACTTTACCACCTGGTTTAAAAATACCAGCATTTCTTCATTTGATACTGATAAAATCATTATTTCAGTGCCCAATGCCTTTACTAAAGAATGGCTAGAAAAAAAATACCACCAAACCATCGTTAAAGCCCTCAAAAATGTCACCGAAAACAATGTTAAAGAGGTTGTCTATAAGATAGAGGCCATTTGCAATCAAAAAACGGCGACTTGCGACGAAATAAAGATAGAAATAAGCAATAATTTTTCCAACGGCGAGTCAACGGATTCTGCGCCGGCAACAACATCACAACCCCATGAGAGCTATATGCCCAGCTACGGGGAAGAAAAGCTAAATCTTAACCCCAAATATACCTTCGCTCATTTTATTGTGGGTAAAAATAATGAATTGGCCCATGCGGCTTCTCTGGCAGTATCAAAGAACCTGGGAACAGCCTACAACCCCCTGTTTATTTATGGTGGAGTCGGTCTGGGAAAGACCCATTTAATGCAAGCCATTGGACACAAGGTGCTTTCGGATAATCCTAAAGCAAAAATTTTATATGTTTCCTGCGAAAAATTTACAAATGACTATATTTCAGCCATCCAAAACAATCGGGCTTCGGAATTTGAGGCTAAATACAGGATGGTTGACCTGCTTTTAATTGATGATATCCAGTTTATATCTGGAAAAGAAAGGACTCAGGAGGCCTTTTTTCATACTTTTAATGAGCTCCATCAAAGTAATAAGCAAGTAGTAATATCATCTGACCGCCCCCCAAAATCAATCCCGGCCCTAGAGCACCGTTTAGTCTCCAGATTTGAATGGGGCATGATTGCCGACGTCTCGGTTCCTGATTTAGAAACAAAGATTGCAATCATTGAGGCTAAAATAAAAGAGAAGGCTTTTCAGTTGGAAAGTGAAGTTGTCCGCCATCTGGCCTCGACAATCCACAACAATATAAGGGAATTAGAAGGCACAATTAATAAAATAATGGCCCTTAGCCAGCTACAAAACCGAAGGCTCGGCCTTGATGAAATAAAACAAATTGTTTCATCGGTGGTGACTAATGCCCAGAAAAAATCCTTAACACCAAAATCCATTATAAATATTGTGGCTGAGTATTATGATATAAAAATAGAAGACATTATTAGTCCTTGCCGCAAAAAAAATCTTACCGAACCAAGACAAATAATCATGTTTTTAATTAGAGAGGAATTAAAAGCCTCTTTTCCTAATATTGGACAAGAGTTGGGCGGGAGAGATCACACAACAGTAATGCATGCCTGCGACAAAGTAACAAGAGTAATGAAAGAAAACGACAAAGTAAGACAGGACATTGATATTTTAAAACAAAAAATTTATTCCATTTAGTTAAGTTGGAGATAAATTGTTAATAAGTTATTTAAAAGCTCTTAATAAGTTTATTAAAAATCATAATTAAAATTATTTACTTATTAATAAACTGTTAGTAATTTAATATAAGGGTGTGACAAACTTGCGATTATATTCTAATAACTTTTTATTAAATAAATAAATAAATTCTTACACATAGAGCCGACGACTTATTAGAATTTATTCCACAATAGCTATGTGGCAAACCTTAATAATTTACCATAAAAAATAATCCAATTTAACCTTATCCACTTATACACCGCCCTTATTACTACTATTATATAGATATATAAAAATAAATAATAAATATGAAAATATCCTGCACCCAAGAAAATCTAAGCCAGGGACTAAATGCCGTAGGACATATAGCCTCTAAAAATTTAAATCTCCCAATCCTATCCAATATTCTATTTAAAGTTGAAAATAAAAATTTAACTTTAATGGCAACAAACCTTGAAATAGGAATCACAACCAATATTAGAGGGAAAATAGAGGGAGATGGAGATTTTACAGTAGATGCTAAATTATTAGCAAACTACATTTCTTTTTTACCAAAAGAACGAATTGATTTAGAAACAGACGGTGATAATATTAAAGTAGAATGCCAAAATCAAAAAACAAAAATCAAGACACAATTAGCGGCAGACTTTCCACTTATTCCAAAATTAAATAAGGATAATCCTTGTACTGTTGAGGCTAAATTATTGAAGCAGGCAATTTTAGAGGTTGTCTTTGCTTGTTCAGCTTCGGAAAGTAGGCCCGAATTATCTGGTGTTTTAATGGAGTTTGCTGGAAATAATATAATCCTGGCAGCTACTGACAGCTATAGATTAGCTGAAAGTAGGGTGTCGTTGATTGAAAATAAAGTCGGAGAAAGAAAAATTATTATACCATCAAAGACAATGCAAGAGGTTTCTAGGGTATTAAGCTCATTTAAAGATGAAGAGTCCATTGATGGAGTGGATACAATTGAAATTTATATTGGAGAAAGCCAAATAATGTTTTCTTATAATAATATTGATATAGTATCTAGATTAATCGAGGGCCAGTATCCTGATTATAAGCAGATAATCCCCGCAAATTTTACTGGCAAAACAAAAATCAATATTGCTGAATTATCAAAAAATATAAAGGCATCCAGTTTATTTGCTAAAAACGGCATTTATGATATTAAGTTAGACTTTTCTGTGCCGGAATATTTGACCGTTACTTCTTCTTCTGTTCAGGCCGGTGAAAATGTGTCGCAGGTTAAAGCGGAAATATCAGGCGAGAAAACAAATATAATTTTAAATTATAAATATTTGTTGGATGGATTGCAAACAATGAATAGCGAAGATGTTGAGATTGAAATTATAGACTCCAATAACCCATTTTTAATAAGACCAGCAAATAGAGATGATTATTTTTATATCATAATGCCAATAAGGCAGTAGATATAAATAAAAAACTCCGCCAATTGGCGGAGTTTTTTATTAGCTTTATTCAATTGTTAAAATAAAATTATCACTGGGGAATTCCCGTCCATTATTATCTATTATATTAGCAAATACTTTATATTGGCCAATCGCCGGCTTATTTTTCCAGGATATTGATGCGCTGGTGCTATTTGGTTCTATAAAGCCAATATAGTGTTCATCGGCCTCGTTTGTATTCTGATAATAAAATTCAATTTTCTGCGCTTCTTGCCAATTTTTTATGGTAGCGCTTAAACTAAGCGGAAATTTAGTTGCTTTCGCCGGTTTATTTAAAAATAACATGGATGGCGTGTGTGAAGACAAAAGAAAATTCAGATAGATTGTTTTTGAGGCAGTATTATCTAAATCATCTTTAACTTGAACCGTAACTTTATGATATCCATTTTCATAACTACTAATATTAATCATTGCGGGACCAACATCAAATTTTTCAGCCTCTAATTTATCATCAATATAATAATTAATTTTTTTTATTCCTCGTTTGGCGGTGGCGTTGACAGATATGTTTAATATTGCGTCTTTGACGGTGCTGCTATCAGCAGGAGATATAATTTCTATTGTTGGCTGATCTTCTGCTAAATGAATATTGTCATAATCAGTTGGAATGGCGCCGGCATATTGTTCGCCCAAATTGTTTTTTGCCGCCCATCTGGCCACTGATGATTCCCAATTATTATATTGGGGGTCTGTTTCGGGATTGGTTGGTTGAGCCCCCCTTGGATTATCTTTATCTACATAAAATAAAATATCATGAACATCTCCATTGGTTATTTCTTTTATTGTTGAAGACGGGGTGTATTGGGTGGCTAATTTCCCAGAAACAGTGTCTATCTTTATAATGGAGCCGGCTCCAACTTGTCCATCTAAAACTGGTTTTTCTGTTTGAACTGGCCGTGGCTTTGTGAAGTTTTCTTTTGGCGCGTTTTTTAGGGCTTCACGCATATATTGGTTCCAAATAGGAGCAGCAATTACAGAGCCGTCGGCACCCTTTTTCATGGCTTTATTATCGCTATTGCCAACCCATACTCCGCAAACCAGGTTTGGAGTATAGCCCATGGTCCAAGCGTCATGATAATCGTTTGTGGTGCCTGTTTTGGCCGCCACAGGCCTATCTGGTAGTGTTAGTCTGTTGCTGGCACCGAAGATGTAGGCTCTCGCTCCATTATCAGATAAAATATCCGTAATCTGTCTTGCTATTTCTGCATCCATAACATTTTGTGTTTTATCCTTATATTCAGATAAGACCTTGCCTGTTTTATCTTCAATTTTCAAAATGGGGGTGACATCATGTTTTACGCCCTCCTGAGCAAAAACCGAATAGCTTTCGGTGTGCTCAAGAAGCTTTACTTCACCGCCACCCAACACAAGAGAAAGACCAAATCTGCTTCGGTCTGCAAACGTTGTATAGCCCATTTTTTCGGCTAAATCCAATATATTATTAATGCCAGTTAAATATGTTGCCTTCACGGCCGGTATATTTAAGGAGCCAGCCAGAGCCTTTCTAAAAGTTACGGGGCCATTTTCATTCAGGTTGTAGTTATGAGGTTCGTATTTTTGACTTCCTGATGTGTCAAAATTAGTAACCACATCGTAAACCACCGTGTCTGGAGTATATCCTTTTATAAAAGATGCCGCATAGACTATTGGCTTAAAGGACGATCCCGGTTGTCTTGGTCTTATGGCAACATTAACTTGGCCGTCTATTTTGTCATTAAAATAATCAGCCGAGCCAACCATTGCAAAAATTTGGCCGGTTTTAGGATCCAGAGAAACTAGTGAGGCATTGCCGAATCCATATTTTGTTCCATTTGCCTTTACTCCATCTTCTACCGCCTTTTCGGCGATTTTTTGCTTTTCCAGGTCAAGGGTGGTAATGATTTTTAATCCTTCCTGATTAATAAAATCTTCTCCGTATTGTTCTGATAATAATTCTTTAACATACATCACAAAATGAGGCGCGATCATGCTTTCTCTGGTTGGTTTAAAAGTAATTTTTTCTTTCTTTGCTGTCTCAGCCTGATCCCTGCTTATATAACCCAGGTCGACCATGGAATCTAAAATATACCTTTGTCTGACAATTAGCTTGTCTTTGTGGTTTCCATAAGGAGAATAATAGGTTGGTGCTTGAGGAATTGCGGCTAAGATGGCTGCTTCGGCTATAGTTAAGTCCTTTGCCGATTTACCAAAAAAGGTCTGTGATGCCGCTTCAATTCCATAAACCACTGAGCCATAAGGTATCTCGTTAAAATACATATTTAGTATTTGGTCTTTGGAAAAGTTTTTTTCTAAACGATATGAAATTAGAAGTTCTTTCAGTTTTCGAGTGTAGGTTTTTTCGTTGGTTAAAATGGCATTTTTTACAAATTGTTGTGTTAAAGTAGATCCGCCAACCTTGCTGCCCGTGAAAATATTTTTTACTATAGATCTGGCGATGCCAGTCAGACTAAAGCCTTTATGATTATAAAAATCCCTGTCTTCGGCTGTAATTGTCGCTTTTTGCACATAATTTGGAATATCACTAAGTGGTATGATGGTTCTTTTTATGTCGCCATGGAGATCGTATAAAACGGTTTTTCCTTCGCGGTCATAGATTTTGCTGCTGACCACTACCGATCTGTTTAATACTCCATCGGCATTTGGCAGGTCTTTGGAAACCCAGGCTAGCATTCCCAAAAGAAATATGGAGCCGATCAAAATTAGCAAAACTAAAATAGCAACAATCGTGCCTATTATTTTTTTGGTGGGACGTTTTCTTTTATTTTTGCCAAAAGTTGCTTTGCCTTGGCTGTTTATAAAGGATGGTTTTCGCCAGTTTTGGTTTACTGGGGATAGTTGATGTATTGTCATAGGTAATTTAGGAATCTTTAATTGCAATTATAACATTTTATCTCTCTTTTTTCAATCTACCTATTTTATGAAAATAAAAAATACCACCCCAATTGAGGTGGTATTTCTAATTTGTTTTAGTCTTCGTCTTCTTCAGGATCTTCATCCTCGGGATCAACTTCCTCTTCGTCATCTACTACGGTTCCCGCTACTCCAACATTGTCGGCATCGTCCATGTCATCTTCGTCGGCTACGTCGCCGCCAGGAATTACTTCTTCTTCGTCGGCTGGGTTGGAAAAATTTGTTGTGTCCAACATAATTTTATTTTTAATAGTAAGTGAGTTATTTTAATTAAATAACTTTTATTTTTAAGTTAGTATATTATAATTTGACCTTGTTGTCAATGCGTTTAGCCTAAAAATTAGTTGCCGAGCAAATTGCGATCGCAAGAGCATCTGCGGCGTCATCCGGTTTGGGCAACTCATCCAGTTTTAGGATGATTTTAACAATTTTTTGAATCTGGGACTTTTCTGCCTGCCCATATCCGCAGACCGCCTGTTTGACTTGCAGAGGAGTAAATTCCTTAAGTGGAATGTTATTTTGGGCCGCTTTAAGTAAAACAATGCCGCGTGCTTGGCCAACAACCAGGGCTGTTTTACTGTTGTTGCAAAAGAATAATTGCTCAACGGAGATCAGGTCGGGTTTGTATTCTTTAATTATTTTTGACAGCTCTTTTTCAAGAATTAAGATTCTCTCAGGCAAACTCAAAAGCTTTGAGGTTTTAATTGATCCATAGCCAAGCGATTTTAAATTGGTTCCATATTGTTCAATAATTCCAAATCCGGTATCGGCGATTCCAGGATCTATGCCTAAAATTATTTTTTTTGTTTTAATTTTCATGCTTTTTAATATGCGGTTTTTTACCAGGTGGCATTGGTATAAACGTTGCTGATGTCATCTAAGTCGTCAATTAGATTGTAAAAATTTTCAATTTTATCTTGACTGTCTTGCGATTCAATTTTGATGTTATTTTTTGCAAAAAATGCAATTCCCGACTCTTTTGTATCTATATTCTTATTTTTTAGCACTGTTAATATGTTTTGCAGGGTTTCAACCTCGCATAAAATTTCCCAGTCGTCGGATTTATCTATGTCGGTGGCGCCGGCATCAATAAGCGTCAATTCCAGTTCTTCTTGGTCGATTTTTTCTATTTGATTTTTGTCTATATTTACGAAGCCGAATCTATCAAACATCCAGGCCACGCTATTTTGACCGCCCAGTTGACCGCCGTTTTTATTGGCTACGGTTTTAAGCTCGCCGACGGTCCGATTTTTGTTATCAGTTATTGCTTCGACTAAAAAAACACTTCCTTCCGGCCCAAAAATTTCATAAAGCAATTCCTCAAAATGATTTTTTTCAGAGCCTTCCCCTGTCCCGCGCTTAATTGCCCTTTCAATGTTCTCTTTTGGCATATTGGCGACTCGGGCCTTATCCAACAGGAGACGAAGCCTAAAATTAGAATTTAAATCACTGCCGCCCTCTTTTGCTGCCATTGTGATCAAATTTCCAAGTTTAGTAAACACGGCGCCTTTCTTGGCGTCGGTTGCTGATTTTTGACGGTGGGTCTTAGCCCATTTGCTGTGTCCAGACATAAAAAAATCCCACTATTTATCTTGAGAATTGTTTAATAATTATAATATGAATAATCAATTAAAATCAAGGATAAAACGGCACGCCGTTAAATTCCGAAAATAACAAAGCCGAAGTAAAAAATATAGACCAATAGCAGGAGTGCGCCTTCCCAGCGTTTAATTTTTTTATTATCTTGCCTATTGAAGGTAAAATAATAGACCAATAATATAGCAATCAAACTGATAATGAGTTCGGGATTAAAGTTAAAGGGCAATGGTTTAATAATCGAGCTAATACCCAAAACAAATAGAATATTAAAGAGTATTGATCCGACAATATTGCCGATCGCCAGCTCGGCATTTTTTTTCGAAGCGGCAATCGCCGAGGCAAATAGTTCAGGAAGCATTGTTCCAAAAGCAATAACGCTTAAACCCATTACTGATCCGGCAAGTCCAAAGTAGCTGGCAATTTGAGTGGACGAAAGAATGACCAAAACTCCGCCAATAATTAATCCGGCGATTCCAATAATTATATGCATGGTACAAGTTGACCAACGTTCCTCCAAGATGTCTGGTGGTTTGATGTGTTTGGCTCTTCCGATAGAATAATACAAAAAAACAAAGAAAAGCAGAAGTAAAATTATGCCATCAATGCGTCCCAAAACGGTTAAACCGCCCAAAAAGAAATTATTGGCCAGCAGAATTAAAATAAGCGTGGCAAATATCGGCAAGGGCAGTTCTTTCCGAATAATCTCCCTCTTTATGGCTACCGGATAAATAAGCGTCGAGAGTCCGGTCGCCAGCAAAATAATTGCTATGTTTGCGCCTACTATGTTGCCGGTTCCAATATCCGGCAGGTTATAAAAATTGCTAATTAGATTTATAAAGAGTTCCGGCGTGCTGGTGCCAAAAGCTACTATGGTCAATCCGATGATGCCAGCGGAAATTTTTAATTTTTTAGCCAGCGATGACGAGCCGTCAACTAATAAGCCAGCTCCTTTGTATAAAAAAAAGAAACCTAAAATGAGAAGTAAAATTTGGACAAGCATGGTGTTGGATTACTGGCAAAATCTTGCCAGTAATGGTAATTATAGATGATTCCTTTTAACTAAACTAAGGTTACATTTGACACAGTATCGTTTTCATCTTTGAATCTCATAACCCTGACTCCTTGGGTGTCACGTCCCAAAATACTAACCTGTTTTATGGCTAGCCTTATGACCTGGCCATTATTTGAGACAACTATTAAATCATTAATATCTCCGTAGATGATTTTTCCAGAAACTATTTTTCCTGTTTTTGCGGTGATCTTTGCGGTTTTTATGCCACTTCCGCCCCTGCCTTGAACCTTATAGGCGTTTAAAGGTGTTTGTTTGCCATAACCGTTTTTCATTATAACTAATAGATTTCCTTGTTTGTCGTCTTTGCCATCAAATATGCCCATGCCAACAACGGTGTCATTGCTTTTTAGCTTTATTGCTCTTACGCCTGAAGCCGTTCTTCCCATTGGCCTTACATTTGCCTCTTTAAACCTAATAGCTTGGCCGTCAGCAGTAACTAAAATTATGTTTTCCGCACCCTTGGAAGGCAAGACCCACTCTAGATTGTCGCCGCCCCTTATTTTAATGGCGATAAGTCCGGATCGTCGGACATTTGCAAAGTCTCCGATGGCTGTTTTTTTGATGATGCCATTGCTCGTAACCATTATTACAAATTTATCATTTTCTATCTCGGTCGATGGCAAAATTGCGGATACTTTTTCACCCGGAGATAGCTGCAAGAAGTTTACCAGGGCCTGTCCCTTTGAGGTTCGAGATGCCTGAGGAACGTCATAACCCTTTAGCTGGAATACTCTGCCCTTGTTTGTAAAAAACAAGATGTCGCTATGGGTATTTGTAATAAATATGTGTTCAATGGAATCTTCCTCTTTGGTTGTTGCGCCGATAATTCCCTTGCCTCCCCTGCTTTGGGTTTTAAAGGTGTCCGGGGGAAGCCTTTTAATGTAGCCATCGGTTGAGATCATCATAATCATTTCTTCATTGGGCACCAAATCCTCCATAGTAAAGCTATCTACTCCATGGGCGACGATTTGCGTTCTTCGCGGTTCGGAAAATTTATCCCTAAGAGCTACAATCTCTTCTTTGATAATGGATTTTATTCTTGCGGCTGAACTTAAAATTGCCTCAAGCTCTTTTATTAATTTTAATTTATCTTTTAATTCTGCTTCAATTCTTAATTTTTCAAGATTGGCTAATTGTTGCAGTCTCATTTCCAAAATTGCCACCGCCTGCCGTTCGCTCAGTTTAAATTTTTTGATTAAATTAGCCTTTGCTTCTTCTTTGTCCTTTGATTTTTTGATGGTAGAAATAATTTCATCAATATGGGCAAGCGCTAAAACCAATCCCTCTAAAATGTGGGCTCTGTCTTTTGCTTTGTCCAGTTCATATTGGGTTCTTCTTTTGATTATTTCCTGTCGATGCTTTATGTATTCTTCAAGAACGGTTTTTAGATTTAAAACCCTCGGCTGTATGCCATCAACTAGGGCAAGCATATTGAAATGGAAGGTGTCCTGAAGTTGAGTGTGCTTAAATAGCTGGTTTAAAATCTTTTTTGGATAGGCATCTTTTTTGAGTTCAATTACGATTCTGACACCATCTTTATTTGATTCATCCCGCAAGTCTTTTATTCCTTCAATCCTTTTGTCTTTTACAAGTTCAGCTATTTTTTCAAGTAAGGTCGCTTTGTTTGTTTGGTATATTACTTCACTAACAA
>JBAYJM010000014.1:0-32637 GCA_041665065.1 Candidatus Buchananbacteria bacterium
CCCCTATGCCTTCAACGCTGATGCTCTAGATGGCTTCCATGCTTCTGCCATTGCTGAGGCTAACAAACTCCTGGCCCTAGACTCTAATGCGGGTATGACGGTAAATGGGGTGACGAGTACGGCAGGATTAATTATTAGCGGTGATGCAAATATTGCAGGAACAACAACAATGGCCGGGATTTTAATCGTGGGAAATGACATTATTATAGATGGCACTTCTACATTTAATGGCTTGGCGGTTTTTAATGGCAGTATTTCTGGTTCTGGCTTTAATAATGCTTGGGCAAACGCCTTCAATACTACTAATACTTGGGCTGGATTTGATGCTAATTTTAACAGCCGTTTCTCGGCTAAAAGCACCTCGGATCTAACTGAGGGCACTAATTTGTATTATACCGAATTGCGATCTGCCACTAATTTTGGAACGAATTGGGCTTTAAAAACCACCGCTAATTTGCCGGAAAGCGGTAACCTTTATTATACTAATGCTCGAGCGGATGCCAGGATTACTCTGCAAAAGGGTGTGGCCAATGGTATTGCCACACTTGGCGCCGATGGCAAGGTGCCGGATGAACAGCTTAGTCCATTAGCTATTTCTGATACCTTTGTTGTTGCAAATGAGGCGGCAATGCTTGGTCTTAGCGCTGCTGGCATGGGTGACGTGGCTGTTAGATATGACATTAGCAAAACTTATATTTTAGATGGCGATGGCGACCCGACCATACTAAGCAATTGGAAAGAATTACTTTCTCCAACTGACTCGGTGCTGTCTGTCAATGCTCAGCGTGGCACTGTTACTCTGTCCACGGATGATATCGGCGAAGGATTTGCTAATCTATATTTTACTGATACGCGTTTTGATGATCGTGTTAATGCGGCTTGGCGTGCCTTGCCTAATGGATTGGCATCGCTGGACGGGACAGGTAAAATTCCGTCCGATCAAATAGGTGCAATGCCTCTTAATGACACTTTTGTTGTGGCGGCTACCTCTTCGCTTTTAACGGTTGGCGCAACCAAAGGTGATATGGGCATTTCTACTGATGCTAATAAGACTTATGTTTTGCAGGGCACAGATCCTGCTATTTGGTCAAATTGGGTGGAGATACTTAATGGCGCATCGGTATCTTCTGTTAACGGATTGACTGGAGCAATTACTTTGACCACCTCAAACATTGGCGAGGGAACTAATCAATATTGGACTCAAGGACGTTTTGATACATCTTTGGCTGGAGCCACAACCTGGACAGGAGATTTATTTGTCTCAGGGGGTAATATTGGCATTGGTATCGCTACAACAAGCCAGGCATTGGAAGTCATGGGTAATGCCTCAACTTCTAATAATATGTATGTCGGCAATAATCTTTATGTGGGTTATGGCAATGGCGCTAACAGCGATGCCATTTATTTCAATCAAGGCATGCAAAGTTTGATTTGGAATACTACCAATAATCGTTTTGAAATATCTGATGGGCTATATATTTCTAGCAATGCTACTACCTCTGGCTACATGAGCATTGGAGCAAGCCTGCCGACTGGTTATGGCACGGCGGTAGGTGATTTGAATGTTGGGAATAATTTAGCTATTGGTGGCAATGGTGTGTTTGGTGGTCTTGTTTCCTCCACGGCACTGCAGATAAATGGCAATGCCACTACCACCGGCTATTTAAGCGTGGGAACAACTACTCTTGCCAATCTTACTGTCACCAATTTCTCGACCTCTACTTTTGCCGGAGGATTGACTGTTGGTGATTCACAATTTGTTATTCAGCAAGCCACCGGTAATGTGAGTATTGGGACTACGAGCCCGGCAGGTAAATTACATGTTACATTATCATCTTCTGGACTTACTCCCTATCAGACAGCCAATACTTCATTAGTGTTGGAGGCTAATAGTAGAAATATTTTACAAATGCTTGGTACAAGCGATCAGTTTTTAATGTTTGGAACGCCTACGGCAAATAATCGAGCCTGGATGAGCTATACACACAGCTCTGATTTGTTAAATCTTCATACTTCCGGGAATATAACCATGAATGGCAATGTGGGAATCGGTACCACCACCCCCACAAGTGTCTTGGATGTATATGGTGATGCTTTTACACTGGGGCCGCTCATCTCACTGCAAGGAGCTAATACAACCACCTATACAATGCTTGGCTTCAGGGGCACTGGCAGAGAATATCGAATTGGCGTAGGCAATGGCTCGGAAACCGCTAAAGGTGTTGCCGATAAATTTTTCATTTATGACTCGACGGTTAGCGGTGGGGCGATGAGAATGGTTGTTGATTCCTCGGGTAATGTGGGTATTGGGACGACTAGCCCAAGCTATAATCTGGATGTAAATGGAGTTACGCGAAGCGGTGATTATATTATTGGTACAACAACTACCAATCCTACAGTAGTGTATGTCGGAGATTCTCTGACTAAGGGTTATCCTTATGGCGCTACAGTGCCTTATACCGGTTACATCACACTACCGAATTGGAACGGCCAATCTTTTGACTCTTACAATGTTGGCGTCGGAGGCAGAACTCTTGAAACAATGTATGAGCAAGCTTATAGTAATTTAAATCCTCTTTTTTCAATTAATTCCGGGCTAAATATTGTAGTTATTTGGGGAGGCACTAATGACATTGCAGCCGGTGAAACCGTAGCGTCAACCTATTCATATTTAAGGCAATTTGCTCAGCACGAAAGAGCCTTGGGCTTTAAAGTTATAGTGGCTACAATGATTTCTCGCGTAAGTTATGATTCATCAAAAAATAGTTATAATACTTTAATTCGAAATAATTGGCCTCAATTTGCTGACGGTCTTGTGGACTTAGCTGCCAATGAAAATCTTGGCGCAGATGGCGCTTATGCCAACGTTACATATTTTAACGCAGATCAGATACATCCAAATGACACCGGTTATGCTCTTGTAGGCTCGTTAGTTCAGAGTGCAATAACTGATTTAGTCCAAGACAATAAAACCAATTTTTCTAACGGAACATTTTTGGGATCATTGGCTGTCAATACTTCAACCCCATCTGCCAAATTAACTGTCTGGGGCTCAGCTACCGGAACCAATCAATTGGTGAATTTTGTTAATTCAGCTTCCACGACCATTTTTAATATTTTAGAAAATGGCAGTGCGACTTTTTCTAATACAGTTTCTGCCGGCACTACAACGCTGACCAATTTAGTAGTCACCAATCTCTCAACTTCTACATTTGCCGGAGGACTGACTGTCGGCACTACGCAATTTGTACTCCAACAAGCGACAGGATATATTGGTATCGGGACTGCGAGCCCAACACAAAAAGTTGATATTAGAAGCGATAATGTCGCCCTGATGCTAGGCCGTTCGACGTATGGAGGAATTGGTGGGGAAGTCTCGATTGATTTTAGACACCGATTGAGTTCTGGCGACGATTCTTATGTAAGAGAAGGCGGCGCCATAAAATCAATCGCCACTGGAGCCTATACTTTTGGATCAGGCCCAACTTATCTTGCCGACCTGGCTCTTTATTCAGCAACTACTAACAGTGTTTTGGTAGAAGTAATGAGATTGACCAGCGGCGGCAATGTCGGAATTGGAACGACCACTCCCTCAGCAAAATTGGATGTTTGGGATAGTGGCACTATAAGCAGTTCCGGATCGGTGGCTGACTTTCGACAAGACGATGCAAATGTTTGGGGATTAAGGATTTTTACGCATAATTATTCAAGAACTATTCCTGTTTTGGGAGTTTTGGGTGGTTCAACTGGAGCGGTAAACTTCTATAATCAAAATACTAATACTATGACACTAAATAATGGCAATGTCGGTATTGGTACAACTACGCCCAGTTCATTACTTCATTTATATTCAACTGGGGTGTTTGGAGCAAGATTAGATCTGCAGAGCGCTGATACGGGCGGTCGTAATTGGTCTATTTATAGTAATGGCTCAGGTAATTCTGGAGGAGCTGGTTCGTTGCAATTTTATGATAATACAGCAGCTGCCACTAGGCTATTTATTGCATCCTCAACAGGTAATATTGGCATCGGAACAACCACGCCAGGAGCTAGACTAGAGGTTGTGCCAGCCACTGGACAACAAACATTAATAGCAAGAACGGCTGGTCAATATGGCGGAATTTATCTTCAAGATTCTTCATCTAATTCTCTATTTTCTGTCTATCCTGCAGATGCTGATTTAGGCGGAACAATGTTAACATTAAAGGACGTCGGTACAACTAAGGTAGTAATAGATACTGATGGGGATACTTATTTTAATGGTGGTAATGTCGGAATTGGGACAGCTGCACCAGAATCAGTTCTTGATATTCTGGGTGGAGATTATGCTCAATTACGCCTTTCAAGATCTAAGTCTAGCGGGGCAATTCAAAGAGTCGGCTTGGTGGGTGAACATTATAATGTAGACGAGGAGCCAGTCGGATTATTATTGGGCAGGTCTAGCAATGATAGTAATGAGATTTATATTGGAGGTGGTTCTACTGTAGTAAATTCTGCTACAGCTATCTACTTTATGACTGCCCCGACTACTACTACTATATCGGGCACAACCAGATTAGCTATTACCGGTGATGGCAATGTCGGCATAGGCACGGCTTCACCCACCTCACTATTTTCAATCTACGGATCATCTCCTACCTCGACCATTAGAGATAATACAGCTTCAGTTGCTAACAATCTTCAACGTCTTGGCGGAGTAAGTTTTGATACCAGCGATGTTTCAACTAATGTAGCGGGAACATTGGCTAGTATCGACGCTTATGCCGTTGATGTTAATTCTCTTTTACAGGGTACGGCCGATGAGGGTGGCAGAATTGATTTTAATATTTATCGCCATGATGTAGGGGGACAGCCAAGAGTAAAATATACAGCAATGACGGTAGATAATTATATGAATGTCGGAATTGGGACGACTACGCCAGCCGGGCCTCTCCATGTGATGGGCAATATTCTTGGTGGTGGTGATATTTTTCCTAATTATAATATTGACACCGGAACCCACATTAGCGGATCGACAGCCAATCAGATGAAAATTTACGCTGATTCTTATATTACATTGAATACCGGTGGGGCAGAAAAAGTGGCATTATCGACTTCAAAACTATATACCGGTTCAGCAATTGATTTAGAATCCGGAGGCGAATTGTCCGTACTAGGGGCTGGCAGTTCCTATTTTACTGGTAATCTTGGTATCGGGACTACAACGCCAGATTCTCAATTACAAGTTGGAAATGCCACCTCATATTTTAAGGCAGGTTCAGGAAACGTCACGACTACCGGTTATTTAACGGTCGGTAATCAGGCGGGTGGTGACAGCGTTTTAGAATTAAAAAAATCAGGAGTTGTTAAGTGGGCAATTGGCAATGATATCAGCGTTAGTGATAACTTGGTGATTTCTACTAGTACTATTGGAACAAATAATGTTCTATCAGTTAGTCAGACTAGTGGCAATATTACCGTGGGTAATGTGGCTGCTTCCAGTACTAGTAAGTTTTCTGTTTATGTTAGCGCTTCGGTCTGGGGCGGGGTCAACAACACTACCGGTGCCTGGATGAACGGTTCCGATTTGACTTTAAAGACTAATATTACTGATTTAGCATTAGAATCACCATTACAGAGGCTTCTCGGCTTAAGGCCGGTCAGATATGATTGGAAGTCAGACGTGGCAACCGGCGCTGGTAAGCATATCGGATTTATCGCTCAAGAAGTCGAGGCCTTGTTCCCAGAATTGGTCATGACGGGCGGCAATGGTTTAAAATCTCTTTCCTATGCGGAATTTGCGCCAATTTTGGCGGGTGCCATTCAAGAGCAACAGCAAGAAATTAATTTGTTAAGACTACAATTATCCTCAACTACCCCAGTCAGCCAAAGCCAGCCTTCACAGTCGACAATAACTGTTGCGCCAGCAACCAACCAATTTGATACTATATCGGTCTCAAGTGCCGCGACCTTCTATGGCACAATTACTGTTGTTGGTGAAGCAGGGTTTACTTCAAAGGTTACATTTGAAAAAGAAGTTGAGTTTAAAGATCATATTACGGTTGATGCGGATACGGCTGGCACAATTATGATTGCCTCTGGCGCTACCAGTACAAAAGTCATCTTCAATAAGCCTTATGAATTAATACCAAAGATTGTCGCCAATATGCAATCGAGCGGTACGCCCGTATTTGTGCCGTATCTAATTTTTGGGAAATCGACCTCCAGTTTTAGTATAATTTTAGAACAACCGGCGCCAACAGATATTTATTTTGATTGGATTGCTTTAGCATCGAAAAGTGTGGTTGGTGATGTTGCAGGAGTTTCAGAAACAGCTATACTTGGTTGTATTAATCCAACTGCAATAAACTATAATAATTTAGCAACACAAGATGATGGCAGTTGTTCATTTGATCAAATAATTCCTATAATTGAATCGGAAACAACTTCTTCAACAAACTCAACACCACAAGACGAAGGTGTAGGTTTTTTAACTCCAGAATCAACAACAACCACAGAAACTCATATACCTACTGAAATTCAAGAATTACAAACCGAGCCGGAAGAACCCATAACTTCAGTAAACAGCTCTGAGGAAAATCATGTAACTCCATAATTATGGTAAAAATAAATTTCACAAATAAAATTTCAATTATTGGAACATTAATAATATTTATATTTATTATTTTAATTGGATTTGATGTATATCAAAAAAATCAGCAGATTGAAGGATTAAATAATAGCGAAATACTAAAAACTTCCAAAGAAAATATTATTGATTATCAAATCATAGATTCTAACGATAGCCAGCAGGACAATCCGATCCTAACCGAAAATATTGTGAAATACCGCTACACTTCCAATAAGGAAGTGCCAATTCAGACATATAACGGACTAAAGGAAGACTTAACAAAACGGACAGCTAATTCAATTACCTTTTTAGAATCAGTCACGCCAATCAGTGATAAATTGCAAAAAGAAAAGTATGTCTCACAATTTTTTTCCGGTCAGACTTGGCAAAAATCAGGCGACAAGTGGTATCGAGTTGAAACTGCCACCACGTCCAAGACGGCATTTCTAAACCAAACGAAACTAACCACTCTCGATCACGTCAAAGAATTCTTCGGCCGGAAAGCTTTGGCGGATACTTTTTATTCCGGAGCGGGGGATGGTTATACTAATATGGGCGGTGGCTCTTGGGTTAATGCTCATGATTCTAGTATAAGCGGAAATGTCTATGCAACAAATACTTCAATTAATCTTCAAGTCGGTTATCTTTGTTTTATGGAAAGTTGCGTTTATAGTGTTGCAAGATCATTTCTTCCTCTCGATACATCTGCTATTCCTTCTAACGCTAGTATTATATCATCTACCTTAAGTATATATGTAACCAATACTTTTAACCAAGATAATGATGGTTTAGATTATATAAATATCGTTCAGACTAATCAACCAGATTCTACCACCTTAACAACTTCAGATCACAATAACTGTGGCGTAACAACTACTCCAGTGACTGGAGCAACAGCAATTGACATAACGGGTATTTTAACTTCTTCTTATGCCACTTTTACTCTCAATGATACAGGACTTGGTTGGATAAAAAAGTCTGGCCAAACTTCTTATTGCGGGTCAATTGTTGGCGTTACTTGTTTGGGTCTTAGAGAAGGTCATGATATGGAAAATAATAAAATAGATGCTATAAACAGTGTGACTATTAGCACATCCGAAGAGACTGCCGGTGCAGATGGAATTGATCAAGACCCTAAATTAATCGTTACATATTCCGTGGTAGCTCCAACTAACGCAATCATTGACGGCGGTACCATAAAGATAGACGGCGGTACCATAAAGATAGATTAAAGGATTAATAGTTGTATTGAAAACAATAATTAAAAGAGTATAATTATAAGGTAAAGCACTCAAATAATATGCCAAGATACAAGAGAAAAAAAGGATTCTGGGGTTTTGGAAGTTCCAAAAGACAAATAAGAAGATATGATGATTTTGATAGCGAAAGTGTTCGCTTAAATCATTTTGAAATAAGTTCTGACACCAAGAGGGGAATATTTATTATTATAATTTTTGCCATTGCCGCTTTAAGCGTTTTAGCCTTGCTTGGCCAATCTGGAGGTTTTTTCACTGGGATGAAATATATTCTGGCTTTGGGTTTTGGCAGTCTAAAATTCCTTTTTCCGATAATTTTGGCAATTTGGGCATATATACTGCTTAGAAATGATAAGTATAAAATTAAATTGATAAATTATGCAGGTGCGGTAATCTTGATCTTGGGACTGACTGGGATGTGGCATATTAAATATGGCATTTGGGAAATTTTTGACAGGGCTCAGGAAGGCATCGGAGGAGGCTATCTTGGGGTGGTATTATCGTGGCCGCTTTTGACCTATATGAATTTTTGGGGAGGTTTGGTGGTATGCGTGGCGTTATTTTTAGTTGGTTTGTTGCTTTGTTTTGAAATGTCAGTCCATGGTTTAATGTGGCCGGTCAAGGTTGCCAAGTTTATGGCTGAGCTATTTAAGAAATACCGAGCTTGGCGTAAAGAAAAAAAGGCTAGCAGGGAATTAGCCCAACTATCATATCAAAATGAAGAAGTAGAAGAAGAAAATTTTGATCCGCAAATGGCTGCCCAATCAACGGAGGAGGCTTTAGATGAGCCGGAGGAAACGGGCGATGATCCAAAGTTTTTAACCAAATCTATAAGTGAGGCTGATGGTCAGTTGGTTCCGGAAGAGCCGGAAATGTATAAGCCCAAAAAATTCGGCAAGAAAATTGATTTGCCATTTGATCTTGTATCAAGCAAGGCGGGCAAGCCGACGAGCGGCGATATCAAAAACAATCAAGAAATTATTAGAAAAACATTATCTAACTTTGGCATCCCAGTGGAAATGGGTTTGGTTAATGTCGGGCCTACCGTTACTCAATATACGCTTAGGCCAGCCGACGGAATAAAGTTATCGCGAATTACAAATTTAAACAGCGATATGGCCTTGGCTCTAGCGGCTCATCCGATTAGAATTGAAGCGCCAATTCCGGGCAAGGCACTAGTTGGAATTGAAATTCCAAATCAAATGGCAGCTAAGGTCACTATGGGAGAGTTATTGCTAAGCAAAGAATTTAAAGAAAGAACAAGCGGTCTCGCAATTGCTTTGGGCAAGGATGTAAGCGGAAAGCCATGTTTTGCTAATTTGGAAAAAATGCCTCATTTGCTGGTTGCGGGCGCTACGGGATCCGGAAAATCAGTCTGCATCAATTCAATTATTGTCAGCTTGCTTTATCAAAATAGTCCCGATGAACTTAAATTTATTCTGGTTGATCCAAAGCGAGTTGAGCTTACTGTTTATAATAAAATTCCGTATCTTTTGACGCCGGTAATTACAGACGTTAAAAAGACCGTTCAAGCGCTTAAGTGGGCTGTGGTTGAGATGGAAAGAAGATTTGAGCTTTTATCAAAAGTTGGCCAAAGAAATATTGCCGGATTTAATTCAAGCCACAAGGGAGATAAGTTGCCTTACATTGTTATTATAATTGACGAGTTGGCAGATTTGATGGCCTCGGCTTCCTCTGACATTGAGGGTGGAATTGTCAGGTTGGCGCAGATGGCTAGAGCCGTGGGCATACATTTAATCTTGGCAACGCAAAGGCCATCAGTTGAAGTTATAACCGGTTTGATTAAGGCCAATATTCCAGCCAGAATTTCATTTGCCGTGTCGTCGTTAATTGACTCAAGAACGATTTTAGACTCTTCTGGGGCGGAAAAATTAGTGGGTAGGGGCGACATGCTTTATCTTGGTCCGGAAGTATCGAGGCCAAAAAGAATCCAGGGCGTATTTTTGTCGGATAAAGAGATTTTTAATGTGATTAATTATATCAAGCAATATGGCGAGGCTGACTACATTGAGGAGATTGAGAATAGATCTGGAACATCTGGCGGTTCGTCTGGCGGATTTGGCGATGATGATGGCGATTCTTTGCTCGGTGAGGTAAAAGAAATAATTGCCCAGTCAGGAAAAGCCTCCGCTTCGCTTCTTCAGCGTCGTTTAAAGATTGGGTATGCCAGAGCCGCTAGAATTTTAGACTTACTAGAAGATCAGGGTGTTATCGGGCCGGCAGATGGGGCCAAGCCTAGAGAGGTTTTCTTGGATAAATTATCACGCAACGTTAATCCTGTGCAGTTTGCAGCCAGAGAGTACAATTTGGAAGGTGAGCTCAGGCCGATTGCAGATGACGGCGAGATGGATATTTTAGAAGAAGAAAAAGAGGAGCCCAGTTTTACCGCTTTTGATCGTGTTGATAATATTGAGGAAGAAAATGAGGCTTATGAAGAATTAGAGCATGAACACGTTGAAGAAATCGAAGAAATATTGGAAGATGAACAAGCGGGTGATGATAAGATTACCGAGGAAGTTACGCCACAGGATGAAGAAACTTTCTCCTCTGCCATTACTGATAAGCCCGGAATTTTGGGACAAGAAGATGAGATCCTGGATCAAGCCCAGGATGACAATGAAATTATTGATAAAGAAATGGAAGATTTGGATGACGAAATTTCATTTCAGCATAATGAATTAGAAGTTGATAAAGAAGAAGTGGAAGAAACATCTAAAAGCGATTCTAAAAAAACTCAAAATAAATCCAAATATTTTGATGATGGCCAGTGGAGCTAAATAAAATATGGATAACATAAAAAAACCAAAGGAAAAATTTGGACAAATTCTTGCGCGTCAAAGACGGGCAAAAAGGTTAAGTTTGGACACCTTAAGTAAAAAACTCAAAATCCCTTTTAAATATTTGGAAGCTTTGGAATACGGTGATTTTAAAAATTTCCCTCCCGGTTGGCAAAAACTTTTAAAGAAATACTGCGCCCACCTGGGCTGTGATTTTAAGGTTATTTGGCAAACGGCCAAAAGCGAACAGAAAAAGATGGTTGGCATAAATCGAGCCGTTGAAAAAAATTACCTTATGGCGTGGCCCAAAATTATAAGGACGGCGGTAATTATTTTAATCGTTGCCGGAGTTTTAATTTTTTTGGGCTTTAAGGTAAATCAGATTTTTTCAGCACCGACTTTAAAGATTGGCGAGCCGGTTGATAATTCCAAGACTTATCAGAAAAAATTAAAGATTTTAGGAAAGTCTCAAAAAGAAGCAGAAATAACCATTAACAATAATATTATTTTTGTGGACGCCAGCGGTAACTTTGAGGCTTTGCTTGATCTTCATGGCGGCCTGAATTTAATTAAAATAACAGCAAAAAAGAAATATAGTAGGACGAGGGAGGTGGATTTAAGGATTATACTTTCAGATGAAAAAATAGACTGATTTAGGATTGATTTATAACTTACAATTTGATAAAATTGGCTTAAGAAACGGCGGGCTATCCCGTCTTTACTACTGATTAATAAAAATATTCTATATGCCAAAGAAAACAAGCCAGGAGGACGGGCAAGACGGAAAGTTTGAAGCCGTAGAAGCTGCCATAAGCCAAATTAAGGAAAGATTCGGTGATGGAGCCATAATGAAATTTGGCGAAGCAAAAACCATGCTAGTTGATGTCGTGCCTACTGGATGCGTTTCGCTTGATTTGGCTTTGGGAGTGGGCGGAGTGCCTCGAGGAAGAATAATTGAAATTTTTGGACCGGAAGCTTCAGGCAAAACCACTCTGGCTCAGCATATTGTGGCTGAAGTGCAAAAAATGGGCGGAGTTGCCGCTTTTGTTGATGCAGAACATGCTCTAGATCCTGATTACGCCAAAAAAATCGGCGTTAAGGTAAATGAACTTCTAATTTCTCAGCCGGATACGGGTGAACAGGCATTGGAAATTGTGGAAACACTGGTCCGTTCAAACGCAGTTGATGTTATTGTTGTGGATAGTGTAGCCGCTCTTGTACCAAAGGCGGAAATTGAGGGCGATATGGGAGATTCGCACATGGGCCTCCAGGCCCGTTTGATGAGTCAGGCGCTTAGGAAATTGACTGGCGCTATTTCCAAGAGCAAAACAGTTTTGATTTTTATTAATCAAATTAGAATGAAGATTGGTGTATTTTTTGGCAATCCTGAAACAACAACTGGTGGCAATGCTTTGAAATTTTACTGCTCGGTTAGAATAGAAGTCAGAAGAAGTGCCCAGATCAAACAGGGCGATAGAAATATTGGCAATCGTGTAAAGGTAAAGGTGGTCAAAAACAAAGTTGCCGCTCCTTTCCAAACATGCGAATTTGATATTATGTATAATGAAGGAATTTCTTTGTCCGGCGATATGCTTGATGTTGGAGTAGAAAAGGGCGTAATTAAAAAATCAGGCAATACCTATACTTACGGTGAAGAAAAATTAGGTACTGGAAGAGAAAACGCCAAGACTTATCTCAGGGGCAATCCAAAATTAATGCAAAAAATTAGAAAAGAAATAATGGAGCAGGTTAAGGAAGATAAGAAGCAGGCAGATGCAAAAGATGGTTATGGCGAAACAAAAGACAGTGGTGAGATAAGTATGGAAGAATAGTGTATAAAAATTGACTAAAATTGAATAAAGACCCCCTCAGTTTATGAGGGGTTTTTTATTTGACAAACAGCCTAAATAATATTAAAATAAGCTATCTCAACCTATGGAGGACATACGATGAAGATGAGATGGTCGTACTTTGGGATTGCGTCGGCTATCGTAGCCGGCGGCTTGCTGATTGGGGTGTTCTTTGCCCCGAAGAGCATAGCCGAAATGTGTAAGACCGGCCTGGCAGTAGAGCTGGTAGCGCTGGTATTGGTGGCGCGCGAGTCTCTTTCGTTGAGGGGGTAAGTTCTTCCCCCTTTTTTATTTGCATTTTTTGATATAAAATACCCCGCTTTTAGGCGGGGCATTAACGTAGTTTATCCTCCAGTGAGAATCGGAGCCAGACACAGTACAGTGAACTTTAATGACTAGATAACATTTTTTAAATATACTCTCTAAATGTTCTTTTTGGCATAAGGTACAAGGAAGAGAAATGAAAATCAAGGAAGTATTTCAAATTACTACCTATTTAGTGATTCTACTGGTAGTAATTCCTGCTCTATCCTTTCTGCCACTTATCCCATTGTCATTGCTATTTGATCTAAAAGGGAATCTTGTCTCAAGCGTATCAATAATGGTGATGACAATAATATATTTGGCGGGATTATTTGGGCTATGGCTTGTAATTTTTAAGAGGTTTTTGTTATTGATTAAGTAATGGAGGACTCGTTAACGCGATTTGCAATCGTTCTTTTCCCAGTTGTTTTCGAACCGCTGGGATTTATTTTACGGGCTGGGTATCCTTAAAATTAAAACAGAGTTAGATGCCCTGTTTTAATGTTGTATGATTTATATTCTCGCTAATTTACTCTTTCTACGTATTCACTTGTCTCGGTATTGATTCTGACAGTATCGCCCTCTTTTACAAATAGTGGAACTTGCACGTTTAAGCCCGTTTCCATCTGTGCTGTTTTTGTAACACGGCCTTGAGCGCTGTTGCCCTTTACTCCTTCCGGAGCGGAAACGACTTTGAGTTCAACTTTAGGTGGCAGGGAAATGGAAACCGGATTGCCATTGAAATAAAGCGCATCAACCTTGTCGCCTTCTTTTAAATATCCAATTTGGCTGGCAATATTTTCTTTGGAAATTGCGAATTGTTCAAAATCGTCCTGCGCCATGAAAAAATAGCTTTCCCCGTCATTGTAAAGATAGTCAACTTTTTTCCTTTGCAGATTAGCTTCTTCGACGCGGTCACCTTGATGGAAATTAACTTCCATGGTTTTGCCGGTGATCAGGTTTTTTAATTTTGTTTGCATGACCGGTTTGCGCATCTGCATTTTTACGAAGTTTGCTTCCATTACGACATAGGGCTCAGCGTCTTGGATGAGGTTTTTGCCTTTTTTTATATCATTTAATGTAGAAATCATTGCCATAAAATTTTCAGTTAAAAGTAGAAAAGTTATAAAGTAGAAAGTTAAAAGTAAATTTTAACTTTCAAACTTTATAACCTTTAACTGTTTCTATTTTGTAACAAAAGGAAGAAGCGCCATAATTCTAGCTCTTTTAATTGATTGAGCTAATTTTCTCTGGTGCTTTGAACAGACATTGCTTCTTTTTCTGGGCACGATTTTTGAATATGAAGATGTAAATCTTCTAAGCAATGTTGCATTTTTGTAATCAATATAATCTAAATTATTGACACAGAAAAAGCAGAACTTTTCTTTTTGCAATAAATTGTCTTTGCTGGTTTTTTGTTTTGAATTATTCATAGTTTTTTAAAATGGTATGTCTTCAACTTTAATTTCATCTTCTATCGGTGATGATGATCCTCCAAACGAAGGTTCGGCATCAATTATGTTTGATTCGCCGGAGTTTGACGGGCCGCCTTGGCCTCTTGGACCGAGCTGAATGTTTTCAGCAATTATTTCCGTCCGGTATTTTTTAACTCCGCTTTGTTGATCAAGCCAATTTCTGGTTTGAATTCTGCCTTCGACCATGGCCAATCTTCCTTTGGCTAAATATTGTCCGACTATGTCTGCCAATTTGCCCCAGGCGACAATATTGTGGAATTCAGCCTGCTCTTGCTTTTGTCCGTCCTTTGTCCAGACACGATTGGTAGCAATGGTAAATGATGCAACTGTTTGGCCCGTATTAGTGTTTCTAACCTCCGGGTTGGCAGTTAAGTTGCCGATAATGATGGCTTTGTTGAGGTTCATAAACTTTATGTTTAATGATTAAATGTGGGGTTATTTAAACGACGCTATCGTCGCTTAGTATCTCATTTAACTTTTCGTCTAGATTTTCAATACTGATTTTTTTGCTTTCAGGTTTTTCAACTTTTGGAGCAGGTTTTTCTTCTCTTCTCTCTCTATTCCTGTCTCTATTGTCCCTATCGTGTTCTCTCTCTGTGCCTTCTTCCATTTGGCCTTCTTCCCGCTGTTTTTTCTGCTTAGCAATTTCAGCAGGAGTGATTTTGTGTTTTTCAATAATTTGCGCTCTAAGGATTTCTTTGTCCAGTCTTAGCTCATTGTTTACTGAGGCTAATTTGGTTCCGTCCTCAAGCTCAAATTCGGTCACAACATAATAGCCATGGGCGATTTTGTTGATTGGATAGGCTAATTTTTTCTTGCCTAAAAATTCTTGAAAACCGATTATGGCTTCATTCTTTTTAAGCAAAGAATCAATTTTATCCTGGATTTTTTTGGCTTCATCTTCCGTGTATTGGTTTGGGATGATGTAAAGCAGTTCGTAATTCTTCATAGCTTTTAAAAAAAATATCCCAAGGCAAGACCTAAGGAGTTAGTGTTTTTGCCTTTTCTCAACTGGTTAAAACAGTTGGGATTGTTCCGCCGTGGGCGGATGGGAAAGGTTATTAATTAGTTGTGCTGTTATATTAGCAGATTTTTTTGGGTGTGTCAAGATTGAAATTTGAAAATAATTAATATATGATTTTAGTGATGCGTAGTTCGGGGTGTTTGTAGGTATGGGGAGGCTGAAACTACATGCAAAGGAGTGGATTATGGTTGTCATGGAAATTTATGGCATGCCCCTGACCGCGGCGGGTCAGATGCGAGAGAGAATTTATGAACTATTAGCGGGGGAATCATGTCCATTGATAATCTGCGCCGTACTTTCAGACGCTAAAGATGGCCAGGGGAGAAGCAAGCCTTATCTGCGTATTACTGATGAGGATGAGTTTCGTCCCCAACGGTGGGCAGGAGGACTTCTTAAGAATTTGGGATTGGGAATTCTGCATGGTGTTACTGGCAGGTATTTCCCTCGTCAGGCATATGTTTGTCTCCACTGTGACACTGCTGGTCTTCATGACTGCAGCAACAACAAACAGATGCAAGACGAGCCCAAGTGTTTCTGTCCGCATTGTCGAGATTGGACAAAGCCGATATCGTGAACATTGGAATGCGATTGGTGTTTTTGGCGGTACCCACGTGGGTTCCGCTTTTTTAATAATTAAAAAACCACCCCATTTCATGTGTAAACACGATTTGGGATGGTAGGTATTGTGTTGTATTTCGTTTCTCCTTAGGTTAGAAGTAAGATGAGTAGTAGAGCTTTTATCATCCACCTCATTGATCCCATTGCCCTATGAAAGGACTCTGGACTCATGAAATTCATCGCTAATTGCCAAGTTATAATAGGAAAGAAGATCAGTAAAAGCAGTGACCATTTTCCTATTAACATACCCATTAATATAATTGGCAAGCTCGCTGGGTAAGATAGCGACACTGCTACCATTATTGCATAGGTGTGGTTTTTGCGTGTCGCAATCGTCTCCTTATATCCCTTGTCTGTTTTCCTATCCTCGATGTCCTTGAAAATTTCGTTGATGAGAATTAAGTACACAAGGGTAATGAAAACTAACAGGCCTCGAAATTCAAGTTCACCTTTGAAAATCATCCCGCAGAGCACTGGTGCCCCAGAGCATAGGGCGACGACCATGTTTTGAATCACGACCCGTCGTCGCAGGGAAGAGTATAGGTCTCCTATGATCAAAATTACAAAACAGAAGATTGTTACGGGAAGACTGAACCAGGCAAGCGATCCTAGCGATAAAACACTTGCCAGTCCTAGCCACCAGTGATACTTCAATACTTCCGCAGGATAATCGCTAGCAAGTACCTTTCCTTTTTTGCGGTCATTCTCTCTGTCCACATAGTCATTGAAGACCATAATGGATGTTGTGCCAATTGCAAACGAAAGAGATGTTAGTAGGCAGGCCATGGTCATGGCTTCATCGCAAAAACGAAACCCTAAGAAAGAAACAAGGCACGCGTAAATTCCGGTAGTAGGCCGCCCGATATTCCAAAGAGTGCCAAAAGTCACACCCTTTATTGCAAACTTTCCAAGCTCCTTGCGCGTTTTCCTTTCCAGAATCTTGTATATACGGGAGTGCTCTTTCAGTTTCCTAAAGAAGTCGCTCTCCAGGAATTCATGAGCCTCTTGCGCGAATTTTCTGGCTCGATTCCCATTATAGGCGAGAAAACAATTGGTGTTTCCCGCCATGTGATCAAGTCTCAGATCAAGTAGGTCATCAATGATCTGAAGCGACCGACCAAATGTTGAGATTTTCTCATCAGAGTACTTTCTCATCCACTGCGAATTGATCACGCGGCGATAGAAGAGTAGGGCGACACTGCCTCGTTCAAGACCATCAGTGGACAAGGCATGTCCTAGGTCTTTGTTAAACAGTTTCATCGCCATTTGTCGCGCTTCACCTTGCACAAGAAGTCTGCGCAGGAGCGTTTTGAAGTTGCGTCCTTTGTAGCTTCCCCATGCCCAGTCTGTGTCATAGTCATACACGGCAGAAAGTAAGGCACAGGCCATTGCGCTGCGGAGTTGTTCAACTACTCCATCTGTAAATGCCAAGAATGACAGATACAGATTGATTGATTTTCTCCACAAGCGTATACGTTCGGAAAACCAGATTCCTTTGAGTCCCCACAACACATGGAGAGCCCAAAGCACTATTTGTAAATGTGCTATCATGAGCGTGCCCTCCTATGTTTTGCTCGTTTTTATATTATCATAAATAAATTAAGCTAATCAATTAACTAATTTTTTATGTTATAATTAATTTATGGAAAAATATATATTCATATTGGGTAAAAATTCCGAATTATCACTAGCGGAGATACAAACAGTATTTTCTGACTTAAAATTGCTCAGTCAAGCTAAGGAATATGCCGTTTTTGAAGGTCAAAATTTGGACTACCAAAAGGCCCAGGATAGGCTGGGAGGCACTATTAAAGTGGGAGTAGTCATTGACACCGCTATTAACGAAAAACGGCTCCTAGATGAGATTTTGGCTCGTAAAAGCCCTTCTGGAAAGGTCAAATTTGGCTTCAGTTGGCACTCTGTTGCCCCTGACAAAAAATTAGGCCTAAAAATCAAAACTGGCTTAAAACGCCAAAATATTTCATCACGGTATGTTGAAAGCAAAGATCCGCAGTTGTCATCCGTTATTGTTTCAAAAGAAAAATGCTTGGATTTTTTAATTATGCCGGAAATGGTGGGCGTTACTTGCGCGGTGCAGGATTTTAAGGATTATGGCGAAAGGGATTTTGGCAGGCCAAAGAGCGATGCGTTGTCAGGAATGATTCCTCCGAAGCTCGCCAAAATGATGATTAATTTATCTAAAACTCCATTTGGCGAGGTGTTGCTTGATCCATATTGTGGATCAGGAACGATTCTTTCAGAGGCGATTGCCTTGGGCTACAAAAAAATTATCGGCTGCGATATTTCAAATAAGGCAGTTGATGATAGCGGAAAAAACGCGGAGTGGCTCCTTGAACAGTTGGGCATAAAAAAAATCGACTTAGAAATATTTTCCTGTGATGCGACAAAAATTTCACAAAAGATAGAACCAAAATCAATTTTTTCAATTGTTGCCGAGCCATATTTGGGCAAGCCGATCAAGGGCTGGGAAAGTGAAAATGAAATTCGTAAAATTGTTTTTGAATTGGAGTATTTATATCTGGCAAGTTTTAAGGAATTTAAAAAGATTTTGAAAAAAGGCGGTCGTGTCGTCATGGTGATTCCGCAATGGCACATCAATAGTAAAACCTATACCATGAAAATCGCCAAAGGTATTACTGACTTGGGATACAAGCGGATTGATGATGGCAGTTTGATTTATAAAAGAGAGGGGCAGAAAGTTTGGCGCGAAATAGCTATTTATGAATTATAAAAAGCTAACAATATATCTGATTATAATAATTGCTTTGGCATTTGTTTTGTTTTTTTTGTTTGTAAAAAATGTTCAAGCACCGAAATATATTGAAGCGGTCGTAAAAGGGGAGACGGTTCAATTGCCGATTGAAAATAATTTGCAGACTACATCCACAGAAAGAATATTACCAAAAGAAACGGCAATTATTTTTGGTGGAGACGTGATGCTGTCGCGCGTTGTCGGACAAAAGATGGTTAAGTACAATGATTTCACTTGGCCATTTAAAAAAGTGGCTGATGTTTTAAAGAATGCCAATTATTCTGTTGTAAATTTGGAATCACCCTTGACTTATAGTAAAAGTTATTTAGTTCAGACCGGATCTTTCAGTTTTAATGCTGATCCAAAATCAACGCAAGGATTAAAATTAGCGGGGATAGATTTGGTTAGCCTTGCTAATAATCATTTTGGCAATCAAGGTAAGAAAGGAATGACTGATACTTTTAAAATTTTAACCGATGCTGGAATAAAATATGCCGGAGCGGGAAATAATTTGAGTCAAGCGCACGATTTTAAAAAACAAAATATAAATGGAATGGATTTTTGCTTTTTGGCTTATGCTTATCCTGATGATTTATACATTGCCGGGAGTTCAACGCCGGGAATGGCGAGTATGAATTTGACCATGATGAAAAATGATGTTTCAAAAGCTAAAAAATCTTGTGATAAGGTGATTGTCATGATGCATTCAGGAATTGAGTATGTAAATAAGCCAAACGCCCAACAGAAAAATTTTGCTCACATCGCCATAGATAGCGGAGCGGATATGGTAGTCGGCCATCATCCGCATTGGGTACAAATTACAGAAATTTACAAAGGCAAAGCGATTATTTATTCTTTGGGAAATTTAGTTTTTGATCAGATGTGGTCAAAAGAAACGGCTCAAGGCGCTTTGGCTAAGGCATATTTTAAAGATGATGTTTTGGAAAAAATTGAAATTATTCCGATTGAAATAAAAGATTATGGCCAGGCGGTTTTGGCGACGGGAACAGTAGCGCAGGAAATTTTAAAACGGATGGAGTTAAATTCTGGCACGATTAACTTTTAGATTCTATAATTTTTTCAATAAAAAAATCCGCTTAACGCGGTTTTTTATAATTAAGAGCTTTTATAATCCTCTGGCGGTCTGAAAAAAGGTATTAAAGAAATCGGCAATAAATGGTGCTACAAATAGTACTATTGGCTGGACAAATAATTCCCAAGCTCCAATAACAGCAATAATGGTTAATATTACTATGGTGTAGAGAATTATTTTTAATTTATTATCATCTGACATATAAATTTATTATAACACAAAAACTCCTTTTTATTAAATAGCCCTGGATCCTGGCATGTGCCAGGATGACAACAAGTGGTATCGGATGACAATGACAGGAATACCAGCTTATTAATTACTGAACCGAAAATGCACGACATCGCCATCTTGGACTATGTAGTCTTTGCCCTCTAATCTGACCAAGCCTTTTTCTTTGGCTTTGGTTTCACCGCCGATCTCTACCAAGTCTTTCCAATTAATTATTTCTGCCCGAATAAAGCCTTTTTCAAAATCAGTGTGGATGACGCCGGCGGCTTGAGGCGCTTTTGAGCCGGCTTTGACTGTCCAGGCCTTGCTTTCCATCTCACCGCTGGTAAAAAAGGTGATGAGTCCTAAAATCTCGTAAGATTTTTTTATCAATTTATCCAGGCCGGAAGAATCGAGTTGCAATTCTTTTAAATATTCTTTTGCTTCTTCATCGGATAGCTCAGCCAATTCCGATTCTATCTTTGCTGATATGGGAATAAAGTCCGATTCTTGCATGATTTTATCTTCATCAACATTTAAGACATAAATCATTGGTTTGATTGTTAGAAGATTTAAAGACTTTACTAATAGCATCTCCTCCGGATCAGTGATGATTTCACTGGCCATTTTTTCATTTTCTAAACCTGTTTTTAATTTTTCCAAAATCGGCTCCAATTCTTTTGCCTCCTTTTTGCCGGCTCTTACGTCTTTTTGATTTGAAGAAATTCTTTTTTCTAATGTTTCTAAATCGGCAAAAATCAATTCCATATCAATTGTTTCCTTGTCTGATTTGGCATCAACTTTCCCGGCTACGTGAATTACATTTTCATCACTAAAACCTCTGATCACTTGGACGATGGCATCCACCTCTCTTATGTTTGCCAAAAATTTATTTCCCAAGCCCTCTCCTTTATGCGCATCTTTGACAATGCCGGCAATGTCGACGAATTCAATGGCAGTAGGAACAATCTTTGCCGAGTTTGAGACTTTAGAAAGTTTTTGGAGTCTTTCGTCGGGGACAGCAACAACACCAATATTTGGATCTATTGTGCAAAACGGATAATTAGAAGCATCAACCTGTTTTTTGGTTAAGGCTTTAAAAAGTGTTGATTTTCCGACATTTGGCAGGCCGACGATTCCGATTGAAAAACTCATAGTTATGGTTAGGTGATAATAAGATTGTTTTTATTCACTTCAATCATATCATAATTTTTCTATTTTTCAAGGACCCCGCATTGTCAAAAGTCCGGAAATGCTTTAAAGTGAAATTTATATGACCGACCAAGAACGCGAACAAAAATATCAAAATTTTTTACAAACAGAATTCACTGTTTTTGATTTGGAAACTTCCGGCCTTTATCCTGAAAGGGATGAGATTTTAGAAATCGCCGCCATCAAAATCAAGGGCAGTGAAGAGGTTGGCCGATTTGAAAGGCTCATAAGGCCGTTAAAGCCGGTTCCGCCCGAGGCAGAAAAAATTCATGGACTCAATGAAATTTTTTTACTCGTTAATGGCGGTCGTTCTGCTGATGTGATTAATGATTTTTTACAGTTTGCCGGTGATTCCATTATCGTCGGACACAACATCAAGGATTTTGACTGGCTTTTTTTGTTAGAGCATTGCAAAAAAAATTCCGTCAGTATTCCTCAAAATAAAATGATAGATACTTTAGAGCTATCGCGAAAGTTATTGGCGTTATCTTCTTATACTCTAATAAATGTTGCCAAGCATTTTGGCTTGGAACATATCAATGCCCATAGAGCCATGCCGGATGTGGAATTTAATACAAAGGTTTTTTTGAAATTGATGGATAAGTTGTTGAAGGAATAGGTAGGTTTTAAATTAGGATTAAAAAACAGCCAATGTAATTTGGTTGTTTTTATTTGACTCATATTATTTAAGCTTTATTTTAACGAAAGCAAATAAGCATTTCTAAGCAGGCAAGCAACAGTAAGCGGGCCAACACCGCCTGGAACGGGTGAGATATAGGAAGCAACTTCCATAACACAGGGATCAACGTCGCCGACCGTTTTCCCATCCAATTTATTTATACCAACGTCAATAATTATGGCGCCACTTTTTACGCTTTCTTTTTTAAGCGCATAAGCTTGGCCAAGAGCAATAATTACAATATCATATTTTTGACAGTTCTCGGGAATTTTCTCGCTGGCATTAATTGAATTAATGCCCAGATTTTTTTTCAAATATTTTTCAATGCCATCTATAAATATTTGGCTTTTCCCGATTATTAAAGTTTTTTTGTCGGCTAGATTTTCTTTGGTTTCTTTGAGCAGCTCAATTATGGAATCAATGGTCGGGGGAGTTACTTTGTTATTTAAAGGATGAAAGCCGTCGACGTCCTTGTCGGGGCTGATAGCATTAATAATTTTTTGGGTATTGTAATATTCTGGCAAAGGCAATTGGACAATGATTGCATCAATTGAGCCGTCTCTGTTTAAAAAATCTATCATTTGCAAAATTTCTTCTTCGGAAATATTACTGCAACAATTTTGATTGCAGATATATTTATGAAATTCAATTCCAACGGTTTCGGATGCTTTTTCTTTTAATTTGATATATAAATCGGAAGCCGGATCGTCGCCGATTAAAATAGCGGCAAGTCCGGGCCGTCTGAAATCTTTTTCGATTTTCTTTTTTAAATCAACTTTAATGATATCGGCCAGTATTTGGCCGTTTAAAATTTCAGCTTTATTTTTAGACTCGGTAGTTTGCATAAATTGGAAATTTATCAGTCAGCGCCTTAACTTCGATTTTTATTTTTTCTCTTGTTGATTGATCAACCGGATTTTTTAAAATTTGCGAAATCCAATTACCAATTATTTTCATTTCTTCTTCCTTCATTCCTCTGGTTGTCAGGGCTGGAGTGCCGATTCTTATTCCGGAAGGATTAAATGGCGTAGAGGGGTCATAAGGAATGGTATTAAAATTAGTGTAAATCTCGGCCTCAGCTAATAAATTGGCGCATTCCTTGCCCATTAAACTTACCGATCTGCAATCAACTAATAGCAAATGATTATCTGTTCCGTCTGAAATAATTTTTAGACCATTATTCTTGAGCGTTTCAGCCAATGTTTGCGTATTTAAAATAGTCTGTTTTTGTTTTTGTTTAAAGGCCTCGGTGGTAGCTTCCCAAAAACAAATAGCCTTAGCAGCAGTCATGTTATCAAGTGGCCCGCCTTGCAAACCGGGAAATATAGCTTTATCAATTTGGATTGAGTATTGTTTTTTAGAAATAATCAGTGCACTTCTTGGTCCGGATAATGTTTTGTGTGTTGTCGAGGTTACAATATCAGCATGCGGAAACGGCGATGGATGAACGCCAGCAATGATTAGGCCGATGATATGGCAAATATCGGCTAAAAGAATAGCCCCAACTTTATCAGCAATGGCTTTAAATCTCTCAAAATCAATAGTTCTGGGGTAAGCAGTCGCTCCGCAAACAATCATTTTTGGCTGTTCGGCTAATGCAATCCTTTCTACCTCGTCATAATCTATCCTGCCCGTTTCTTCTTTTACTCCATAATGTATAAAGTTAAAAAGTTTTCCTGAAAAGTTGACCGGACTGCCATGAGTTAAGTGTCCTCCTTGGCTTAAGTTCATTCCCATAATTTTATCGCCAGGTGTAAGCAACCCTAAATAGCAAGCAAGATTTGCTGAGCTTCCAGAGTGAGGCTGGACATTGGCCGACCATTCTTCTTCAGAAAGTTCAAACATTTTCAAGGCATTGCTCTTAGCCATGTTTTCAATCTCATCGACAAACTGGTTGCCAGTGTAATATCTTTTGGCCGGGTAGCCCTCAGAATATTTATTGGAAAGAGGTGATCCCATTGCCTTTAGAACATTTTCGGATGCATAGTTTTCGGATGCAATCATGACTAGCCCATTGCGTTGCCTGTCAGCCTCTTTATTTATTAAATCAAAAATTTCTTGGTAACCCATGGAAATTGAATTATGAATTTATGGTATAATGTTACTATATTTTACTTAATTTTTCAATTTTAGCTATATGCATAGATTTTATCAGCCGGTAGAGGCTTTCGCGGGGAATTATATCAATTCTGAGGATAGAAAATTCATAAGTCAGCTGTCAAAAGTTTTGCGGGTCAAAGAGGGTGACAGGTTTATGATTTTTGACGGGTCGGGATATGAATATTTGTCCCAGCTTGTTTCCTTGACCCCGGCCTTGGTAAAGTTTTTAATTATTGATAAAAAATTAGGCGAGGCTGAATTAAAAAAAGAAATTATTATTTATCCATCACTTTTAAAATCTGATAAGTTCGATTGGGTGTTGCAAAAGGTGACTGAGTTAGGAGTTAAAAAAATCGTGCCAGTGGTTTCCGACAGATGTATTGTTAGAGATATCTCATCGGCGAAAGAGTCAAGGTATTTGGAGATATTAAAGGAGGCGACCGAACAATGCGGTGGAGCAATTATCCCCAAATTTGATAATATTTTTGATTTTGAAGGCGCAATTAGGTCTGCTTCTGAGGATGATGGACTTAAATTGATTGCTTGGGAGAAAGACAAGGAAAATACTTTTGGAGAATTGGCCGGGAAAATTAGAGCAGCTTCAAAAGTTCATATATTCATCGGTCCGGAGGGCGGCTATGGAGAAAGTGAGATAGAATATGCTTTAAATAGCGGTATACGACCGTTTAGTTTGGGTTCAAGAATTTTGCGCGCCGAGACAGCTTCTTTGCATTTGGTTTCATTGTTGATAAGCCAGCTTTAGATATAGAAATTTTGTGATATAATCTGGGCAGTACAAACGGCCTATTTTTTGTTGGATTAAGGGGGGATATCCAAGATGAAAGGCGACGACTACATCGATGATGGTTCACCTATTCCAGAAGTAATGGTGGAGTTCCATCGGATCGACGGTATTCTTATGTGGGTCATTTGGAAGAGGCCAACCTATAGAACTATCTTCGAGAGGTTGTGGAGTGATCTTAGTAGTGAAGGGATTATCAGAGCACTTGATTTATTGGCCTTAGCACAACTGGCCTTGGTATCAAATGGTCAGTTAATGCCATCTCTGAGTTCCGTCTCTGAGCAGATTCAGGTAATGTATATGGCGTGGCTGAAGGAAGCTACTAAACCACCATCTTGACCCCGCTTTGCGCAACGGCGCTGGCGGGTATTTTATTTTAAGTTTATATAATTTTCAATAACCGGTTTTACATTGGGGGCGCAGTCATCTGGTAAATTATTTATATCAAACCATTCCATTTTTAATGTTTGTTCTCCAGCTATTGGTTCTTGATCTATTGTGGCTAAATAATGAATTAGGATAATTGCTTCAGGCTGCTCACTTCCTGTTTCTGGTATTTCATTCCAGACTATCATTGGCTTAAGCGGTTTGATTAATTTTACTTCTAATCCAATTTCTTCTTTAGCTTCGCGAATAGCGTTTTCTTCCAAATCCATTCCTTTTAAAATTTTGCCGCCACAAAACTTCCATTTTAACTGTTCAATGGGTTTATCTCCGTGTTTGACGAGCAGGGTTTTTTCTATTCCGTCCCGCATCTGAATTATGACCGGACCGGAGGCAATCATGTTTTTGAAAATCCCTATTTCGCCTTCAATTGTTTTGTTGATATCCATGGCCTTGGATAATTGAAAATTTTATAGTTTTTAAATTAACATTATATTAATGTTCTGGTCATGTAGTTGCCTTCTAATTTATAGCCATTGTTCTCATAATATTTTCTGACTCCAATTCCTGAGATGACGGCAATTTTTTTAAGTTTATGTTTCTTGGTGATTTTTTCCGCTTCTAGTAATAATTTTTTCCCAAACCCCATGTGCTGGACATCACCTTCTTTGCCCAAAGAAACCAATTGGCCGTAAGTATGCAGTTCTCTGACAAGCGAAGCCCCCTTTAATTCTTGAATAAAATTATTGTCGCTATTATTAACTCTTAATCTTAAAAAAGCATACAGGATTTTTTCATCTTTTGATTCAAAAGAAATAAAATATTCTTTTCCATTGTTGGCTTCGTATTCTCTGATTTTTACTTTCAACTTTTTACTTTCAACTTGAAACTTGCCGTCTTTGTCGGCATGTCCTGCTTCCCGACATCTGATGCATTGGCATGACCAGCCGTCTTTTTTGGAATTATTGGAAATCAATTGTCTTAGATTTGTAATCTTATTTCCGCTGGTAATGCTTTCTTCTGGAATATCTCTGATTAATCTGGTGATGCGTACAAATGGCGGAGTTATTTTCTTAATTTTTATAATCAATCCTGCCAACTGCTTATCTGTGTATGATTTGTATTTTCCTTTCTTCCATAATTTATACAAATCAGCATGCTCATTAACTACGCAAGGATAAATTTTAATCATGTCTGGCATGTAATCCGGTGAGGAATATAATTTTTTAAACATCGCCAAATCTTTAGCGGGTGATGAACCGGGCAAATTTAACATGATGTGATAATTGATTTTAAACCCCGCTTCTTTAAGTAGGTTGATTGCTTTAATGCTTTGGTGATTGTCGTGGCCTCGGCGGTTTAATTTTAAAATTGCATCATCAATGTGCTGGATGCCAAGTTCGACTCTAGTACAGCCCAACTCCCTCATGCGAGCCACTTCTTTTTTGGTAATATAATCAGGACGCGTTTCTAGGGTTAGTCCGATGCAACGGTGTTTGGTCCTTTCATTTAGTTTTTGGGCTTTGGCAAGGTCAGTTGCGGTTCTGCCATTTAGGGCATCTAGGCATCTTTTGATGAACCAATTCTGATATTTTTTTGGCAAGTAAGACCAAGTACCGCCCATGACTATTAATTCCACTTTTTCTGTGGAGTGGCCGTTGGCTCTCAGGGCGTTAAGTCTGATCTGAATCTGCTTGTAGGGGTCGAATTTGGCCAGAATTGCCCTCATGACGGCCGGTTCATTCGATAAATAACTTTTAGGCATGTTTTTTTCGCTCGGGCAATAAAGGCAGTTTCCAGGGCATGGGAAAGTCTTGGTGAGTGCCGAAATTACTGCCACCCCTGAAAGTGTCCTAATGGCTCTTTTTACCAAAAATCGTTCAATTTTTGTGTTTGATTTTATTTTGCCAGCCTTAACCAATCTATGATAAGCTGATAGAAGCTTAGATTTCTCCGGCGAGGAGATTTTAAATTTTCCAAATTCGCGTCGGGCAATGTTAAAAAACTCCTTTTCTGTGGCAGGATTTCTGGAAATAATCTTACTTAGGATTGTTTGGATAGAGTCAGTCATTGTAAACAGTTTATCAAATATTATACTTATGAAAGCCAAAAATGTCAATAGAATTTTAATTGAAACGAAGCAAATTTACGATAAAATTGCGCCAAGTTTTGCTATTACTCGGGACAAGTGGTGGCAAGCATTTGGTAATTTTCAAAAATATGTCAAAGACAGAGGCAGTGTTTTAGACTTGGGGTGCGGTAATGGAAGAATGGCGAAGTTATTTGAAAATACCGGTATAAGTTACTTGGGAATTGATAATTCACAGGAATTGATTAAAATTGGCAAGGAAAGATTTAAGGATCATAAAAATATAAGTTTTGAGGTAGGGGATGTGGTTGATTTGCATCTAGCCGATAATAGTTGCGATCTGATTCTAATGATTGCGGCTTTGCATCATATTCCCACTAAAGAGCTTAGGCTAAAAATTTTGGCGGATATTTATAAGGCAATGAAAAACGACTCAGTTTTGGTTTTGTATAATTGGAATTTGTGGCAATGGGGATATAGAAAAAAATATTGGCCAAGGCTTTTAGATTATAAATTTAAAATAAAAAATGGCGTTTGGAGCCTGAAAGACGCTTTTATTCCTTGGAAGTTGATTGGCAATACAAACCAAAGGTATGTCCATTCTTTTGCCCTTGGTGAATTAAAAAAATTATTGATAAAATCAGGATTCAAAATTGAATCAGCAGACTATGAAAATTTTGGCAAGAGGGCATCTTTTTTTAATGGCTTTAATTCTGTGGTTATTGCCAGAAAAAAGTGATAAAATTAATCTATTATGATTATAAATAAATCAATTTTCCGGGAGTATGACATAAGAGGAAAATATCCCGATGAAATAAATGAGCAGATAGCTGAAGCAATTGCTAGTGCTTTTGCCATTAATTTTAAAATTAAAAAAATCGCTTTAGCAAAAGATAAAAGACCGCAATCAGATCGGATTTATGAGCATGTCAAAGCCGGATTGCTTAAGGCTGGATGCGAAGTTTATGAAATGGGCCAGCAGAGTACGCCGGAATTGTATTTTGCTGTAGGATTTAAAAATTTGGATGGCGGATTGATGGTTACGGCCTCACATAATCCAAACGGCTATACCGGACTCAAGCTAGTAAATAAAAATGGCTTGGCAATTGGGACCAAAAACGGCTTGGTTGGCGTTGCTGATTCGGCTCAGAAAATTTTAGATAAAAAAATAATTTTAAAAAACAGCCGGAAGAAAATAAAACAGTTGGATATCTTGCATGATTATTATAAATTTGTTTATTCTTTTATTGACTATGGAAAATTAAAAAATCTCAAGACGGTTTTGGATGTCAGCGGGGGATCAGCCGCAAAAATAGTCGAATATTTTTTTATCAGGATGTCTGGGCAGAATATCAAGATGAATTTCAGGAAAGATAAATTCAAAGACCATGGACTGAATCCGATGTTGCCGGAAAATTATAAAAACATTGAAAAGGAAGTCCTTAAAAGCGAATCAGATTTAGGAATTATTTGGGACGGCGATGGCGATAGGATAATTTTTATTGATGATAAGGGAAAATTCATTGAGCCGTATTATATAAATTGTTTGCTGGCCGAAATATTTTTAAGCAAGGTTAAAAAAAATAAAAAAATTGTTATTGATGGCAGGATGCAACTGGCCATAAAAAAAGTAATAGCTGAAAATCAGGGGCAGACAGTAGTGTCTCGGTCAGGCTATAGTAATTTGGTGGCAGAAATGCAGAGGCAGAAGGTTTTGTTTGGCTGTGAAAATTCAGGCCATTATTTGTTTAATTTATCGTTGGTTTATGACGGAAAAAATTTCATCTGCGGTGATGGCATAATTCCTGCTCTAATGATCATTGAATATTTGAGCGAAAAGGGCATGAAGATATCTGATGCAATTAGTATTTTTAAAAAAGAATATAAGATATCTGGTGAAATAAATTTGAAAAATAATAATTTTACCAAGTCGGCTTTGAAATTAAAAAATAAGTTCAAATTTGATGCCGATGAAACTGATGGCATATCAATGGGCAATGGTGAATGGTTTTTTAATGTCAGAAAATCCAATACGGAACCTCTTATTAGGATAAATATCGAGGCTAAAGAAAAAAAGAAAATAATGGAATTAAAAAAGGAATTAATTAACTTAACAAAATAAACCTATGCCAAAAGAACACTTTTCTTTGGAAGAAGCCAAGCAGATGGGCGATGAATTGGGTGTAAGTTGGTCAAAATTTGACGTTGATCAACTGAGAAGGGGAATGGATGTCGAGCTTGAGCATGGCACCAGGGATGAAAAGACAAATGTTACCAGTGATGATATTTTAATGACGGCAAAAATTGCGCTAGCTCATTTGAATGAGTTTCCTGATTATTATGTCAGGTTGGAAAAAATGGAAAAGGAGGCTGAAGAATTTTGGGGAAAATAATTATTCTGATTAAACCGTTATTGGAGTAATAAGCGACAAAAATGAATTTCCACACAAAAAGAATTGCAATTTTTCATAATTTTTTGGATAATATTGGTGGAGCAGAAATTCTCAGTTTAACATTGGCAAGAGAATTAAACGCTGATCTCTATTCGACAAATATTAGTAGAGAAAAAATTAATAAGCTGGGCTTTTCCCAAGTTAACTTAATTTCCATTGGTGGCGTCCCGATTAATGCGCCTTTCAAACAGCAGATGTCTTTATGGCGATTTAGTCGTTTAAATCTGAAAAAAAAATACGACTATTATATTATTAGCGGTGATTGGGCTGTTTCAGTAGCATGTCATAATAGGCCGGTTTTATGTTATATTCATTCTCCTATTCGTGAAATTTGGGATTTATACGAATATACCAAAAAAAACAATGTGCCAAGGTTGGGTTGGCCTGTTTTTGATTTTTGGGTAAAATATAATCGTTATTTAAATAAAAAATATATAAAAAATGTAGATACGGTAATTTGCAATTCAATTAACACAAAAAATAGAATTAAAAGGTATTTAAACAGGGAGGCGACGGTGGTTAATCCGCCCATTGAGACAGAAAAATTTTATTACAATTGTAATGGTAATTATTGGTTGAGCGTTAATCGGCTAATTAATCATAAAAGAGTAGAGATGCAACTTAAAGCCTTTGCTCTTATGCCCGAAGAAAAATTAATTATTGTCGGTTGTTATGAACAGTCAGCTCATTTTAAAAAATATGCTGATTATATAAAAAAAATAAAGCCAAAGAATGTTGAATTATTAAGTTTTGTAGATCAGAAAGAGTTGATTGATTTGTATGCTAATTGTCGAGGTTTTATTACTACCTCTAAAGATGAGGATTTTGGTATGGCGGTGTTAGAAGCTATGGCTTCCGGCAAGCCGGTAATTGCTCCAAGAGAAGGTGGTTACAAAGAAACGGTAATTGATGGACAAACTGGAATATTAATCGATAATATTGACGAGAATAAATTAATTGAGGCAGTTAAACAAATTAATATTAATCCGGAAAAATATAAAGACGCATGCTTAAAGCAATCTAAAAAATTTGATACGGAAATTTTTATTGAAAAAATTAAAGTTGTAATTGCCAGGCAAATAAGAAGTTAAACATGATCGATTATTATGAAATCTGATTCTACTACAATTATTCTAATTATTTATCGCTTATCTGGATTCCGACGGATTTGTATCGCATTAGAAAAAATTCCTTCAAACCGCCAAATTATCATAGTCGGTTATATTTCAAATTGGCGCCAAGGGAAACTGCGCAAAATTTATAGTGAGCACAAGATAATTTTTGCCAACAAATCTGCTGGTTCGAAAGATATTTTGAAAACACTGATTTTATTATCAACCGAATTAATTATTTTTACTGATGTATTTTGCCAATTAACGGCGGAACAAATAAATAGGTTTGAATCAGCGATTTATGAAAATCCGGATAAATTAATTGTTGCTAATTTATTGCCGTTATTAAAAAATAATAATTTTGAAGATGCAAAAAAAGTTGAGCAAATATTTATGGCAGCAGATTGTACGCCATTTACCTTTAGGCCAATTGCCGGACTTGGACTGAGTCGCGCACTACTACAAAAGTTAAATCAGATGATTGTACAAATTCCTGTCGATAAAGAACAGCAAAAAAATCTTTTGTTGGATAATTATCCTAAGTTGATTCTAAAATTAAAGAAAGTAAGCAAGTTTGTTTTATCAATAGATTTGGATTTAACTTACAATTTTGTCACCAGTCGTGTAGCCTTGATTATTAAAGCCATAATTAATGGCTATCAACTAGAAACATTAACAAAACAATATCCCTATGTGGGTGAAAGCTCCAATTCTAGGTTGCATAATTTTAAAAAAATTATTCAGTCAATGAGAAAAAAGGATATATTAAATTTTGAAAATACTTTAAAATGGTTTTGGATTATGGGGATGATAGTAGAAAAGATTTTTTTTAAAATTATTCCGCGTTATTCTTTCTCTTCGCTGGTCAGTGCATTTAAGTATGGATTAAAAAATGCTCGTATTTTAGAGTGGCGAACTAATTGTCAAGTCGTGGAAATCGAACTGACCAGTTATTGTGATATTAATTGTTTTAATTGCGATCGAAATATCCGTCAAGCGCCAACAAATGAGCATATAAGCTTAGAACAAATTAAAAAATTTGTTCAAGAATCAATCGATCTGAATTATCCATGGAAAAGAATTGCATTGCTAGGCGGAGAGCCGACATTACATCCTCAGTTTTATGAAATTATTAATGAATTACAAAAGCTACATTTATTTAATCCGTCAGTGCGCTTTGGTGTTGTTACTAATGGTTTTAGTGAAAAAGCTCAAAATGCGATAAAGTGGTTGCCAGCATGGATTGCAGTGTTGAATTCTGCAAAAACATCACAGACTAATAGTTTTTGTGCGATTAATTTGGCTCCAATTGATTATAATATAAAATATAATTTTAATAACGCTTGTGGAAATACGGAGTTTTGCGGTTTAGGTTTATCTCGCTATGGTTTTTTTCTTTGCGGACCAGGCGCCTCTATCGCGCGCGTCTTTGGTCTGGATATAGGTTTAAAAAGTTTGACTGAAGTTAAAAATAATTCTAAGGAACTCTGGAACCAAAGAGAGCAAATTTGTCGGTATTGCGGTGGCATGAAAGATTTTCATAGAAAACATTTGATTACAGAAGAAAGGATGTCACCAGTTTGGACTAGAGCTTGCGAAAATTATAAATCGGAAAAGCCGTCGCTTTCACTTTACTGATTTTGTAATCCATCTATTATATTTATGAATGGTTCAAGAAACAATCTATTAGTCACTTTGGCTGACAAAAATTATTTAGATTTTGCTAAGCAACTTTTCAGTAGTGTTTATTTTAATTCCGGCTGGCAGGGAGATTATATGCTTCTGGCTCATGATGTGTC
>JBAYJM010000015.1:0-31098 GCA_041665065.1 Candidatus Buchananbacteria bacterium
GACGCAGCTATTATTTATTGGGTTAGTCGTTTTAGTTCCATTTGTCCTGGTGATGTTGCAGCCGGATTTTGGATCAGGCATGGTTTTATTTTTTGTCTGGCTATTTGCCTTCGTATTTTTAACTAAGAACAAAAAACACATATTTTTAATCGTTGGATTAATAGTATTGTCGCTGGTTGCCAGTTGGTTTCTGGTATTTAAAGATTATCAAAAAGATAGAATTTTGGCTTTCGCTAATCCTTCACGAGATCCCAGTGGCAGCGGCTATAATGTTAAGCAATCAACTATAGCCGTTGGTGCCGGAGGATTGATGGGAAAGGGCTTGGGCTTCGGCTCTCAAAGCCAATTGAAATTTATTCCTGAGAGTCAAACCGATTTTATATTTGCTGTTGTGGCCGAGGAATTGGGGCTGGTTGGCATATTATTTTTGATGGCTTTTTATCTGATTGTTTTTTGGCGGCTTTATTTAATTGCCATAAGGGCGCCTGATGACTATGCCATGTTTGTGGCTATTATGACTGCCTCCTTAATCTTTATTCATTTATTTATCAATATCGGAATGTGCATTGGCTTACTGCCAGTGACAGGAATTTCTTTGCCATTCGTCAGTTATGGTGGGAGCTTTTTGGCTTCCATGTTAATTTTGATTGGTATTATTAATAATATTTATAGGTCGAGCTTAATGACAAAACAAGGCACTTGACTTACAATGAGTATTATATAATAATGATAAATACCTTAAATTAAAATATATGAAAGATATAATTCCTCCAAAAAAGGGCTTTAATAGATTTTCCGATGGGATTAAAATAGTGTCTCATTGTCCTATTTGCCATTTTAATTATGAGCCAAATGAGGCAAAAGTTTTGGAAGAAAGTGAAGGTGCAGAGTTAATTTATATAAAATGCCGAAATTGCCAATCCGCTATTGTAGCCTTAATTTCCATTAATCAAATGGGAATAAGTTCTGTGGGATTGATAACTGATTTGGATAGCAGGGAAATTTTGAGTTTTAAGGAGAAGAAAGGCATTTCTGCTGATGATGTGTTGGAGATTTATCAGGCTCTTTCGAGACAAAGTTAAGGACTAAAAATAGCCAAATTATTAAAATAACTTGACTTTTATCTAATTTTAGGTTAAATTAGCAATAGTTTTAATTACTAATTTCTATAATATTTATGACAATTAAATTGGAAGCTGAATCCAGAACAATTCACGGTAAAAATAACTATAAACTAAGGGAGAAGGGTATTGTTCCTGCTGTTGTATTTGGACAAGGCGAAGAGAGCAAGAGTATTCAAGTAAATTATGTTCAATTTGAAAAAATTTATAAGGAGGCTGGTGAAAATACTATTGTGGATTTGATGGTGGATGGTAAATTGGTTAAGGTGTTAATTTCTGAAGTCCACTACGATCCGATAAAAAATAGGTATGTTCATGTAGACTTGCAAAAAATTAAGATGGATCAAGAAATTAATGCAAATGTTGAACTGACTTTTATTGGTGAGTCAAAGGCGGTAAAAGAAGACGGCGGTTCAATCGTTACAAGTATTAGCGAGGTTGAAATTAGATGTTTACCAGGTGATTTGATTCATGGCATTGAGGTTGATGTGTCTGTGTTAGAATCGTTTGATGATGTCATTAAAATTAAAGACTTAAAAATTCCTTCTTCTGTGGAAATAGCAGATCACGAACCAGAAGACATAGTTGCTTCAGTTGCTAGAATACAGGAAGAAAAAGTTGAGGCTCCGGCTCCAGTAGAAGGAGAAACTCCTGCTGAGGGCGAGGCTTCCGCTGAGGGCGCAACTCCTGAAGGCGAAAAGAAAGAATAATTACTTTTTATAAAAATCCCGCTCCGCCGACTGGCGGACGCGGGATTTTTTGCTAATAAAAAAGGATGGCAGTCTGCTTTTTAGGTTTTAGTCAATTCTATTATTAATATTCTATTATAGCCACTTAAGTCTTTTTTAATTTCAAAATTTGCTTTTGGAAAAAAGCGCTTAACTATTTTTTTTGTATCTGAGATATGCGGATGGCCTATTTCGCAAAATATTGCTTGTGGTTTGTGTTTAAGATTTAAAATTTGGCCAAAGAATTTATTATAAATTTCCAAACCTAATTTACCGCCATAAAGCGCGATAGACGGCTCAAATGTTAAGGTTTTTTTGTATAATTCTTGCTGCGATTTTTTATTAAATTGTTTTTCCTTGATATCAATATAGGGCAGATTGGCCACTATAATATCAATTTGTTGATTCTTTATTGGAGAGAGCAAGTTTCCTTTGAAGTAATCTATTTTGGCCTTGTGATTTTTAGAGTTGATCCTGGCTATTTTTAAGGCCTTTGGTGATATGTCTACGGCTAATATTTTAGCCTTAGGAAGCATTTTACTAAGGGATATGGCAATTATGCCGCTTCCTGTTCCGATATCGGCCAGGGTTAAATTTGAGCTGTCAGAGTTTATATTGTGGACATATTCTTTTATTTCTTCGAGTAACTGCTCAGTTTCCCACCTTGGAATTAAAACATCTTTATTAACCTTGAATTCTTGCCCGAAGAATTCTTTGTGACCGGTCAAATAAGCAACCGGTTCGTGCTTGGATCTTTTTTTAATTAAGTTCCAAAAGTTATTGAATTTTTTGTCGGTGATTTTTTTGTCGTAATTTACAAATAAATATTCTTTTGATTTATTTAACGTGTGCGACAATAAAATCTCGGAATCTAATTCCGGATTAATAATCTTGGATTGTTTTAATTTTTTCCAACCGACGTTTAAAGCATCCTTAATTGTCATTTCAATCTTAGTGATATTTGTGATTGTATTATTTGCAACTCGCTTAATTTTGACTGATAATTTTTTTAATTTTAATCCTTTAGGGATTTTGCAATAAAATCAGCCTTAAGGGCATCGATAATAGGGGATAGGTTGCCATTCAAGATAACTGGTATATTACCAAAATTTTGGCCGATTCGGTGATCGGTTATTCTATCCTGAGGAAAATTATAGGTTCTTATTTTTTCACTCCTGTCACCCGAGCCAATTTGGGATTTACGAGCCGCTCCTAATTTAGCATCTTCTTCCTGTCTTTTAAAATCCAAAAGTCTGGAGCGCAGTACTATCATTGCCTTCTCCCTGTTTTGGAGTTGTGATCTTTCATCTTGGCAGGATACGACAATTCCAGTTGGCACATGGGTAATTCTAACTGCAGAATATGTCGTATTCACGCTTTGGCCGCCGGCTCCGCCAGAACAGAAAGTGTCAATTCGCAAATCTTTGGGATCAATAACCAGGTCAATCTCTTCGGCTTCGGGCAGAACAGCTACCGTGACCGTTGAAGTGTGGACTCGGCCTTTCTTTTCGGTTTCAGGAACTCTTTGAACTCTGTGAACTCCGCTTTCATATTTCATCGTCTCATAGACGTTTTTACCGGCGATTTCAAATATTACTTCCTTGAATCCGCCGATGCCGATTTTATTTGATGAAATAAGTTTAACTTTCCAGTTATTTATTTCACCGTATTTCATATACATCCTCATTAGCTCTGCGGCAAATAGCGCCGACTCATCACCTCCGGCTCCGGCTCTGATTTCAACGATGACATTTTTTCTGTCATTTGGATCTTTTGGCGCTAAAAGGAAGCCGATTTCTTTTTCCAGGTCTTGTTTTTCATTATCTAACAATATTTTTTCTTCCTCGGAAATTTTTCTTAGCTCCTCGTCGTTTTGATTTTCTTCAATCATTTTAATAACATCAGAAATTTGGGCATCAACTTTGTCCAGTTCTTTTTTGGCGGCGATTGTTTCTTTCAGGTCTTCGTATTCTTGTGAAATTTCTTTTAATTTTTCAAGATCAGAAATTACAGCTCCATCCTGAAGAAGCCTTTCAAGTTCATCAAACCGCGATTGAATTTTTTGTAATTTATCTTTCATATTATAATTATATCATAGGTAAACAAAAAGAACCCATTAAAGAGAGGGTTCTTTTTGTATAATAGGTAGCTATTTTTCTTTGGTTGTCTTTGCTTTTTTAGCGTTCTTAATCTCCTGTTGTTTTGCCTTTTTTACTTTTTTACCACCGACTTTTTCGGCCTTGGCCTCTACTCTCTTTTGGAATTTATCAACTCTTCTGGCAGTATCAAGTAGTTTTTGCTTACCAGTGTAGAAAGGATGGCAAGATGAGCAAATTTCTACATTTAATGATTCCTGAGTTGAGCCAACAGTAAAAGAATTACCACAAGCGCATGTGACCTTAGCTTCAGTAAAATAGGTTGGATGAATGTCTTTTTTCATAAAAATCTTAAGAATTTAATGTAACTTTATGCATTATAAATAAAATATGGATAAAAGTCAAGAAAAAATGCGCCCGCAGCATATGATACACTGCTGGGGCGCGTATAAGCGGATTTGTCGTCCGCCTTACTCTTCGACGAGTTCGAAGTTAAGGGTCTCTGTCTTTCCTCGCCAAATTGAAAGGACAGAACCGGGTGTGTGTCGTCGGTCCAGTTCACTTTGGGGTCTTGAATTTCCGGCGCATCTTCGGCGAAGATGGCTTTATACGTCCGCTGAAACCGTGGGAATGCACCCAAAAGATCACTCTCGACTTCTTGGCGCCCTCCTTCTAGCCTGGTTCCCAGATTGCCAAAGTCTGCCAGGTCTTCGTCTTTGGGACGATAGCGCAATATCATCGTTTCCTCTCCCTCTGGTTTATGGCCCTATACTTCCTAGAGCACACGGTGCTCGAGTGTATTTCCTCCTTATTTCTAAGTACTAATTATCACATTTGGCTAATCTGGTCAATCATTTGACATTTTTGCTATATTTTGTTACATTTTATTTGTTCTTTCTGCTTGTTATTTATAGATAAAGCGGAAAATAATTAATAAACACTCATACCTTTAAATTTTCCTTCCCCAAGGTAAATTAGTCCAATTCTCGGGCTATTTTGTCTGAAGGGTCAGTTAAAGGTAGAGGCTAAAAAGGAAAAATATGAAATTACCAACAGTTTTAGACCTGCTTAAAGCAGGCGTCCATTTTGGACATCAAAAGGGAAGATGGCACCCAAAAGCCAAAGATTTTATTTTTGTCGAGCGTGGCGGTGTTCACATTATTGACTTGGAAAAAACTCTCGAAAGAATGGAGGTGGCTGTAAACCAACTTCAGAGAATAGTTGCTGAGGGTGGCGTTGTTTTGTTTGTTGGCACCAAAAGACAGGGTCAGGAAATGATTAAAAAATATGCCATTGCTTCAGGCATGCCCTATATTAATGAGAGATGGGTTGGCGGATTTTTTACCAACTTTCCAAATGTCAGCAAGTTAATCAAAAAATATCGAAGTCTGAAGGAACAGAAAGAAACCGGCGCCTTGCAAAAGTATACAAAGAGCGAACAGGTAAAATTTGCAAAAGAAATAGAAAAATTAGACAAGATTGTCGGCGGCTTAGGTGATTTATCAAAAATTCCGGATGCTATTTTTGTTCTTGATGCTAAAAAGGAAAAGACAGCCGTTGCTGAAGCCAAAAAAAGACGAGTTCCTATTTTCGGATTCTGCGATACAAATACTAATCCAGACTTATTCAACTATCCGATTCCGGCTAATGATGATGCTATTAATTCCATTGATTTAATCCTAAGTACAATCTCAGAGGCAATTAAAGAGGCTAAAGCTAAAGTCGCCGCTTAATTGTTTTGTTAAAATTTAAATTATTAATATTTTACACTTATGGCAATAGACCTTAAGACTATTTCTCAATTAAGAGATCAAACCGGAGCCGGAATTGCAGATTGCAAAAAGGCTCTAGAAGAAGCAGATGGCGATATTGTAAAAGCCGTTGAAGTTCTTAGAAAAAGAGGCGAAATCAAAGCCGCTAAAAAATCAGACCGAGCAACCAAAGAAGGCGTAATCGCTTTGGCTAAGGCTGATAATAAAATTGCTGCCGTTGCGGTGGCTTGTGAAACCGACTTCGTTGCTAAAAATGAGGATTTTGTTTCAACTGTAAATGATTTTGCAACAAAGCTTTTAACTATGAATAAGGAAGAATTCAAGTCTTGGGCTGAAGGAGTAATTAAAAATGAACTGGTTGTAAAAATCGGTGAAAATTTAATTTTGGCTGAATCTGCTGTTGTAGAAGGAAGTGTGTTGGGTAGTTATTTGCATTTTAATAAAAAAGCAGCGGCAATAGTGTCCCTTGATGGTGGAAGTCAAGAGTTGGCTAATGATATCGCCATGCATGCTACGGCTATGTCGCCAAAATGGATCAGGCCAGAGGAAGTGCCGGTTGAAATAGTTGAAAAAGAAAAAGAAATTTATCGCGAACTGCTTAAGCAAGAAGGCAAGCCGGAACAAATTTGGGATAAAATTTTAGTAGGCAAATTGGCAAAATTTTATGAGGATAATTGCTTGCTAAACCAAATTTTTGTCAAAGATGATACCAAAAAGATCTCAGACTTGCTTAATGGTGCAGACATAAAAGAGTATATAAAATTTCAAATTTAATATATGAGGGCGGCCATCGTACAATTCGCCCCTTGGGATAAACCTTTCGCTTATGATTTAAACGGCATTGACGTTAAGTCCGGTGTTTTGGTTGTTGTAAATTCAGAATATGGACAGGATGCCGGTATAATTATCGAGATAAAAGAAATTGATCCTAAGAAGGAGGATTGGGGGTTTATCGGAACAATTGAAAGAACCGCTTCAAGAGATGACTCAGATATTTTTGGCGCAAATGATAATGAACGGATTGAGGCAATAAACTATTGCCGAAGGGTTGCCAAAAAAAATGATTTAGAAATGAAGATCGTTGATTGTCATTTTTCTTTTGATAATCAAAGATTGACATTTTCTTTTATTGCTGATGGCAGAATTGATTTTAGAAATTTAGTGAAGGATTTAAATAGGCATTTTCAAAAATCTATCAGATTACATCAGTTGGGTGTAAGGGATGAAGCTAAACTAAAGGGTGATGTAGGCTGTTGCGGTTTGGTGCAGTGCTGTAAGGGATGTTTGAAGAGGTTGGGCAATGTTACTTCTGAATATGCTGATATTCAGCAGGTTGCCCATAGGGGCTCTGAACGATTGTCCGGTGTGTGTGGAAGATTAAAATGCTGCTTGGCTTTTGAAAATGAAGCCTATCAAGAGCTGGCAAAAAGTTTGCCACCGGTTGGAACAAGAGTAATTACCAAACATGGCAGGGGAGAGGTTATTGGCTGGCACGTACTTAAATCAAGCGTTGATGTCAGAATTGATGCTGACAAAGAAGGTGATAAAAATTTGATTGTCGAAGTGCCGATTGAACCAAAAAAACAAGAGCCCGATAATAAATAAAACTTTTTATCAAGAGGCGCCTTAAAAGGCGTTTCTTTTTTTATTTTAAATTTAAAAATGTTATAATAAATACATTATTAACTACTACTCACTACAACCTACGCCCTACTAACTAAAAATTCTATGACAAAAATTGCAATCAATGGTTTTGGCCGAATCGGCCGGGCTGCTTTTAAAATAGCGCTTAGCAAAAAAAACATTCAGATTGTTGCCATTAATGATTTGACTGATTCAAAAACTTTGGCGTATTTGCTTAAGTATGATTCGGTTTACGGTCGTTTTGATAAAAAAATTGGATATGATGCCAGTAATTTGATTGTTAATGGTAAAAAATATCCGGTATTAGCCCAAAAAGACCCTTCAAAACTGCCCTGGAAAAAAATGGGCGTGGATGTTGTCCTTGAATGCACTGGTTATTTTGAAAAATTTGAAGATTTGCAAATGCACATCAAGGCTGGAGCTAAAAAAGTGGTGTTGTCCGCTCCCGCCAAAGATGAAAAAACCCCTACACTAGTAATGGGCACTGATTTTACAAAGCAAAATATTGGAAAAAATAATATTGTTTCAAATGCTTCTTGCACCACAAATTGTATCGCTCCCGTCATGCAGGTTTTAGAATCAAAATTTGGAATTGAAAAATCACTGATGACAACTATTCATGCCTATACTGCTACTCAGAAATTAGTTGATGGCCCGGATTCAAAAGATTTAAGGCGAGGAAGGGCCGGAGCCGTAAATATGGCCCCATCATCTACTGGAGCGGCCAAAGCTACTACATTGGTTATACCAGAATTAAAAAACAAGTTTGACGGCATTGCAGTTAGAGTTCCTGTAATTTGCGGATCTCTTTCTGATATCACGGTATTATTAAAAAAGAATGTTACTGCTGAACAAATGAATAACGCTTTTGTGAGTGCTGCAAAGTTGCCGGCATATAAAGGAATACTAGGAATTGCCGGAATTGATGATGAAGTTGTTTCCACTGATATTATTAAAACGACATATTCAACGATTGTTGATTTAAAATATACTCGCGTCGTGGGTGGCAACCTCGCCAAAGTTTTAGCCTGGTATGATAATGAATGGGGATATTCAAATAGATTGGTAGAAATGGCCTTAAAAAATTAAAATAAACTGTGGGTAAAAGTCTTGCTAATTTTGGCGCTATTTGTTAAGATTCACCGTGATAAATACACTCTTTTTGGAAATATCCAAATTTATGGGTGGTGTTGGCTAAACTTATTGAAAAAAGTAATGTTAGCCCCCTAAATTCATGATTAATAATTATTAAAGATGGCAGAAAAATTTAAAAAACAAGTAATCAATCCTAGAAAAAAGCTTAGATGGGCTATTTGGGGAATTGTTATTTTATTTGTAGTAACTCTTTTTATTGACGTTGTTGGCTCAAAAAACGTAATCGCCGATACCTTGGACAGGGGAATAAGCGCGGTGCCTGTTTTAAATTCTTTTAAAATTTGGCCAACCACTGAAAAAAACCCGTTAGACGGCAGTAATCAACTTTCTTTCAAGAACATCAAGGAAATTGATCTAAAAAGTTACGGACCATATTTTCATCTTGGTCTCGACCTATTAGGTGGCAGTCACCTGGTTTATAACGCAGACATGAGTCAAATTCCTCAGGCCGATAGGGCAGACTCAATCTCTGGCGTTAGAGACGTAATTGAAAGAAGAGTTAATTCAATGGGTATATCCGAACCGCTTGTACAAACCAATCAAGTTGGAAATGACTGGAGGGTTGTTGTTGAGCTTGCCGGTGTTTATGATATCAACCAAGCAATCAAGATGATCGGAGAAACTCCAAGATTGGAATTTAAAACCGAGAATCCAAATGCCAGTACATCCTTAACAGTAGATCAGCAAAAACAGATAGACGCTCTAAATAAAACAGCAGAGGAAAAAGCTACCAGCATTTTAAACCAAGTTAAGGGTGGTGCAGATATGGCGGCACTGGCAAAGGCTGACAGTGAAGACCCTGGAAGTAAAGATAACGGCGGATTATATACTGGCGTGAAAAAAGGAACTTTCGTGCCTGAATTTAACGACGTAATATTTAATGCTTCATTAAAGACGGGGGATGTGTATCCTCAATTAGTCAAGACACAGTTTGGTTATCATATTATTAAAATTGATGCTAGGCGTGGAACAGGCGACAGCGAAGAGGTTGATGTTAGGCAGATACTAATTAAAACAAAGACGGCTGAAGATATAGGCGTCGCCCTACAACCTGAATGGGTTTTATCAAAATTAACTGGCAAGAATTTAAAAAAAGCCAGTTTAGAAATGGATCAAAATACGGGCGTGCCTCAGGTGGCTTTGGAGTTTGATTCAGAAGGCGCAAAATTATTTGGTGAAATTACTCAACAAAATGCCGGTAAATTGGTTGCAATATTTTTAGATGGCCAAGCAATCAGCATACCAAGAGTAAATGAGCCAATTTTAACCGGTAAGGCTGTCATTTCTGGTAATTTTTCTTTGGAAGAGGCAAAACTATTATCCCAGAGGCTTAATGCCGGTGCATTGCCAGTGCCGATAAATTTAATTTCTCAAACAACTGTCGGCGCATCTTTAGGAAATGAATCAGTCCAAAAAAGCTTATTTGCCGGATTCGTTGGATTATTACTGGTTGCACTGTTCATGATTTTATACTATAGGTTGCCTGGAGTTTTGTCGGTCATTGCTTTACTTATTTATACAACTATTTCTATCGCGGTTTTCAAATTGGTTCCGGTTACCATGACATTGGCCGGTATTGCAGGATTTATTCTTTCCATAGGTATGGCGGTGGATGCCAACGTGCTTATTTTTGCCCGCCTAAAAGAGGAGCTTAAAAGCGGAAAGGACTTGCCTTTAGCTATTCGCGAGGGATTCCATAGGGCTTGGACTTCGATTAGGGATTCTAATATCTCATCGTTAATTACTTGTGTAATTTTATACTGGTTTGGCACAAGCATAATCAAAGGATTCGCATTAACTCTAGCTATCGGTATTATCATTTCAATGTTCTCTGCAATTACAATAACGAGGCAACTTTTAAGATTGGTTGCGGGATGGAAGCCATTATCAAATAAATGGCTTTATGGCGGATCCTCACCTAAAGAAACAATAGAAACTAAAGAGTAATCACTATGAAATTGAAAATAATTCAAAAAAGAAAAGTTTATTATTCCGTATCGGTTATCCTATTTGTAATCGCAATTGTTGCTCTAATAGCGTGGGGACTTAAGCCGGGTTTGGATTTTACTGGCGGAAGTATGCTGGAATTATCCTTTAAGTCTGACAGGCCAAATGTTGTCCAGATTCAGGATTCTCTTAAGCCATTGAACCTGGGTGATCTTAAGGCGCAATCAGCAGGGGAAAGCAATATGCTTCTTAGATTTAAAAATGTCGATCAGCCGACGCACCAAAATATTTTAAATACTTTGGCCCAAAAATTTCCAGGCAAGGAAGGATCTGAAAATGTAAAAGAATTAAGATTCGAATCTGTTGGTCCGATTGTTGGCAAGGAAATGACAAAAAATGCCTGGATCGCAATAATTGTAGCGGCAATTTGTATTGTGCTCTATATTGCTTATGCATTTAGAAAGGTGTCACGCCCCGTAGTGTCATGGAAATATGGAGTGGCTGCCATCGTTGCTCTCCTTCATGATATTGTAATTGTGGCTGGATTATTTGCGATACTAGGAAAGTTTTTAAATGTAGAAGTTGATGCCTTATTTATTACGGCTCTGCTGACTATTTTGGGCTTTTCTGTACATGATACTATTGTTGTTTTTGATAGAACAAGAGAAAATCTTTCTAAACATTACAGTTCTGATTTTGAAAATGTAGTTAATGATAGCGTAAATCAAACCTTAACCAGGTCAATCAACACTTCCGTTTCGACGTTGCTAGTCTTGTTTGCGCTCTTTTTTCTCGGGGGTGAAACAATTCGGTATTTTGTACTTGCCCTGATTGTTGGCATAGCGGTTGGAACTTACTCATCCATATTTGTAGCCAGTCCCTTGGTAGTAGATTGGCATAACTTTGACAAGAAAAGAAAAGCAATAAAATAGAACAAAAACCCGCCTTAAAGCGGGTTTTTTTGAAGCTTATTGACAAAAGCCATTATTTTTGATATAATTAGTATTATAAAAATAATTGAATATATTTTATTTAAATTTAGATAAGATATTTTGGTTTTCATTTATAAAAAGTATGGCAATTCTTGACCAAGTAAGAAAAAATCAATTCCAAGAAAAAATCGCTATGTTTAATCCAGTTGATACTTTAAATACGCTTTTCTCGTATTTAAATGACAAAGAGAGGGATGTTATCAAGCGAAGGTTTGGTTTGGGTATGGATAAAAAGTTTACCCTCGAAGAGATTGGCAGTCACTATGGAATTACCAGAGAAAGAATTAGGCAAATAGAAAATTTGACCATTAATAAGCTAAAGCAGATTCAGGAGTTGAAAGTTGAAATGACGGAAGCTGAAAGAGTTATAGCCGCTTTGCTTGAACAATTTGGCGGAGTGATGGAAGAACAATTTTTTATGGAGAATATTTTAAATTATCTAAATTCACACCCAGATAGTGAAAGTTCTCTTTTATTCCTTGCGGAACATATTTTTAGCGAAAATATCTCTAAAATCAAACAAGACAAAGAATTCAATCATTTGTGGAAATTGGGCAGTGCTGATATTGCGCTTGTTAAAGAAATTATTTCTGAAATGGTAAGTATTATTGAACAGAATCAAAAGCCGGTCAGTTTGAAAAATCTTCTTGAAAATTTTAAAAACTCTAATTATTACGAAAAAAATAAAGATAAGGTCATGTCGGCAGCCTCTTTTCTAGAGGCTACGGATGATGATATAAATAAAATCTTAGAGAGTTATTTGAGAGCCAGCAGAAAGATTAAGCAGGATTTATTCAACGAATGGGGACTTGTTTCTTGGGGAATTGTACAACCTAAAAAAATCAATGATAAGATTTATATCACTCTTAAAAAAGCCGGCAAGCCACTGCATTTTGTCGATATTGCCAGCATGATTAATGACAATAAGTTTGATGAAAAAATTGCTTATCCGCCAACCGTGCATAATGAATTGATTTTAGATCAAAAGTACGTGTTAGTCGGAAGGGGAATATATGCACTAAAAGAATGGGGCTATAAACCGGGCAATGTCGCAGATGTTGTTGAGGAGTTGCTCAAGGGTTCAGGACCAATGACAAAGGATCAGATTATTGAAGGTGTACTTGCTAAGCGAGATGTTAAAAAGTCAACGATTTATTTATCCTTGATGAATAATGCCAAAATAAAAAAACTCAGTGATGGCAGATATGCGTTTGAAGACAAAGAATCACTCGAAATAAATTCTTAAACACAATTAAATTAAGGAGGTAAAAAAGCGGGCAATCCGCTTTTTTGTTTTTATAAATTGATTTTTGATTTTTAATAATAAATGTTATAATAAAAATTATTAATCGCCAAATATAAAAGCTAATTTTTGATAATTATTATGAATTTGGAATAATTTAATATATGGATTTTGGACTAAACACCCTATTTAGCGCAATACTTCCTTATTTGACATCTTTGGCATCTCGAAATCCCTTTTCGGTTGCAATGTATTTGTTTTGGCATGGGCTTTGGGTAATATTTCTAGGCTATTTTACTCATGCTATTTATGAGATTTGGCTGGATGGCAGACAGGGTCAGTATGCATCAAAATGGAAATTTGTCCTGTTGGCTATTGATATTCCCAAAAATAATGAGCAAACTCCAAAGGCGGTAGAAAATCTTTTTCAAACCATTGCCGGCGCCCATTCGAATTTTAACATGATTGATTCTAACTGGGTTGGAAAAATTTTGGATAGCTTTTCTTTTGAAATTGTCAGCATTGAGGGTTACACGCAATTTTTGATTAGAACCCAATCAAAATATAGGGATTTAATTGAAGCCTCCATTTATGCTCAATATCCTGATGCGGAAATAACAGAGGTGGAGGATTACACCAAAGATTTTGCTAAGATGACGTTTCCTAATGACCAATACGACTTATGGGGAACTGAATTCGTTTTAGTTAAGGATTATCCTTATCCCATAAAGACCTACAATGAATTTGAGCATACCCTAACTCAGGGATTTATGGACCCGATGGCGTCCTTGCTGGAAATTTTTAGCAGGTTTATCGCGGGCGAACAAGGATGGATGCAGTTAATTGTAACGCCCCAAAAGCCTGGCTGGGGAGAAAAAGCCAAAAAGATTGTCAAGGAATTATCGGGGCAATCATATTCTGCGCCCAAAAAATTCAGTGATGACTTATTGGCGATGCCCGCCAGTGCCATAGAGGGATTTACAAGCGGAGTATTGTCAATATTTAATGGTGGCGCTGCAGCTGCTCCAGCCAAAAAGGAAGCAGATCAATTCAGGGTTATGAATCTATCGCCAGGCCAGCGAACAGCATTAGAAAAAGTGGAAAATAAAATTTCCAAATCTAACTTTAATTTTAAGTGGAGATATATTTATATTGGTAAAAAAGAGGTTTTTAATAAAACCAGAGGTGTTTCTGGAGTCACCGGTTCTATGAAGCAATTTAATACTCTTAATTGCAATGCTCTAAAGCCGGGCGGCGGAATCAGTAAAACGGCAGTTGATTATTTTCGAGTTCCCCAAAGAGTTGCCGCCAAACAAAATCGAATACTTAGGTTGTTTATCGGGCGATCTAACTATTATGGTGATAGTCCTGGAAATCAGATTATGAACGAAGAAGAGTTGGCTACAGTCTGGCACTTCCCGGTTATGACGGTTAAGGCTATGCAGGTTGAAAAAATTGAAAGCAAAAAATCGGCTCCGCCTACTCGTTTGCCTTATCAAGCACCTAAAGAGCCCTCAGATATGCCGACAGAAGCACCTAGTCCGATTTCTTCACCTCCTGCCAATATCCCATTTATTGAAAATGCTTTGCCTGATATAGCACAAGAAAATCCAGCCGAAAAGAAAAAATCGGCTCCGCCACCTAATTTGCCGGTAGTTTAAATAGAATTTAAAAACAAAAATATGCCAGAATTCAATGATCAGGATATAACCATATTTGGACAAACCAACTATCGTAATGTTGAGCGGAGTTTTGGTATTAAAAGGGATGATCGAAGGCGCCACATGTATATTGTTGGTAAGACCGGTATGGGTAAAACAACATTGCTTGAAAATCTGATTATTTCAGATATTATAAATGGCGAAGGATGTTGTTATGTTGATCCTCACGGTGATACTGCTGAAAAATTATTAAATTTCATACCCTCAAGCAGAGTAAATGATGTAATATATTTAAGTCCGTCAGATACTGAATTTCCAATTTCATTTAATGTCTTGGAGGCGGTTGATGAAAGCTATAAACATCTGATTGCTTCAGGAATTGTTGGTGTGTTTAAAAAGCAATTTGCTGAAAGTTGGGGACCTCGTTTGGAATACATTTTAAGAAATGCTGTTTTGGCGCTGTTGGATTATCCTGGCAGTACATTGCTTGGAATTATGAGAATCTTGGTTGATAAGGAGTATCGGGATAAGGTTATTGAAAAAATAAAAGATCCGGTTGTTAAATCATTTTGGACGAATGAATATTCCAAATGGAATGACCGTGTTTTGCAAGAAGTTATTTCTCCTATTCAAAATAAAGTAGGACAATTCTTATCAAATTTTTTGATTAGAAATATTGTCGGCCAGGTAAAATCAACCATTGATTTGCGCGACATAATGGATAATCGCAAAATCCTGATTCTTAATCTATCGAAGGGTAGAATTGGTGAAGATACAATGCAACTCCTTGGTTCTTTAATTGTTACAAAATTATATCTGGCGGCTATGAGTCGTGTTGATATTCCGGAAAAAGAAAGAAAAGATTTTTATCTTTATGTTGATGAATTCCAAAATTTTGCCACCGATAGTTTTGCCAGTATTTTGTCAGAGGCTAGAAAATACAGGCTTAATTTAACGGTTGCCCATCAATATATTGAACAATTGCCAGAAACTGTTTCAGCCGCCATATTTGGTAACGTTGGAACGCTCATTTGTTTTAGGGTTGGCGCAGCCGATGCCGAAGTTTTAGTCAAGGAATTCACGCCATTTTTTGTGGAAGAAGACTTGGTAAATTTGCCATCATTTGCCGTTTACCTTAAATTAATGATTGATGGCATTGCTTCCGATCCATTTTCTTCAAAAACCCTCCCACCGCTTTATGATAGTTTGATTACCAATAATGCGGATAAAGTTATTAAGGTTTCCCGGGAGAGATATGCTCATCCAAGAGTAATTGTAGAAGATAAAATAAACAGATGGAGTGGCATTGAATTGAGCGACAAGATGGTAAAGACAGTTTCTCGTGATGATATTGAGTCGGTTGTTGCTGTTTCACAAAAAAGCACAAACATCAAAAAAATTAATCTTCCTTCAGGCGATAAGGCGCCAATTAAGAAGGAAGACAAAGAAACTGCTCGAAAAAGAATTAAAATTGTCTGTGATTTATGTAAAAAAGAATCAGAAATTGGATTTGAGCCGTCTCCAGACAAGCCAATTTATTGCGATGAATGTTTTAAGCTAATTAAAGAAGAAAGGCGCAAAAAGAAAGAGGATCGGGCTGTTACAATTGATGATGAAATGAGAGATTTACAGGAAGTAGTCAGCCAGCCGAAAGAGGAAAAGATAATCAGTCTTGATGAGGCAACCTCAAAGGAACCAATTCAATTTGCAAGCCAATCAAGTCCCAAGAGGCTAGCTGAAAAACCAAAAAAAGCGGAAAATAAAATTGCTAATCATCCGCAGGAAATTTTGAAAACACCAAAGCCTGAAGTAAAAGAAAGGGTTATTGATAACAATTCAGCCGCTTCTGTTCCAGCCACCCCGGAAATAGAGAGGCTCGAGTGGTATGAGCAGGCAAAAGATATGTTGAAGTCAATTAAGGGCGATGAGGACATGGATGCCGATACAGGAACAAAAAATAATGACAAAGATGAAAAACGCAACGCATCCTGGATGGACTAATTTTTTTGGCCAAGCAGCAAATTGATAAATCACAATAATATTCTAAATAAAATTGACTATAAATCAGAATTAAACGAAGCCCAGCTCGACGTTGTTTTAAATGGCGATGGGCCATGTTTGGTTTTGGCCGGTGCCGGATCAGGCAAGACAAAAACCCTTGTTTTTAGGGTGATAAGTTTGCTCGAAAAAGGTGTTGATCCTGGCAACATTCTTCTGTTGACGTTTACCAATAAGGCGGCCAAAGAAATGTTTTCCAGGATTGAGAAACAGCTTGGGGTTGGAATAAAGGGTCTTTGGGGTGGGACATTCCATCATATTGGAAACAGATTTTTAAGGAAATATGGCCAACTCATTAATATTAAGCCCAACTTTAATATTTTAGATGATCATGATTCCTCAGACATGATAAAAGCGGCCTATAAAGAAGTTGGTTTGCCTGCCGATAAATATTTTCCAAAGCCATCAGTGGTAAAAAATATTATAGGCATTGCCTCAAATTTATCAATGCCAATTGAAGACGTAATCAGGGATAAGTATGACTTCGTTAAAGATGAATATATTTGGATAATTGAAAAAATCAAAGGTTTATATGCAAAGAAAAAGCAATTTAGCAATTCATTAGATTTTGATGATTTATTAATAAAATGGAATCAGTTACTCTATGAGAATAGGGAATTCAAAGAGGCGATGTCTAAAAAATTCAAATACTTATTAATTGATGAATATCAGGATACAAATAAGATTCAAAGCGATATAATTGAGAATCTGTCCGGAGAGGCTAGTAATATATTGGCTGTTGGCGATGATGCGCAAAGCATTTATGGCTTTCGAGGCGCCGATATTAAAAATATTTTGCAGTTTCCCCAGCGTTTTAAAAATTGTAAAATATTCAAGCTGGAAACCAATTATCGCTCAACACCGGAAATTTTGCACTTAGCGAATTCTTGCATAAAAAATAATGAAGGCAAGTTTGATAAAAGCCTCAAATCAATCAAAGATCAATCAATAAAGCCCACACTTTCTGCCTTGATCAGTCCCAAAGAAGAAGCAAAATATATTTGCCAAAAAGTGCTTGATTTGCAAAGTAAAAATGGGTTAGCGTTAAGTGAGGTGGCAATTTTATTTAGGTCTCATTATCAATCAATAGAAATTGAACTCCAACTAAATAAAAAAAATATTCCCTATGAAATGAGAGGTGGCATGAGATTTTTCGAACAGGCTCATATCAAAGATTTACTGGCTTATTTAAGAATTATTTCCAATTTTAAAGATGAAATGGCCTGGACCAGAATATTATTAATGCTTCCGTCAATTGGTATGGCGACTGCCAATAAAATATGGCAGAGAATTTCAACCTTTAATTCAGTATCAGATTTTTGTAACGATGATTTCAGCAATATTTCATCCAAATCGCAGATATTTGTCAAGGGTTTGCAAAAAAATATTAAGAAAATAATTGAAATAGATGAGAATAATTTGCCACTTATTTTAACCGCCATATTTGAGGATTATCAAGATTATTTAAAATCAAATTATGAAAATGCCAATGAGCGGATTGAGGATATTGAGCAGTTGATTGATTTTTCCCGCCAATACAGCTCAATGACGCAGTTTTTATCTGATGCAGTTCTATCCGAGGGTTTTGGGGGCCAACGGGGGACAGAGAATGGTTCTGACAATGAGGAGGCCGTGGTTCTTTCAACCATCCATCAGGCCAAGGGATTAGAATGGAAAGCGGTATTTGTTGTCGGCTTGAATGAGATGCAATTTCCTCATGCCAAATCAACATTAAAGAATCAGGATTTAGAAGAGGAGAGAAGACTGTTTTATGTGGCTGTTACGAGAGCAAAAGAATATTTATTTTTGACTTACAGCCTCTTTGCCAGTGACGACAATCTTAATCAGCCATCCCGCTTTATTACGGAACTGCCCAAGGATTCATATTTGAGAATCGATGACGATGATGACGAGGAAGTAATTTACTTGGATGAAAATGGCGAAGAAAATCAGCCAAGAAAACGCTATTTGGACTTTCAGATTTAATTTGTATTTGCAATTAAATACGGTAAAATAATATGGAGGCGCTATTTAAGGCAATATATTTTGCCGCCCCAGCATTTTTTGCGGGAATAAGCCCGGTGATATTGGCAGGACTGAGGTGGTTTGAATTTTTAAATTTCCCCGTTGACTTTAATAAGTCGCTGGGCGGGGAGTATATTTTTGGCAACCACAAAACCTGGCGGGGATTGATTTTTGCTCCGATTGTGGGAATTGTTGTGGCATTTATTCAATATCTTTTTTATCCGTCATTGCAAATTATATCTATTGTTGATTATCCTAATTATTGGCTGGCGTTTGGACTACTGTCCGGTTTGGGCGCAATTGTTGGCGATTTGATTAAAAGTTTTTTTAAAAGAAGGTTTAAAATCGCTTCCGGAAAACCCTGGCCATTTTTTGATCAGATTGATGCAATTTTGGGATTTTTAATTTTTACTTATTTTATTGCCAAACCGGATTTAATTACTATTTTTATTATAATATTTTTAGGAATTGCTTGCGCTTTATTTTCAAATATTATCGCTTACTCATTGGGAATTAAAAAAGTCTGGTGGTAGCAAATATTTATAGCAAATGAAAAGGGCTCTCATTATATACAATCCAAATGCCGGCATAAAAGTTGGAAATAATATCTCGGCCTTGGTTCAAAAAGAATTGCAAAAATTAGATTACTCTATTAATCTGTTCTTTTTGGATAAAAATTATGAAAAAAACATTTCAGATTTTGATTTTAATGGCATAAGTCTGGTCATAGCTATTGGCGGTGATGGAACAGTCAAAGTGGCTGCTCGGACAATTTTGGAAAATAAACTAAATGCAAAATTGGCAATTGTTCCGTTTGGATCAGCAAATATCGTGGCAACATCACTGGGCCTGCCGATGAATCCTCACAAGGCCATTAAAACGTTGCGTAATATTAAAAATTCCCCCATAGATGTGGGTGTTATTAATGATAAATATTATTTTATAGTCGGATTCTCCGCCGGATATGTTTCAGATGTCGTTTCTCGCACTGCCACAAAATTAAAAAATCGTTTTGGATTTGGCAGTTATTTTATAAGCGTGTTTACAAAGAATTTAGAAATCAAAAGGAAAAAGTTTTTTATTGATGATGGCAAACAAAAAATTTGGATTAAGGGCAATAGCTTGATTGTATTGAATGCTTGTAATTTTTATGGCTTTAAACCCAAGATGGCCATAAGCCCCAATGACGGGATTCTCGATCTCTTGGTAATGACTAATAGGAATTTTTGGACCTTGATGGCGGCCGGAATTCATTTTTTGATTTTTAGAGAGCCCAGGCAATATTTTTTCCACATGAAAGCAAAAAAATTTAAAGTCAGATTTAAAAGGCCGATTACTTGCCAAATAGACGGCGATTATATAGAATTGCCCAAAAATATCGATATAAAAATCATTCCAAGCGCAATTAAAATTACAAATTATGTCCAGTAAGGAAAATAAAAGGGTGGTAGTGGCCATGTCGGGCGGAGTTGACTCTTCAGTTGTTGTCGCTTTATTAAAAAAACAGGGTTATGATGTTGTAGGCGTCTTCATGCAGTTTTGGTTTCCTTCTGGAGAAACATATGGCGAAAATAGGTGTTGTAGCCTTAAATCTTGGAATGAAGCTCAAGAAGTCGCAAAAATTTTAGATATTCCGATATATAAAGTAAATTTTGGAAGGCAATTTAAAAAATTAATCGTCGATGAGTTTTTAAATGAATACAAAGCCGGCCACACCCCAAATCCCTGTGTTGCCTGCAATAAATTTATCAAGTTTGATTTGCTTTTAAAATATGCCAAAACTGTTTTTGATGCGGACTACCTGGCAACAGGACATTATATTTCGTTAATGTCATCACGGCGAAAGTTGGGATCTCGTGGCAATAGAATGATATCCCGGATGATGGCATATGAAATAATGCGCCCCAAAGACTTAAACAAGGATCAGACATATTTTCTCTATAATTTAAAACAAGAACAGCTTAAGCATTTATTATTCCCTTTGGCTGATTATAAAAAAGAAGAGATAAGAAAAATTGCCAAAAAATTAAAACTGCCGATTCATGATAAAAAAGACAGCCAGGAAGTTTGTTTTGTAGGAAATTCACATAATGATTTTTTAAAGAAATATTTAAAGCCTAAAAAGGGGAAGATAACTAACGACAAGAGCCAAATTCTTGGGGAGCATCAAGGACTTGCGCTATACACAATTGGACAGAGAAGCGGGATAGGAATATCTGGCGGGCCCTGGTATGTTGCGAGCATGGATTACAAAAAAAATTTATTAATTGTTACTAAAAACCAAAAAATCTCAGGTATTTATAAAAAAGAACTCCAATTTAATAATGAAAACTGGTTAGCGCCAGTTAAATTTCCATTAAAATGCCAGGCACAAATTAGATATCATGCTAAGCCAGCATCTTGCACAGTTTCAAAATCAGGAAGGGATTTTAGTGTTAAATTCAGCCAAGGGCAAAGAGCAATAACATCCGGTCAGTCAGTTGTTTTTTATGATAAAAATAAATTACTTGGCGGCGGAATAATTAAGTAATATTGGCGAACACTTCACACACGTGTGAAGTGTTCGTTTTTGTCTAAAAATACCTATTTTTTATTTAGGGGAAAATAGGTATTTATTAATGAATTCTTGCAAAAATACCTATTTTTTATTAAAATATAATCTATACTATTGAAATATCAGCAATTATTATGACAACCAAAGAACTCAAGCAACTATATTTATCCTTTTTTGAATCTAACGGGCATGCAATAATTCCCGGGGCTTCGCTTATTCCAGAAAATGATCCCACAGTTTTGTTTACTATGGCGGGCATGCATCCCTTGGTGCCATATCTTTTGGGTGAGAAACATCCGGCAGGACAAAGATTAGTAAATGTCCAAAAATGCATCAGAACCGGTGATATTGATGAGGTGGGCGATAATTGGCACTTAACATTTTTTGAAATGTTAGGAAACTGGTCGCTGGGCGATTATTTCAAACAAGAAGCTATCAAAATGAGCTTTGAATTTTTAACAAAAGAATTAAATATTCCTTTAGAAAAATTAGCAGTTACTTGTTTTGAAGGAGATGAAGATTCTCCAAAAGACGACGAATCTGCAAACATTTGGAAATCTTTAGGCGTTTCAGAAAAAAGAATTGCATATTTACCAAAAGAAGATAATTGGTGGCCAGCAGGTGGAAAAATGCCAGGTCCTCAGGGTCCAGATACTGAAATGTTTTATTGGACCGGGGAAGATAAAGCACCTGAAGTTTATGACCCAAAAGATAAAAAATGGGTTGAGATTTGGAATGATGTTTTTATGCAATATAATAAAACATTGGAAGGAGAATATAAAGAATTAAACCAAAAAAACGTTGATACCGGAATGGGATTGGAGAGAACTGTGGCGGTTTTAAATGGAAAGGCCAGCGTTTATGAGACAGAAAAACTTTATAATATTATTTTGCAAATAACGTCGTTAATTAATTTGACACCCGATGATCTCAGTGAGGAACAAACCAAGTATGTTAGAAGAATTGCCGATCATTTACGGGCGGCAACGTTTATATTGGCAGAAAAAGTTGAGCCGTCTAATGTTGAACAGGGCTATGTACTGCGCCGATTAATCAGACGAGCTGTTCGATATGGCAAACAGTTGGGCATAAATAATCTTTTTACTCATCAAGTTGCTGAAATAGTAATTTCCGAGCATGGCGGATTTTATAAAGAACTTAGGGATCAGCGGGATTTTATAATTAGCCAACTAACAAAAGAAGAGGAAAAGTTCCAACAGCCACTGAGCAGAGTATATCAGTATAGATTTGATTTGGAGGCGGCAGTTAATAATGGAATTGTAAAAAAGATAAAAAATGTGCCGATTCTATCAAGCGAGGGTACAGTGTCTGGCAAATATATTTATGAAAATTATCAGTCTTATGGCGTCCCGCCCGATTTGTGTCTGGATGTTGTTAAAGAATTGGGCTTAAAAATAGATCAAGAAGAATATGATGAGTCATTTAAACAACACCAAGAAACATCTCGAATTGGAGCCGAGCAAAAGTTCAAGGGTGGCTTAGCTGATAGTTCTGAAACTTCTGCAAGAATGCATACGGCAACCCACTTAATGTTGGCTGCGCTAAGAAAGGTTCTTGGAGACCATGTATTCCAGAAGGGATCAAATATTACTTCTGAAAGAATTAGATTTGATTTTTCGCATACCGACAAGATGACACCTGAACAGATTAAGCAGGTGGAGGATTTAGTTAATGAGCAGATTCAAAAAAATATTCCAGTTGTTTGCGAAGAAATGAGCTTGGATAAAGCCAAAGAAAAGGGGGCTATGGGCGTATTTGAACATAAATACGGAGACAAGGTTAAAGTCTATTCAATTGGAGAATTTTCAAAAGAAATCTGTGGTGGCCCGCATGCCAAGAACACAGGCGAATTGGGGCATTTTAAGATTCAAAAAGAGGAATCTAGCTCCGCAGGCGTGAGAAGAATTAAAGCAGTGTTAGAATAACCCTTAAATATTTGACAATTAAAATATTTTGCTATAAGATATTAACATTGTTGACAAATTTAACGAATCTGATATAATTAAGCCAATACCTAAATTTGAAAAAATAAGCTTAATTAATTCAAAATTCTGGCCAATATTGCTTCAATGAGAGGTAGCCATGAATTTTAGTTTGTCCACAACTTAAGGGCAACTTAAAAATTGTTATCTAATGAGTGAACAGCAAAATCAGCCCGATTCCAAAGACTTTCTGGAAGTTAACGGCGAGATCTTAGAGCTTTTACCGGCGGCCACCTTTAAAGTCAAATTGGAAAACGGTCACGAAATCCTTGCTCATCTTTCAGGAAAAATGAGGATGTTTAACATCCGAATCTTGCCAGGGGATAGAGTCAAGATTCAAATGACCCCCTATGATCTAACAAAGGGGAGAATAATTTACAGATACTAACTATGAAAGTAAGAGCTTCAGTTAAAAAAATTTGTAAGGATTGCCAAGTTGTGCGTAGAAAAAAGCGCTTGGTTGTAATTTGTAAAAATCCTAAACATAAGCAAAGGCAAGGTTAATAAAATAATTTTCATTTGATATGGCAGTTAGAATAGCAGGTGTAAATCTACCAAACACAAAAAGAGTTGAAATAGCTTTGACTTATATCTTTGGCATTGGAACCAACTTATCCAATAAAATACTGGCTGATTTAAAAATTGATCCAAATATCAGAGTAAGTAATTTATCAGAAGAGCAGGCTAATAATTTGAGAACCAAAATTGAAAAAAACTTCATAGTTGAGGGAGACTTAAAAAGGGAAGTTGTTTCAAACATCAAAAGATTAAAGGAAATTAAATGTTATAGAGGTATTAGGCATTCAAAAAATTTACCGGTAAGAGGCCAAAGAACAAAGACAAATAACAGAACCGTAAGAGGCAATGTTAGAAGGACTACCGGATCCGGAAGAAAAGATACCGCTCAGAAGACATAATATTATTAACATGACAGAAGAAATCAAAAAATCAAGTCCAAGTTCCGAGGTTGAAGCTTCAGCTAAAGCAGCTAAGGAAGTATCGACTAAAAAGGCTAAAAAGGCAGTTGTTTCAAGACAAGTCGGCTCAGGAAGAGCTTATATTAAATCGACTTATAACAACACCTTAGTTACCTTAACAGATCAGAACGGAAATGTTTTATCTTGGTCTTCAGCAGGACAATGCGGATTCAAGGGTCCTAAAAAAGCAACTCCATACGCCGCTTCTATTATTGTCAAAGATGCTTGTGAAAAAGCAAAAAAATACAGTTTAAAAGAAGTTGCTGTTTTTGTTAAAGGTGTTGGTGGCGGAAGAGAATCTGCCATTAGAGCATTGAATGCAAACGGATTGCAAGTTAGCGGAATCAAGGACGTAACTCCTATTCCTCATAATGGCTGCAGGCCTCCTAAACCACGAAGAGTATAAAAACTATGCCTACAAAAAATACACAAAGTCCACAATGTAAAAAATGTCGAAGAGCCGGTGAAAAGCTTTTTTTGAAAGGCGAGAAGTGCAATGGAGCTAAATGCACTTTAGTTAAAAGGAATTTTGTTCCTGGAGTTCATGGCGTTTCCAAAAGAATGGCAAAACTTACTAATTACGGAATGCAGCTTAAGGAAAAGCAAAAGGCAAAAAGAACATATGGACTGCGAGAAGTTCAATTTAGAAATTATTTTGAAAAAGCTTTTAGAAAAGTTGGAAATACCGGAGAATTGCTATTTAGATTTTTAGAACTTCGATTGGATAATACCATTCACAGATTGGGCTTTGCTCCTTCAAGAGCAATGGCAAGACAGTTAGTCAGCCATGGCCACGTTACAGTAAATGGAAAGAAAGTAAATATTCCTTCATATCAAGTTAAAACTGGCGACATAGTTGGACTAGGAGCAAAAAGCTCATCAATTAAACCATTTGCAAGCCTAAAAGAAGATCTAAAGAAAAGCGATGGCATAGTCCCTTGGTTATCTTTAAATATCAATGAATTGCAAGGAAAGGTTACCAGCGAGCCAAAATTAGCTGATGTTGCCGTAAATGTTGACTGGAGAACAATCGTAGAATTCTATTCTAAGTAATAAATTAATTTTATAATAGCCAGCGTTTTCCTTAATCTAAATTTTGGAGAACAAAGGAGGAAAAAACTATGAAAACAATATCTCTTCCAAAAAAGTTTATAGTAGAAGAAATTGAAAGCGGCAAAAAAGCCAAAATTACCATTGAGCCATGTTTTCCTGGCTATGGATTGACCATGGGCAATTCACTTAGGAGAGTTCTTTTATCATCTCTTCCCGGAGGAGCAGCCACATCTGTCAAGATTAAGGGCGTTCAGCATGAATTTAGCACACTAGAAAATGTATCAGATGATATATTGGAAGTTATTTTAAATTTGAAGCAGTTAAGAGTCAGGGTATATACTGATGAGCCGGTTGTTCTTAAGTTATCTGCCAAAGGCGAAAAAACTATTACCGCTGGCGATATTGAGCCTTCAGCTGACGCTGAAATAATCAATAAGGATTTAATTATCACTTATTTAAATGATAAAGATGCAACATTTGAAATGGAAATAACTGTTTCTAAAGGAATCGGATATGTTCCAACCGAAGAAAAAGATAAGGGCAAAGGAGAAATTGGCGTGATATTAATTGATTCTATTTTTACTCCGGTACAAAATGTAGGGTTGGCGGTTGAGTCAACTCGTGTTGGCCAAAAAACAGACTATGATAAAGTTATATTAAATATTGAAACTGACGGAACTATTTCTCCGGAAGATGCTGTAAAAAAAGCAGCCGAAATTTTAACAAACCAGTTTACTTGGATTATGGAAGGCGGCCAAAATGAAATTAGCGAAATTGATATAGAGGCGCCCATAATTTTATCTGAAAAAGAAATGGTAAGTGAAGCACCATCAGAGCTTTTGGGTGGTACCGAAGAAACTGAGGTAGAGCCGGTTGCCGTAGATGCTGATGATGATAAGCCCAAAAAGAGGGGCAGGCCGAAGAAAAGCTAAAAGAAAACTATGAGACACCAAAAGAAAGGAAAAACATTAGGCAGAACCAAAGCGCCAAGAGAAGCCATGCTTAGAAACTTGGTTACTAGCTTATTTGTGTATGAAAAAATACAGACAACCACAGCCAAGGCAAAATATTTAAGACCATTTGCTGAAAAAATGATTACACTTGGCAAGGTGGACACATTAGCAAACAGGAGAACAGCATTGAAATTTTTATATACCGAGGGCTCAGTTAAAAAACTTTTTGAAGTAGTGGGGCCTAAATTTAAAACAAGAAAAGGCGGCTATACAAGAATTACAAAAATAAATCCAAGAGCAGGAGATAATGCTGAAATGGCCATAATAGAACTAGTTGATTAAAAATATGGAAAAAATAGAAAGAAAAACTCATCAAATTGATGCCACTGGCAAACCGCTAGGAAGATTGGCGACTCAAGTTGCTACAATACTTCGAGGTAAAAACAAGGCTTCATTTACGCCACATATTGATGGCGGCGATTATGTTGAAATTTTAAATTGCAGCAAAATTAAGTTTACCGGCAAAAAATTAGAACAAAAGGAATATATTTGGCATACTAATTATCCTGGCGGACTAAGAAGAAAAAAGATGGCTGATGTATTTTCTGCCCAACCAGGAAAAGTTTTAAGAGAGGCAGTGATGGGAATGTTGCCAAAAAATAAACTTAGAGATTTAATGATAAAAAGATTGAAAATTAAGCAATAAACAATGGAAAACGAGAAAAAGACAACGGCTAAAAAGTCTAAATCGATTTATGCAAAAGGCGGAAGAAAAACATCCACTTGCCAAGCTTTTATTTTTCAAGGTGGCAACGGAACAATAACAGTTAATGGTAAAGATTATAAGCAATATTTTAAAACTGACACCATGTATGCGGCACTAACTAATCCACTGGCAACAGTTGGTTTAGAAAAAACAGTTAATGTCAGTATCAATGTTCATGGCGGCGGCTTATCCTCACAGTCGGAAGCATGCCGACATGCTATTTCAAGAGCTTTAGAAATTATAAACCCGGAATTTAGGCCAAGCCTTAAGGCGCTAGGGTTTTTGAAAAGAGATCCAAGAGTTAAGGAAAGAAAAAAGCCTGGTTTGAAAAGAGCCAGAAGAGCTCCACAGTGGTCCAAACGTTAATTTATTATATACCTCAACTCCCGATTTTTGGGAGTTTTTTGTTCTTTAAATTTTTTAAAAAATAGGTTATAATTACCAAATATGAGCAGTCACAGCTTGGCCAAAAATACTACTTTTTTCGCAGCCGCCATGGCAATACAGAAGGTATTGTCATTTTTATATTTTGCCCTAGTTGCGAGAGGGATTGGAGTAGAAAACACCGGTAAATATACTTTTGCATTAAGCTTTACCACAATATTTGCCATTGTTTTAGATTTGGGTCTGACTCAAATATTGATTCGCGAAAGCGCCAGAGACAAGGAAAAATCACAAAAATATTTGGCTGGCGTATTAGGTTTTAAACTGCTGGCGTCTTTTATTATTTATGGTGCCGTTATTTTGATTATAAATCTGATGGGCTATCCCCAAATCACCAAAGAGCTGGTGTATGTTTCCGGATTTGTAATGCTTTTAGATTCTTTTTCTTTGACGTTTTATGGGATGATTCGTGGCAAGCAAAATCTCTCATTTGAAAGCATGGGAATTGTCATAAACCAATTCATAGTTTTAGTTATTGGATTTATTGTTTTAAAACTTAATCTTGGCTTAGTCCCATTGATGGCAGTATATTTGATTGGCAGTATTTTTAATTTTGCCTATTCAATTTTACTTCTGCGGTTTAAATTCGGTTACAAGCCGGCTCTTAGTTTCAAGCTGGATATTTTTAAGACAATTTTAAAAATAGCCATGCCTTTTGCCATAGCTGGAATATTTGTTCGAATCTATTCATCGATAGACGTGGTTATGCTTTCCAAAATGGCCGATGACCGTGCCGTTGGAATTTACAGCGTTGCCATGAAAATTGTATTTGCCTTGCAATTTGTGGCGACTGCTTTTTCGGCGAGCCTTTATCCCGCGTTTTCCAAATATTTTGTAGAATCCAAAGAGCTCTTAGCTAAAAATTTTGTTAAGTCAATTTATTATCTCATGATTTTATCTCTTCCTCTTGTAACCGGAGTAATAATGATTGCCGATAAAGTTATAACGCCGATTTTCGGGCAAGAATACTCTTCTTCAATTGAGCCTCTGAAAATTTTGATTTTTTCCCTGATTTTTGTTTTCCTTTGCTTCCCTCTGGGCGCGATGCTCAATGCTTGCGATAAACAATCAAGAAATACGGTTAATCTTGGTATAACAGCATTATTCAATATAGTTTTAAATATTTTTTTAATCCCGCAATTTAGTTATATGGGCGCAGCCGCATCCTCACTTGCAAGCTATGGCTTATTATTTATTTTAGACATTTGGGGGATTGAAAAAATTATCAAATATGACAAAAAGTTTTTGATCATTTCTTTTTTAAAAAATTTAGTGGCATGTGTTGTTATGGCAGTAATAATTTTTTTATTAAGAGACTGGTTAAATTTTATTATAGTAATTTTAATCGCCATAGTCGTGTATTTTGTGTTCCTTTATCTGATAAGGGGATTTAATAAAGAAGATATAAATGAAATAAAATTGAAATTATTCCGTAAAAAAATAGTATGAAAAAAACATTACTAATTACTTGCTTTTTTCCGCCGCAAATAGGCGGTATAGAAAATTATTTTCACAATCTTTGTTCAAGGATGGAGCCCGACAAAATTGCGGTATTGACGCAAAATGATCAAAATGCGAAACAGTTTGACGGAGATCAAAAATATCCTATTTATCGAACGGAATTTTTTGATGGAAAATTTCCACCCAGATGGAGATCGCTCAAGGGCAAGATTAAAAAAATAATAAAAGACCAGGGGATAGAACAGATTGCATTTGGCCATTTTCACTTTTTTAATTTATTGGGCCCAAAGTTAGGATTGCCCTATGTTAATTTCGGACATGGCACAGATATTGCCTCTGTAGGTGCCAAATTTGGCTCAAAATTGGCTTTTAAGAGGGTTTATAGATCATCTAAGGCATTTATTGCTAATAGCCAATTTTTGGCGCAAAAGATAGCAGAACTGTCAGGTGATAGCACAAAAATTAAAACCATTTATGGTGGGGTAGATGTGGAAGCTTTAAATATTCCCATTACAGACATAGACGGCAAGAAAAAACTCATTGGCCTTGAAGAAAATGACTTAGTTATGCTAAGTATGGGTAGATTGGTAGAGATAAAAAATTATTCCGGAATAATCAAATTGATGCCGGCAATATTACAGATTATTCCAAACTTAAAATATGTTATTGTAGGTGGCGGACCGCAGTATCTGGAGCTGGTTGAGTTGGCTAGCCATGTTGGCGTCAGCAATAATGTAAAATTTATTGGAGCAATACCGGACGATCCGGCTTCAAAATCTTTTTACTATCAAATCGCCCATATTTTTGTGGGAATTTCGAAAGTGCCTGAAGGTTTGGGCATCTCATACCTGGAAGCGCAGGCTTGCAGGACGCCCGTAATTGCTTCGAATTCCGGCGGCGCCGCAGAAGCTGTAATAAATGGAGACACTGGAATTTTGGTTGATGCAAATAATGACAATGAGATTGTTAAGGCAATTATTTCCCTTTCACAAGACAGAGAGTTGTGGACAAAATTAGCAGATAGCGGACAAAAAAGAATGGGGCAAGTCTTTGATTTAAAAGCCCAGATTGAAAAGATTAAAGAGGTTTTAAATTAATTTATGGTATTTAAAGAAACAATATCGCGCGAGTATTCATTAATTAGAATTGGCGCCTTATATGAGGCTATGACGTACCGGTTAAAGGATTTAATTGGAACAACTGCCGACGCTTGTTTTATTTATGGGGGTGGCGATTTGGCCACGGTTTGTTTTGAGCAAAATACATTTGTAAAAATTAATGCAAAAACAGTTCAAAAATGCAAGAATGATAAATTTATTGAAAAATTATTCAGCCAATATCTAGAGGTCTTTGAGGAATTAAAACCATTTTTTGACAAGCAAAAGACGCCTCAAAACATAAAACAATTTAAAGAAATTATAGAATTATTCAGCAAATATTGGGCACATGATTTGATTATTTATGACCTGCCAAAACTTGCCATAAAAAAGGAATTTATAAATAAGGCCCTGGCCCTGAGAAAAGTGACACAAGATTATAGCGAGGGCATTGAAAATGTAATTAGTGCATTTTTGATAAATGAGTTTCCCTTAATGTCTAAAAATCAAGATAAGATGCGTTTTGTTTTGCCGGATGAAATTTGGGATGAAAAAATTAAAAATAGATTACTCATGCCTGAATTAATTAAGCGAAGTAAGGGATATGTATTTTATAATGGAAAAATTTACTGCAGAGATAAGGATAAAATTTTAAATAAATTAGATATACAGCTTTATACTTATAAGCAAGAGGGCAAGGAAATCAAGGGCTTATCTGCATGTAAGGGAAAGGCAAGCGGATTAGTAAAAATTGTTTCCGGCGTTAAGGATTTGGATAAGGTAGATCTCGGAAACATTTTGGTTGCCTCAATGACTATGCCAAAATATTTGCCAGCCATGAAAAAAGCTTCAGCATTTATTACCGACGAAGGAGGAATTACCTGTCACGCCGCCATCATTGCCCGTGAGATAGGCAAGCCTTGCGTAATTGGAACAAAAATTGCAACTAAAATACTTAAGGATGGCGATCTAGTTGAAGTGAATGCAGATGAGGGAATTATAAAAATATTAAATTAAAGTATATTTTATATGCCAAAAATCTCTATAATTATTCCGGCCTATAACTGCTCAAGAACAATTAACCAATGTTTGGAAAGTGTTTTTAATCAAGCTGAAAAAGATTTAGAGGTTATTGTGGTAAATGACGGATCAAAAGAAGATTTAGCTGAGGCAGTAAAGCCTTGGCTTCCAAAAATTAAATATATTGTGAAAGAAAATGGCGGAGCGCCATCAGCAAGAAACAGGGGATTTGATGAAAGTTCAGGAGATTTTGTGATATTTCTGGACGCAGATATTATAATGAAGCCAAGCATGATATCAAAGCTGCTCAAAAAACTTAATGAAAATC
>JBAYJM010000016.1:0-30514 GCA_041665065.1 Candidatus Buchananbacteria bacterium
AAAAACTTAATGAAAATCCAGAATCATCCTATGCTTATAGCTCATTTATCTGGGGCTGGAAAAAATTCAAGCTCTGGGCCTTTGATCCGGAAAGATTAAGACAGATGCCATATATTCATACATCGGCATTAATCAGGCGAGAGCACTTTCCGAGATTTGATTTATCCCTTAAAAAATTCCAGGATTGGGATTTATGGCTAACAATGCTTGAGCAAGGACATGAGGGAGTGTGGGTGGATGAAGTTTTATTTAGAGTCATGGCAAGCGGGACAATGAGTTCTTGGTTACCAAGCTTTGTATATAAATTGCCATTTTTAAAAACCAAAAGCAAAGATAAGTATGAAAAAGCAATGGAAATTATTAAAGAAAAACACAAATTATGATGAGATTAAATAAATTTTTAGCATTATCAGGAGTCGCCTCACGCAGAAAAGCGGATGAGCTCATTTCAGATGGAAAGATAAAAATTAATGGAAAAATCATTAAAGAATTGGGCGTACAAATTGATGAGAATAACGATACAATTGAATATGACCGAAAGATAATTAAAATAGAGGAAGAAAAAATTTACATTGCTTTAAATAAGCCTGTGGGCTATATCAGTAGCGCAGTCAGCTGGCAAGGCAAATCAGTATTAGAATTATTAAAATCAAAAGAAATTGATCAGCGAGTTTATCCTGTCGGCCGGCTCGATAAAGATAGTAGGGGACTGATTATTTTAACAAATGATGGCGACTTGGCATATAAGCTAACCCAGGCGAGATTTGAATATGAAAAAGAATACGAAGTTGAAATTAGTTCGAATTTTAATACGGCAGATAGAGCCGTTTTAGAAAAATCCATGATTATTGACGGTAAAAGAGTCAGGGGAGTGGGCGTTAAAATTATGAGCGATAAAGTGCTACGAATTATTTTAAAAGAGGGGATTAATCGCCAAATCAGAAAAATGCTCGGTAATCTGGGCTATGGCGTTTTGGACTTAAACAGAATAAGAATTAATAAATTAAAATTGATTGACCTAAATCTTAAAGTTGGTGAGTGGAAAAAGGTTATAAAATCAGATATAATCTAAAAATATGCAAGATTTAACATTATTAGAAATTGATCAGATAAGAAAGAGTGGCTATAGGCCCCAAGTTGTAGGCTGTTTTTTGAAAGATAAAAAAATACTTTTTGTTTATAAAAAAGAATATGATCTTTGGCAGCTTCCACAGGGGGGCATAGACAATAAAGAAATTATCGAAGATGCATTTTTTAGAGAAACTGGCGAGGAACTTGGTGATAAATTTTTAAAATCATGTGATAAAAACATTTTATTAGTTGGCGATGACAAAGTTGATTTTCCTTCAAGTACGCAAGGTGCTAGGGATTTAAAAGATGACCTAGGAGAAAAAATTTTTATGAAAGGGAAATGCTATTTTTTTATCTGTTGTCAAGTTAATGACGATAAAATTGATATTTCAGACACGGAATTCGATGATTATAAATGGATATCATATGAAGAGGCAATAAATTTATGTAATAGCATATATCAAAAAGGAAAAAAACGCATAACTATAAAGGCCTTAAATCTATTAAAACAATCAGCGCTAATATAATTATTATGAAAATTTCGATAGTCATAGTCTCTTGGAACGTAAAAGACCTGCTTCAAAAGTGCCTAAATTCAATTATTAATAATCCGCTCTATGAATTGACGGAGACTTTTGTGGTTGATAATGCCTCAAAAGACGGTTCTGCCGAGATGGTAAAAGAAAAATTTCCTCAAATCAATTTAATTGCCAGCGATAAAAATTTAGGATTTGCCAAGGGAAACAATGTTGCCTTAAAAAAATGTACTGGGGATTATATTTTGTTTTTAAATCCGGACACGGAAATATTTACTGACACATTACAAAAATCAGTGGAGTTTATGGCGCAAAATCCAAACTGTGGAATAATGGGATGTAAAATGCTTTATGGCGACAAGTCTTTTCAGCCATCGGTTAGAAGATTCCCATCTTTATGGCCCATATTTTTAATGCTTATAAAAGCTCCGAAAATTTTCAAAAAAATAAAAGCAATTGACAGATATATGGCAACTGATTTTGATTATAATAAAGCCCAAGAAGTTGATCAGGTAATGGGCGCATATATGTTTGTTAAAAAAGAAGTAATAGATAGGGTCGGGGCCTTTGATGAAAGGTTTTTTTATTGGTTTGAGGAAGTGGATTTTTGCCTTAGGGTCAAAAAAGCCGGATTTAAAATTATGTATGATCCAAAAACAATAATTATCCATCATGGAGGTAAAAGTTTTGCTCAACAAAAAACCATCAACAATCAAAAAATCTTTTTTCAAAGCGCATTTAAGTATTTTATGAAAAATAACTTTACAAAAAAATATGGGGAAACTAAAGACAATTCTTAAAAAAGCCAAGAGGAACGCCAAAATGATATTTTATGTTGGCAATGGCGTAGAATGCCCTTGTTGTGGAAAAAAATTTAAAAAGTTCATTGACATTAGCGCAACAAGAAAAAATGCTATTTGTCCCAATTGCGATTCATACGAAAGGCATCGCCTTCTTTGGTTATTTTTAAAAAATAAGACTACGGTATTTAGTAAGCCCCAAAAAATGCTCCATATTGCTCCGGAACCGATGTTTCAAAAAAAGTTTAAAACAATGAAACATTTGGATTATATAAGCGCGGATTTGGATTCTCCTCTCGCAATGGTAAAAATGGATATAACCGATATTAAATATCCCAATAATACCTTTGATATGATTATTTGCAACCATGTTTTGGAGCACATTGTAGATGAACAAAAGGCACTCAGTGAAATTAAGAGGGTGTTAAAGCCAAATGGTCAGGCAATATTGCAGGTCCCGGTTCATTCTGACTATTTACAAACTTATGAGGACAACTCTATTATTTCTGAGGAGGGGAGATTAAAGGCATTTGGACAAAAAGATCATGTGAGAATTTATGGCCTTGATTATGCCGATAGATTTAAAAAATCAGACATGGATATTAAAATTATTAAATATTGCAATGAATTTAATGAGGCAGACATTGCTAAATACGGCTTAAGGCGAGACGAGGAAATTCCTATTGCCACAAAAATATAACTATGATTTTATTTTTACTTTTTTTAATACTAGGCATTGCTGTTGCGATATCATATTTTGTTGGAAAAAATAAATTTTCACCAGCCAAGCTTTTTATTGCCTTATGGCTTATAGCCATCTCCATTTCCCAGCTTCGATTAAGCCCCAATGAATCGCCCTGGACAATCAAATTTTGGATTATTTTACTTTCATTTTTGGCCATATTTGTGATTTTCTTTATTTTATTTTCCAAAATATTTAACAAAAAAATTGGCAAAGTTACCGCAAATAACGAAAACCCCTCAAAAATATTTTTTGTAATTCTGATACTGATGACAGTTGCCAGCGTGATTGTAAATATCTATATATTTTTTAAATTTGGCACCTTGCCAATACTGTCTAGCCAGCCTGACAGCTTCCGCTTTGTAATTAATAGAAAATTGTTTGGATTATGGGAATACATTTCATTGCTTCCAAGGCTGGCCATACCATTTTCTGTTTTTTATCTATTAGTTTTCAAGCCCAAAAAGTGGGTAAAGGCGGCCTTAATTGCTAATATTATTGCCGGCTTTGCGGTTTTGTCTCTTTATACTTCGAGGCTGGTAATAATTTTCCCGATATTAATCTCTTATTTTTCCTATTTAATTTATAATTTAAAGGCTTTTAATTTTAGAAAGTTAGTTAGTGCCACCGTAGCCGTAATTGTAATAGTTTTAATAATCTCTGTTGCCATTCCAGCCTTCAGGCAATCCATAACATATCGCGATTATAATGATCCTAATGCGGAAAAAGATCCATTCACCTATATCTCAAAACTATCGGGTTTAAAAGTGCCCAAGGAGCTTAATTTTATAGTTCCAATTTACATTATTCCAACATTTAACCTTCAAGCCATGATGAGGGCGGTTGATTTTTACAATGGATCAAACATTTATTATGGCCAATATACTTTATCTACCTTTAACCCAGGACTAAAATATATTGGGGCAAAATTTGATGTTAAAATACCGTTTAAAGATTTATTTTTGCCCTGGTGGGTAACTGCAACATATATGTTTAGCTGGTGGGCCGATTTCTGGTATTTGGGAATTCTGATCGCTGCCGGTTTTTTAGCCCTTGTTTTGTCATTTGTTTATTCTTACGCAACAAAAAAACCGAATTTCTTCAGTATTATTTTATTCTCATACTTTAGTTTTGTAACAATAATGACAATTTACACCAACTATTTCCAACGCTCAGAACTATATATAGATTTGGCTGTAATTATAATTTGTGCCCTTATTTTAAGATTAAGATTCTATAAACAAAGTTAGTCAAGCTATCATTCCCGCGGAGGCGGGAATCCAGTGTCCTTAAATTAATCTCTGGATCCTGGATCAAGTCCAGGATGGCAAAAAAGAAAGGGAATTATGCTAAAATTTTACCGTTTAAATCCTCATAGCCTCTTAAAAAATCATCTGCATTCATTTCTTTTTTGCCCTCTAGTTGAAGTCGGTCTAATTTTAAAAAGTCTTCTCCGCAAGCTACAATCAACTCATTATTATTAATAATAATTTGCCCAGGACTCTTTTTAATATTTTTTTGTTTTAATATTTTAGTCGGAGGAAAGATTTTAATTCTTTTGCCATCTAGCATGGTCCATGTCCCTGGCCACGGATGAAAGGCATAGATTTTTCTTTTTATCTCCTGAGCAGACTTATTCCAATCGACTTTAGCATCTTCTTTGTTTATAATCCTGCAAAAGGTTGCCTGGTCATGATCCTGCTCTATCGGTTTAATCTCTCCATTAATAAATTTTATGGCGGAGCTAATAAGCAAATCAGTACTAAGATCTGCCAGTTTTTCATGAAGGATGTCGTTTGTTTCTTCTTCTGAGAGTTTTCTTTCAACTTGTGAAAGAATGGGACCGTGATCCATTTTTTCATCCATCAGCATAATTGTAACGCCAGTTTTTTCTTCTCCATTTAAAATTGCGCTTTGAACGGGTGAGGCACCTCGATATTTTGGCAAAAGAGAAGGATGAACATTAATTGCTCCATACCTAGCCACTTCCAAAATTTCTTTGGGAATAATTTGACCATAAGCGACAACAATCATCAAATCAGCCTTAAGTGTTTTTAGTTCACTGGCAATATTTATATCTGCCTTGAGCCTTTCTGGTTGAAAAATTTTAAAATCTTTTTCTAAAGCAATCTTTTTAACGGGGGATTGGATTATTTCATGTTTTCGGCCCGATGGCTTATCAGATTGGGTTATGACCGCAACTACATCAAAACGGCCATCATTTATAATGGCATTTAGATAATGAGTGGAAAATTCAGGTGTTCCAACAAAAATTGTTTTGATTTTATCCATTGATTATTTTAGCTCTGTTATATCTATAGCTTTATCTATAAATAAAATTCCATCCAAATGATCAGCTTCGTGCTGGATTACTCTAGCTAGCAGGCCTTCTGCCGTTATTTTCTTTTGCTCACCGTTTTGGTCGATATATTTTAAAATTATCTTTTTATGCCTTTTTACCATGCCATATTTTAATGGCACAGAAAGGCAACCTTCTTCGCCCATTTCTTTGGCAAGAGATTTTCTCAAAAACTTTGGATTAAAAATAACCAAATCGCCATCCTTGTGCCTAATTACGACCAAGCGGATACTTTTTCCAATTTGAGGCGCAGCAAGACCAACGCCATCGCTTTTGTGCATGGTTTTTATCATTTCAGGAATCAATTCTTGAATCTCTTTGGATTTAATTTCCCTTATCAGTAACTGAGCTGATTTTTTCCTTAAAATAGGATCTGGTATGGTTATAATTTTTAACATATGATTTATATCATATAATGTTTATGCACTTATGTCAATTTGAGTAATATCCTTATTCTGATATAATTCAACCATGAATGAAGATAACGGATTTCAAAATTTAGGTTCAATTTTTGCCAATAGAAAGCAAGCAATAAAACCCCCCGCCTATCAGTGGCAGGATTTAGCTTTGCGGATAATCGGCGAACTCGGAATCCCTGGCTTTAAAAGAAATTCAGTTTTTAAGGCTTGTAAAGATCACCCAAAAGAATTTATTGAGAGATGTTTAAATGATACGAAGGAGTTGTGCAAAATAGGGGAGAGGTGGAAATATTTTTTTAAAATTGTTGAAGGTAAAGATCAAAAAAACGGCCAGTAGGCCGTTTTAAAATATTATTCTAACCGTAGATTTGCCACCAAATATCCTACGCCAAACGGAGCTTCATAACTTAAAATTTCTGTCTTATAATTATAGTTATTTAAAACTCCAAGCAAGATCAAGATAGAACGCAGGCCGCATTCAGCGGCTTTTTCAATAAGCTTATGGTCTAAATTGATAATGGCCTGGCTATCAGCACCCTTAAGCAATTCTATTAATTTTTCATCAAATTCTTTACCAGTAGAGTTAAATGGCAAAGGGGCTTTATCTGTCAAGCAGTGTGACAAGTCCCCAGAAGCGATTACAGCAATTCTCTTATCACTATCCATTGCTAATTCCTTCAAACTTTTACCAAATTCAAAGTGTGATACATTATCCAAAAGCGAATAATAAATTGGAATAAGCGAAGTGCCCTCCAAGTGTCTAAGCAGAAAATAAGCCGGTACGCCGATTCCATGATCCAATTCCTTATCAGAAATAATATTAATAGGCAATTTATTGTTTATTTTTTCTGAATTGGTCGACATTAATACCATATCGCCCTTAACATCAAACTTAGTTGCAAAATCACCAAACTCTTTAAAATTTATTTCAAAATGATCACTAACATTGACCGTAAAGGCATCAGGATTCACTTGTCCGTGAGGCGAGATAATTATTACAATATCGGGCTTAGACGCGTATAAGTCCTTTTCCAATTTTTCCATGGCGTCAACGGTTTTTTTTATCTGACTCGATTTTTCCTTGCCGATTGTTGGAATAGCAACCGGAGGATGGGGCATAATTGCTGTAAATACTAAAGGCATATTTTTAAATTATTTACCAATCACCAGTAATATACTGGCCTGTCGGATGAATGTCAATTGTTTGTTGAGTATAAATTTTAACATTTTTCCAGCTGTATTTCATTTTTGCAAAAGCAGATGCATTAAGGATTGGGAGCTTCATTCCATTAGAAATAACATAAATTGTCTTTGCTTTATTGGACTTAACTATTTCACCGTCAGGAAGCGTAATATTGGCTCCTGCAGGAAATATATCCAGATCCTCAGGATTTACCTTCGTTATTGGCATTCCCGAAAAATTAACCTTTAAAATTTCATTATTTATTACCTTGTTTTTTGCACCGCCCAAAACATAATAAATTTCTTTTGTTTTTATATTTTGCATTAATTTACCAGTCGGATAAAGAGTGTATTGCGTTATGTCCGAGCCATCCTTAAATAAAGCTAAGTCAGCGTCAGCAACTTTTATTATTTCGTCTTCATTAAATCCTGCTTTTTTAAAGATATCCTGGCTGACAATTTTTCTCTTGGCATCATCGACAATCATATAGATATTATTGGAAGGCCCTTGCAATAATGAAAAATTCAAATATTTAATCGGCGAACCGTCTTCATAATTATCAAGCTCACTTTGGGATGTTTCAATTATTCTTTTTGGATCAAATCTGGAAATTAATATTGATTTTGATGCGATTGCCCTTTTTGTACCAGCCTCAATATAATAAACCACATCGCCATCATCGGCCTGGAGCAAGGAGCCGTCCGGCCATTTCATCGAAAAATATTGATTATAAAGATTGAAAAAATTCAAATTACCATGAATATGTGGGGTATAATTATATAATCCGGCCGTAGCAGTATTAACGGGAGTTACTGATTGTCCGTCAATGTTGTAAGCCTTATTTGGCCGGAATCCAAATTCATCAATATTATCCATATAATAGCGAGTCTGCGCGGCCGCGGAATTAACTTGCTTATAAAAACCCTTCCATCTGTCATCACAACCACCACTATCCGGACAGCCATAACCGGTTGCTCTGTCATATTGTCCTTGCGATGGACTTGAATCTTCTAATAAGCTTTGTTCTTTTTGAACTAAAACAAGCAAATACTTCGGATTAATTTGCCAACGCCTTGATGTTTCAAAAAATGTTTCCGTAGCATTTTTAAAATTTCCTTCTTTGTCGACCGTAATATAGTCTTTTAAAGTCCCTTTTCTTTTAGATAAAAAATTACTTATATCAATTTGATCCATTGAATTATAATTGGACATTTCAGCATCTGAGATAATATTGTTTGGATTAAATTCCGCGGCAAGCGCAGGAAAAGCAAAAAAAGACGTAAATAGTATTAAAATTGCAAATTTTTTATATTGCATTATTTTTAGCATTATTATTATAATTTCATTATAACAGATTATTTAAATAATTTATAGCACCCAAGCCTATTTTAAAACAAATAAAAAAGGTTGAAGCGCAATGCGGACCGTGCCTACATTTTGCTTCAACCTCAAAGGTCAATAGCCACGATGGCTAGTTATTACCCGTCACGAGGGGTGCCACTTTCAGATACACCCCCCATGCGGAGCATCGAGAAGACGAGGCCTATCTTTGGCCAGTGCGGTGAGCTCCGTAGAGGCCCGCAAAAGCCGCTGATAGACAGCCGCCCAGGATAGACAGTAAATCACCGAAGTGATGAATGTTTTTGGGTGGTGGGTGCGGGAGAAGAGCCCGCACCCACCGTGAACCCAGGGCACGCGAAACTATCGGAAATCCGCCACCAAATGGTAAGCGGAGTGTAGTCTCGACATGGGGTTGACCGACCCCATGTCGATGGCACCAAGAAACGGTGCCGCGGAACAAGGAAGGAAAAATTCAAACACCAACCAATTGGTGTGTAATGTGCCATGGACGCGAACTTTCGCTCGCGCCCCGAGACCCGACGAAAAAACTCGAGTCTTGTCCTGACTTATGGTCCATATAAGCCCCATACGACAGAACCGTTTAAGCATTATTAATTATATTATTTAATTCATTAAAAAACAAGAGTTTTTGCAAATATGCCTAATTTTTGTTAAAATATTATAAATATTATGCTAATAGTTGATAAAGAAATTAATTCCAGGGCTAATTCTGAATTTGAGACAGAAACAGACTTTGACGAGAGAAATTTCAGAAATCATCGTAAACCCAAAAATCACTCCTGCGCCAAAGCTTTTGGCTGTTTTATTATTTTTCTGATTATAATTATTGGAATTATTTTTGTGGCAATTAAATTTTTTATCGGACCAATTGTTATGGCCGTCGATAAATTACCAAATGATTTTCCTAAAGAACTTGTAATATATAATTCCGAAAACGCAAAAATAAAAATTCAGACTCCGGCTGAAAAAAAACAGCTAGATAATATTTTAAAATATGTTCCGGACTCAATCAGTTCTTTGTTTCTAAATTTCTTTTCAACTGATCCCAGAACTCAGTTTGTCCAAAAGGCCAGCAATAATTTGAAGTTACCTGAAAATATTAATATAGGAGAATTAAAAAATTATCTGTCAAATTCAGATTTAAAAAATTCCAAAACAGTATCTGCCTCTTGGACTGACATAGATCGCAAAAAAGAGGATGTGGCTGAATTTTATAGAAAACAATTTATCAACAAGGGATTCCAGTTCAAAGAGAATATTCAGGATTATGATATTAACCTTAGTTTTTGGAAAAATGACGTTTTTGGAATTATAAATATCAGCGACAGCCTTACAAAAACATCCAGCGACGCAAATATAACCGTCAATTATAACGAAAAACAATGAAAATAGATTTACTTGGAGTAAAAATTGATAAAATAAATTTTAATGAAGTAATCAATCGGATTGCTGACTTTTTAAACTCCAGCCGGCAAATGTGGATTGCGACTGTAAATGCTGAAATTGTCCTCTTAGCACAAAAATATCTGCAATTTAAAAAAGTTTTAAATGAAGCGGATATCTCAACTTGCGATGGGTCTGGGCCGATGTGGGCTAGTAGTTTTTTAAATAAAGAAAAGCTGACGAGAGCAACCGGCGCTGATTTGGTAAAAAATCTACTGGAAATGTCACGGGCTAAAAATCCTCTAATCAGTAACGCAAAATATTTCCTTTTGGGTGGCAACGAAGGTATTGCCGAAACTGTTGCAAAAAAATATTCCAACTCAAATATTGTAGGCTATAATTCCGGCGGCAAGTTACATTTTGAAAATAACAAGTGGATATTAGAAAAAAACGATAAAATTATAAGTGAAATTAATCAAAGCGGAGCAAATATTTTAATTGTCGCTTTTGGTATGAGAAAACAAGAAACGTGGATAGCTCAAAACTTAAAACAGATGCCAAATATTAATGTTGCAATCGGAGTAGGTGGAACTTTAGATTTTTTGTCTGGCAAAATAAAACGGGCACCAAAAGTATTTAGAAAATTAGGCATCGAATGGCTATATAGATTAATCCAAGAACCAAAAAGATTCAAAAGGATTTGGAATGCAGTTGTAGTTTTTGGATTTAAAATTTTAATAGAAAAATTTAAAAAATAATGTTTAATCAGCTTGTCATAAACAGTTTGATTGCCGGCGCTATCTATGCGCTTGTTGCTTCAGGCTTTTCCTTGATTTATTCGACATGCAAATTTATCCACTTTGCCCATGGAACAGTAATAACAATCGGCGCTTATTTTTTATTTCTCACGTTTTCAATACTTGGCATTAATTTTTGGCTATCAATAGTTTTGACTGTGGTTTTTGTGTCATTTTTCGGTTGGCTGATTAATACGACTATTTATAGGCAACTCCGTAAACGAAAAGCGAGTTCGGTTATTTTACTTTTTACCAGCTTTGCCTTGTTGATACTTTTTGAGTCACTTATTTTAATGTTTTTTGGCGCAGATGTAAAAACCATTGATTTTATAAAAATACAAGAGGGGATAGAAATCTTTGGCGCAATAATAACACCTCTTCAAATCGTAATAATTGTAACTGCGCTGGTAATTTTGACTTTACTGTATTTATTAATGAAAAAAACCAAAATAGGCAAAGCAATGAGAGCTGTCGCAGACAATAAAGATGTTGCCGAGGTGGTTGGAATTTCTTCAGAGAAAGTCTATTCCTGGAGTTTTATAATCGGCTCGGCAATTGCCGGAATTGGCGGAATACTTATCGGCTTAGAACAAAATTTAGAACCGACAATGGGAACGGCTTTAATAATTAAAGGGTTTACGGGAGCTATTATTGGCGGAATCGGAAGCGTGCCCGGAGCAATACTTGGATCGTTTTTACTCGGATTTGCAGAAAATTTTGGCATTTGGTTTCTGCCATCAGGATACAAGGATGCGATTGCTTTTATAATTTTATTTATATTCCTGCTTTTTATGCCTCATGGAATTTTAGGGATTAAAAGAAAATAATTTTACATATTTTATTTTTAAACTTTAAAAATATGAAAAGATCATCAAAAATTATTTGGATAATAGTAATCGTCATAATTATTGCGATTGCTGTTAGCACATGGATAATATATGCCAATCAAAATTTAAAACAATCTTCAAGTATTGCATCTATAAAAATAGGGGCAATATTGCCGTTAACCGGTCAGATGTCTCGCTATGGAGAACTGGAAAAAAGTGGCCTGCAAACAGCTTTAGAAAAAATTAATAATAACGGTGGAATTAATGGCAAAAAACTGGAAGTTATATTTGAAGACAGTACTAGCCAGGCTAAAGGTGCAATAAGTTCGTGGTCAAAAATTTTATTAGAAAAGGATATTAATTTGATAATTGCGACAATAAGCAATACTTGCCAAGCACTTTCACCAATAGCAAATAATGACAAGATTGTGTTGATGTCGTCGGATTGCGCCGTAGCATCATATTCATCGCCTAATGATTATACCTTTAGAATACTATCAAGCAACAAAAAAGAAGGTGAACAAATGGCCGAATTATTAATTAATAAAGGCATAAAAACTATTTCGATAATGAAAATTAATAATGATTATGGCGAGGGCTTAGTTAAATATTTTTCCGAGGCATATGAAAATATGGGTGGCATCATAAAAAATACAGAATCATATAATTCAGACGAAAAAGACTTTAAGGGCTTGTTATCCAAAATTAAAAATTCATCACCGCAAGCGATTTATTTAATATCTTATGCACCAGATGCTGAAATTATTTTAAAACAAATAAAAGAATTAAACATTAATTTCCCGCTTTTTGCAGCCGAACCGTTTGCTAATAATACTCTGATTAAAAATGCCGCCCAATATGCAGAAGGGACTATTTATTTAAGGTCAACAATTTCTGAAAATGGAAAAACATTTATGGAAGAATACAAACAAAAAAATGGCGTTAATCCGGAAATTGGCACGGCCAGAACATACGACGCTCTAAATGTCATTACTGTCGCATTAAAAATATGTGAACAGAAAAATAATTTAACCTCGAATTGCATAAAGGATGAATTATATAAAATCAAAGACTACAATGGAACTATTGGGAAAATCGGCTTTGATATTAATGGCGATGTAGATATTCCATATGTTGTTCAAACAGTTAAAGACGGCCAATTTGTGCCTTATAATAATTAAGCTTAAAAAAATATGAAAAAATGGATTTGGATTATAATAATTATTATTGCACTTGTGGTTATTTTTGGTTTTTGGCTTACCAATAAAAAACAAAATAATACCAAAGAAGAAATTAAAATTGGATTTATTGGTCCATTAACCGGCTCTGGAGCATCATGGGGAATTGAACAAAAAAATACCTTAGAGATTATCAAAAGTGAAATAAACAATTCTGGAGGGGTCAACGGTAGACTTATTAACATTATTTATGAAGATGGAAAGTGCGATGGAAAAGATTCTGCAACAGCCGCCCAAAAGTTAATTAATATTGATAAGACAAAAATATTAATGACATCTTGTTCTTCTGCATCTTTATCTATTTCTCCTATAGCAGAGAGTAATAATGTTTTACTTTTTGCAATTTGGACAACAAATCCAGGCTTTACCAATGCCGGCAACTACTCTTTTCGTATTTCCTATTCCGACGTAGATACGGCCAAGACAATGGCAAAAATTATAGGAGAAAAATATAAAAAATTAGGTGTATTAACTGAAATGAACGATTATTCCGTTGGAGTATCAAATGCCTTTAAACAAAATTATAATGGAGAAATTTTTGAGGAAAATTTTTCTCCCGATTCAAAAGATTTTAAAACACAACTCACAAAAATTTTAAGCAACAAGCCAGAGGCAATATTACTCAACCCAAATCAACCAGGAGCTGGACTTGAGGCGCTTAAGGAATTAAGGGAGTTAGGATTTAAGAGCCAAATATATGGAAACTATTTTGGAAGCGATGGTGACGTGTTAAAATCAGCATTTGCACAGGAAATGGTCTTTTTTGCTGACCCAGACATTACAAACACTCCATTAAAACAAAGTTTGTTTGATAAATATATTGCGATTTATGGCGAAAAACCTGATTTTGAATATGCAGTCGCTGCTACTTATGATGGAGCATATATTCTAAAACAAGCACTTACAAAAGTAGAATATGATTCAGAAAAACTAAAAAATTATTTATATACTATTAAAGATTTTAATGGCATGTTAGGAACTTATGGATTTGACCAAAATGGTGACATAACAGGATCTCTGCCATCGGCCAAACAAATTGTAAATGGAGAAATTATACCCTACAAACAAAATTAACCTATGCTTTCAGCCTATATAATCCATCTTTTAATTTTAATTGGCATTTATCTGATACTTGCCCTATCTTTGCAATTGGCGATGGGCTATAGCGGATTGCTTAACCTTGGCCATATCGCTTTTTATGCAATTGGTGCATATATTTCAGCCATATTGGCGATAAACGGTTTTCCATTTTTCGGTTGCATTATATTTGCCGGCATTGGAGCTATGATTTTTGGTTTTTTATTATCCATTCCGACCAACAAATTAAAAGGGGATTATCTGGCTCTAGCAACACTGGGGTTTACGTTTGTTGTTTATGCAGTAACCTTAAACTGGACAAGTTTAACCAGAGGCCCGCTGGGAATTCCTGGAATACCAAAGCCGACTCTTTTGGGAATAGATTTCAGTAGCAATCTTTCATTTTTAATATTAACTGCAATAATTGCGCTTATCACTTTTTTAGTGATTTGGCAGATAACCAGATCGCCATTTGGAAAAGCCTTACAAGCCACAAGAGACGATGAATTAGCGGCTCAAGTGCTCGGTAAAAATACATTTAAATTAAAAAGTTATTCACTGGCAATATCAGCCTTCTTTGCCGGCGTGGCAGGAAGCCTCTATGCTTCTTATATAACCTTTATAGATCCGTCCTCATTTACTTTACTGCAAATCATTCCAATACTTTCAATTGTAATTATTGGGGGACTTGCTTCGCTTAGGGGAACAATTATTGCAACTTTTATAATCATCCTTTTGCCTGAACCACTAAGATTTATCGGATTTCCATCTTCAATTGTCGGACCGGCAAGGCAAATTATTTATGCTCTGATTCTTATTGCAATTTTAATATATAAGCCAAAGGGGTTTTTTGGCAAAGTAAAATTAGAATAAAATGCTTAAAATTAAAAAATTAAAAAAATATTTTGGGGGCGTTCATGCGGTTGATGACTGCAGTTTTGAAATTGAAGAGGGGAGAATAACTGCGCTCATCGGACCAAACGGCTCTGGTAAAACTACCATATTTAACTTGATTTCTGGAATAATCAAAGGCGATGAAGGCAAGATATTTTTGGATAAAAAAAATATTACAAATTTAAATCCTGATAAAATTTCTAATCTGGGATTATCCCGCGTATTCCAGCAGGCACATTTATTTGATAATTTATCAATTGAAGATAATTTATCAATTGCCATTAATAATGAAGATATTAAATTTATCAAAAATCTTTTAGGATTGAACTTTGACGGCAAAGAGAAAAATAAAAGAATAAAAGATGTTTTAGGGATGATTGGCATTAATAAATCGCCAAAACACATCTGTGGAGAATTAAGCTACGGACAAAAAAGACTGGTAGAACTGGCGCGCGCTATTTTAAATCCACACAAACTGCTTATACTTGATGAACCGGTAGCAGGAGTAAATCCTAAATTGCGCGATAAAATAAAGGCAATTTTAAAAGATTTAAAAAAACAAGGCGAGACAATCTTCCTTATCGAGCATGACATGAATTTTACTTTTACGGTTGCGGATTATGTAATTGTTATGGATGCTGGAAAGGTGATTGCCGAAGGCACGCCAAAACAAATTAAAAATAATAAGCTTGTTTTGGAAGCTTATTTAGGAGAATAATAATATCTTAAATTATTCCTTTGCAATTTTCCAAAGCGACTCAAAATAGTTATTAAAATTTTCCACAATATAAGGATTTTTAACTTCAAACACCAACACCGGTTCGCCATATACAACCATATCAATCCGGTCATGCCAAATCTGAGAGGTGACAGGGCTGGCTAAATTTTCAGGCAAATACCTATATTCCTTTCCGCCATGAGAACCATGCTCTTTGCCGTGATCAATAAGATATTTTACTTCGTTTCTCTGGCTTTCAAAAGTTACAAACTTGGCCTTAATTTTCTTTTGCATTCTAATCTTTTCATACTTAGCCAAAAAATTATTTTGGCTCATAAATTCAAACCACTTCTTTCCGCCAAAGCCGATAAAATGTAAAGTAGTATTTTTGGGTTGCCTCAATATATTTTCATAGTGAAATTCCTGCAATCCTTTTACCCCTTCAAAAATCTTTACTTCCTGTCCAAAAGCGAGGGCGTTTGTAAAAGTTCCTAAATTTTGAACGAGCTCACTAGCAACCTCCGATTGTTTTTGAGCTTCTTCTAAAAATTTATTTGGATTAGCCAAACTAAAATGTTGGCGATTTTTTCTGATTATTTTATTAATCAGCTGTTTTTTATGCAAATCTTCAAGCGTATTATAAACAATTTGGCGATGCAGTCCTGTTTTGGAAATTAACGGCCCCACCGTCACCTCTCCCAATTCCAAAAGCGCCATATAAATACCAGCCTCATGAGGCTTATAACCAAGCTGAATTAGGTTGTTTTTTATTTCTTCTTTCTTATTCATAGTCAAATTTTATTGATAATATTTTAATATTTCCCTTATTTTACTAATTTTATCATATATAATTAATGTCGTCAAATATTGTTGACAATAATATAAATATTAGCTAAAATTATTAATTATTTTTAATAAATCAATAAACTTTTCCATGCAAAAAAGCAAAAAAGTGACCATAGCAATAATAGTTGCCATAATAACCATTGTCATCATTGCCACTGTTGTAGTATCAGCTCAAAAAAAGCAGGCGACTTCCAACATTCAGAAAAATGTCATTAAAATTGGTGCGATATTGCCAATGACTGGGCCAAGCGCAATCTGGGGAGAATCAATCAAGCAGGGCATGGATTTAGCTCAAGAAGATCTATCTCACGATAAAATTGACATTCAATTATTTTATGAAGACAGCCAAGGCAAGGCCGATCAGGGCATAACCGCCTATAATAAATTAAATGAAATTGATAATGTAGATGTTTTTATTTCTGCACTTACTAATGTCAGCATGCCGTTAATCCCTCTGGCCAATAAAAATCAAAAAACTTTAATCATGACTGCTGTTGGCGTTAAAAATGCTACACAAGAAAGCAGGTATGTTTATAGATTTTTTGCTGACGATAAAGTTCATGCCTTAACTCATTTTAAATATAAGCTAAATAATTTCAACTATAAAAGCTTGGGTTTGCTTTATGTAAATAGCGAATATGGACAATCAGTATCACAATTAATCAAAGACAAAGCAATAGAGTCTGGCATTAAAATTATTGCCGAAGAAAGTTTTATGCAAAATTCTACTGATTATAAGACACAACTGACAAAAATAACAGCCAATACACCGGACGCAATAATAATAATTGCCACTTCACCGGTAGAAATTATTAACTCTATAAAACAGGCCAGGGAAATGAATATAAAATCAGACATCTTTGAGGCTTCATTTTTACTTTCAATGGAATCAACTAGGACACAACTAGGTAACTCGGCTAATGGCGCATATACTCTGGCATTTCCCTTTACATTAGGCAAAGCCGGTTCTGATTTTAATCACAAATTTCTAAATAAATATAATAAAGAAGCTATTTTTCCGGCGGCTTATGGCTATGACATGGTAAAAATAATTTCTGAAGCTGCCAAATCGGCGGCTAACGGAAATATTACTGAAGCCATGCAGAATATTTCTTCTTATGATAGTACTAATGGCACAGTAACCATCGATTCAAATCACAATATTATACCGAAGGCCTTTTCTGTTAAAATAGTTGATGGACAATTGGTGCCGGTTGAATAATTTTTTAAAAGCTTAACAATACAACATGAAAACAAAAATCCTACTAATCACCGTATTAATACTAACCATTACAATTGTATCTGGGTGTGCTTTAAATAATAAAGCAGTCACGGACATTAAAACTATTCAAATCGGCGCTATCCTCCCACTAAGCGGGGATGCCACAACCTATGGCAAGTCCAGCCAAAATGGAATTGCGCTAGCCAAGAAAGATTTAGCCGCCAAATATCCTGATTTTAAATTAGATGTCATATACGAAGACTCTTTATATAATCCCAAAGATGGCGTGTCAGCCTATCAAAAACTTTCTCAGACTAATAAAATTTCCGGCGTACTTATTGGTGCCAGTTTTATTGCCATTCCAATTAGGCCGCTCGCCGACAAGGATAATGTTCTCCAAATGGCTATCTGGTCTTCGGCTCCGTCATATACGGCAACTCACAATCTAAATTTTAGAACTACTCTGACCGCCGACGACACCATTCCAACAATCCTGGATTATATGAAAGCAAAAAATCTTTCCAGGCTAGCCATTATTTATTCTAATAATGAATTCGGCGCCTCCCACAAAAATTCTTTTGTAAAATTTGCTCCTGATGCCGGCATATCAATTGTTGCTTCAGAGGGTGTTGGCTATGAAAATGATTTCAGGACACGATTGACAAAAATCAAATCACTAAACGCAGATTCAATATTTTTTGTCGGCACTGCCGGACAATTAGCTAATGTTATTAAGCAAGCCAACGATCTTGATATCACAGCTCAAATCATATCTCAAGGCGCTGCAGAAGACGCACAACTTATTACCGGAGCCGGTTCTTTGGCTGATGGTCTGGTTTATGCTTATCCGTATGATAATTCTAGCGCCGATACCCAGGAATTTTCTAATGCATATAAAGAGGCTTATGGAGAACTGCCAAATCAATATTCAGCCGAAGCATATGCTGGATTACAACTTATAGGGGAGGCAATTCACCTATGCCAAAATAAAATTGATATCGCATGCTGGAAAGAAAAACTGCACTCACTCAAGGATTTTCAAACGATTTTGGGTAGTGGGTCATTTACTGACCTGGGAGATTTTAAAGCAGGAAAGGTTTTTATGAAGACAGTTAAAGATGGTGGGTTTGTCCCATATCAAAATTAATCTTACCCCACAAAGCTCCGCCCAAATGGCGGGGTTTTATTTTTATTTAATTTAAGATATAATAGCTCTAATATAATTAATTTATAACTATGAAAAAATCTGTTCTATTCATTGCCATTATCGCCATGGCCACAATAACCATATCCGGATGCAGTATTAACAAATCATCAAGCTCAAGTAAAGAGCCAATCAAAATAGGCGTCATAACTTCCTTAAGTGGAGACCTATCGGTATACGGCGAAGGAATGAAAAACTCTGTATTACTGGCCATAGATAATAGTGGACTGAAAGATAAAATTCAGGTTATTATAGAGGATGATCACTCTTGCAATATTACTGATGACGTGAGTGTCACTCAAAAATTACTTAATATTGATAAGGTGGACGCAATCGTAGGTCCAATGTGTTCATCAGCTGCGCTTTCTACCATTCCATTAACAGAGCCACTGGATAAAATTTTAATCTCTCCCATGGCGTCTTCGCAATCACTTACATCATCGGATTTTAAATTTTTCTTCAGAACAATTGCTTCGGACGCAGAAAAAAGTATTACTGTTTCAAATTATGCATATAATAAAGGCTTTAGGAATGCGGCCTTAATTTATGATATTGCAAATGATAGCTTTATTCAGGAGAGAAATGATCTTGAAAAATCATTTACTGGCTTGGGCGGAAAAATTATTGGCCAAGAATCTTTTAAAACTGGCGACAAAGACTTTAGAACTCAACTCACTAAAATCAAAAGCTTTAATGCCGACGTAATATTTGTGGGCGGTTTTCCAAAAGAAGTTGGTGCGATGTTAAAGCAAGCAAGGGAATTGGGTATAAATTTACAATTTATTTCAACAGAATCGTCTGTTGGTGTTCCCGATTTGTTGGAGGTTGGAGGCATTGCAACGGAAAATTTAATCTATCCTTTTGCTGATACGCCATCGAGCACTCAATATGTTAAATTTCAGGAAGAATATAAAAATAAATTCAATGCGGATCCGCCAACCTATGGAGCCCCAGAAAGCTATGATGCCGCAGTACTTTTAATAAAAGCCATTGAACAAAGCGATCGAAGCGGTGAAGGCATCAAAAAAGAGCTCTATTCTCTAGGGCAAAATTATCATGGAGCTAGCGGAATAATAAATTTTATGGAAAATGGCGACGTTAGTAAGCCCATGAGCATTAAAACTGTAAAAAATGGCCAATTTGTAAACGCTGAATAAAATTTTTAAATAATTTAAACAAATGAAAAAATCAATCCTACTTATTGCCATTATTGCGGTGGCTATAATAACCATATCCGGATGCAGTTTAAATAAATCCTTTTCACAAAACAAAGAAATTATAAAAATCGGTGCCATTTTACCTCTTACAGGCAAAGTTGCGCTAATAGGAGAGCAGATCAAAAACGGCATAACTTTGGCCGTAGAAGATATAAATGCAAAAGGCGGACAACAAATTGAAGTCTTATATGAGGATAGCAAACTAGATCCAAAAGAAGGGGTTACAGCAACAAATAAATTGATGGAAATTAATGGCGTTAAATATTTAGAAGTTGCTGGTACTCCGGTAATCACCGCCATTCAAACAATAACCGAAAAAAATAAAGTTTTAATGACTGCAGCATCGGTTTCAGCAAATGTTTTAAAAGACACAAATTACACATTGAGAACATTTTATAATCCAACCCAAGCCACAGAAAAACTAGCTGAATTTATTAAAAATAATAATTATTCTAAAGTAGCTCTTATATATACTGATGGCGATGCATATAAAAGCCAAATCGACTTATTAGAAAAGAATGGAGTAGTTTTTTCTCACAAAGAGAAATATACCCTTGAAGAGAAAGATTTTAAAACAATTCTTTTAAAAACGAAATCCTCTAACGCTGATTTGGTTGTACTGCTTGGATATGGACCAACTTATCCTGCTTTATTCAAGCAAATGGCAGAATTAAAAATGGAAAATCTAAATATTTTAGGTGATTTTTCTTTCTTGGAAGTTCCACAAGATTCTTTAGAGTTATATAAAAATGTTAAATTTATTATGCCTGATTTCAATCTGGCTCAAACTGACACAGCAAAAGAATTCAGCCAGAGATATGAAAAAAGATTCGGCACCAAACCGAATCACCAAGTTGCCTATGCATATGATACAATTAATCTTCTATATTTAGGAATTACAAAAACTGATGGAAGCACAGATAATGTGATGAATTATTTGAAAAATTACGGCGAATATAATGGAGTGGTAGGCAAGACTGAGTTAAAAAATAGTGATATGAGTGGCGGTCTTTCATTTGGCCAGTATAAAAATGGTGTTTTGATGCCATTAAATTCAAATTAAAAAGAAGTCTCGCCATAATGCCACATAAATTTCCATATTGATTTCATAGATTTAGCTATTTCCTCATCTTCAATTAAAACTCCAATTTTTGAAGAAAATGAAAGCAAGGCGACTTTATTATCAAAAAGAAAGATTTCATTAGTTATCGGATAAATGGCTGTATCAATGAATTTAACTTCCCTTGAAACTATTTTTGCATCGCTTAAATATACTTTATTATCCAAAGTCTTAGGCAACAACACCTTCACTCTTATGCTGTTTGTAGATCTTTTTTTGACATAGTTTTTAAAAAAATCCTTACCAATAACGCCTATGGCATTTTTAGGCGAAGCAATTCTATAAATATTTTTTTCTTTAGAGTTTAGGGTAGCTTCATAAAGCGACCTCAATCCTTCCACGCCGTCGAAATATTCAATTTTTGGCCTCTGCCTGCCATTATTTTTTAACATTAAAAGCGCTGGCAGAAAATCTTTAGAAAGCGCCAACTTCTCCTCCATTTTTTTCATTAGCTTGTCAGGATCGACAACTCTAAAAGTAATAATATTATTTTTAGTCAAACTAAAGGCGTACCCGCGACTTCTCAATCTTTTTAATATCTCATAAACAGTAATGCGATTAAGACCGCATTTCTTGGCAATTTCACTCACCTTAGCATTTCCCAACTCTAAAGACGCTAAATATACCTTCGCTTCTTTTTCTTCAAAGTTGAAACTGTTAATGATCTTTTCTAGCATATTTTTGTTGTAAATAATTATTACAGATACTATATAACTAATTTTAAATATTGTCAAATTAGCTTAATTTTATGGTTTATTTTGTAATATAATTTGACGATTTGTCATATTTTATTATAATTAAGCTAAATTAAATAAACAGAAAAACAATGTCAAAAAATAAAAAGCGGGGGATTATTTTAGTGATTGTAATACTAATTATCATTATCCTGGCCGGATGGTATTTTTTAGTGATTAACAAACAATCAAATAGCATTGTTCATAAACCTGAAATTAAAATCGGTTTTATCGGAGCAATGACTGGCCCGCTTGCAAAATATGGCGCCTATGAAGCCACTCAATTAGCTATTGACAATATTAATGCTGCCGGAGGCATAAATGGTATGCCAGTAAAATTAATTGCCGAAGACGGCAAGGGAGATTCTGCAACAGCCGTTACTGCTATGAACAAGCTAATAAATGTAGATGGAGTCAAGGTCATCCTTGGTGGACACAACTCTCCGGAAAGCAATACTATCGCGCCGATTGCTGATGAAAATAAAGTAATTATGCTCGCCTCAATTTCGTCTGGCCCTGGACTAAAACCGATTGGTAATTATGTCTTTAGAACTACGCCAATTTCAACAGTACAGTCAGATATTGTTTCTGAATTTGCCATAAATAAATTAAACTTAAAAAAGATGGCGATCATTTATGAGCAGACCGATTACGCCAGGCCGATTGCAGAAAAAATGAAAGAGGGATTTTCTAGCTTGGGTGGCAACGTTGTTTTATATGACGGCTACAATCCAGGAACAATTGATTTTAAAACTATTTTATTAAAAATAAAAAATAATGGCGCCGATTCTATTTTTATCTCTGTCCAAAATCCTGATGCTTCGTTTAATTTTCAAAAACAGCTAAAAGAATTAAATATAAATAATATTAAAATTTTTGGCAATGATGTGGCTATTGTTCCGGCAAACGTTAGTAGGGCGCCCGATCTATATGAAGGGATTATGGGTGCTTTGGTAGATTTTGACATTAACAATCCTAAGACTAAGGCATTTATTGATAAATATAATGCAAAATATAATACTCAAAGATTGCCTTATGACGTTTGGACGGCAGAAAGCTATGACGCAACCATGATTTTGGCCGATGCCATTTCTAAAAATGGCCTAGATGTTGAAAAATTAAAAACATATTTTCAAAATGGGATAAATAATTATGACGGTGTATCTGGAACCTTTGGCATTGATAAAAAAGGAAATGGAATCAGGGGATATAGCTTAAAGATTGTTAAAGATGGCAAAATTTTAAATTATAATAACTAAGCCAACAACTTTAGCTAAAAAGTTATCTTTAACTAAACCAACTTATCCACTGTTATAAATTTAACAAGTTTTCATTTTTTATCTATAATTAGTGATATTATTAATTAACAAAACTTTTATGAAAAAGTGGATAATAATTTTGATCATCGCAGTAATAGTGGTCGGCGGGATCTGGTACGCCCTAAGTGCTAAAGCTCCTACATCTGATAAAGTGGTCAAAATTGGTATTATCACCCCAATGACTGGAAGTGGGGCAGGCGTTTATCATGAGCCTCTAAGGCGAGGCATTGATTTGGCTTTAGCTGAGATCAATAAGGACGGTAAACAAATTGATGTTGTTTATGAAGATGACCAGCTGGACGCCAAACAATCATTATCAGCTTACAATAGCTTAAAAATGCGGGGTATCAAATACTATATTCTTAATGGCAGTCCATCGGCAGGAGCTGTAGCTCCAGAAATTCGAAAAGATGGAAATTTTTCATTAGTTCCATCGGCTCTTTTAACGGCCTATAAAGACGACAACCCACGAACATGTCGAATTGCCCTTACTGCCGACAATTATGGCCCAGCTTTTACCGATCTTTTATTAAATAAAATGAACGGCAAAAAAAATATAGCAACACTTATTTCCAATACTGAAGGCGGCATAGCCGTTTTTAATGCCCTTAAAGAAAAATTCGAGGCAGCCGGTGGAAAAATAGTACAAGCTGAGACTTTTGGCAAGGATGATACCGATTTTCACACTCAAATTGCCAAGATCAAAAATAATAAGCAAACGGAGGCGGTTATTATCCTTAATTGGTCCACCACAATTGAAACAATGCTTAAACAGATGAAACAACAAGGGTTAAATTTACCAATTATTAGCGATTCATCAACAATCAAAAATAGCGCTCTAAAGGATATAGCCCTAGCCAATGGAATAACTTTCCTTGATTATTCATTCTCAGTTGATAATACTAATGCATCTGATATTTCCAAAAATTTTGTTGCTAGTTATGCTGCAGTTTATAACAATGATAAGCCTTCGTTTCAGGCTGCTCAAGGTTATGACTCAATGAGATTAATGGCATATGCCTTTTCTAATGCCAAGACAAAGACACCTGATAGCGTTGCTGATTACTTCGTCAATAATATAAAGGATTATCCATCGGCTGGTGGTAATTTCTCCTTTGACTCCAGCTGTGAGGCTTTGAGAGATATCACAGTTCGCAAAGTATCAAATGGAAAAATTGGGAGTTTCTAATTTAAATTGTTTTCTAAGACCCCGCTACGGCGGGGTTTTAATTTTGCCCAATATTTGCTAAGATAGAGCCATATGTTGGAACTAAAAAATATCCAATCCGGCTACGAAAAAATGCAGATTCTTTTTGGCGTGGACATGAAAATTAAAGAAGGGGAGATAGTGGCGATTATTGGGCCAAACGGCGCCGGCAAATCAACTGTTTTAAAAAGCATTTTCAACCAATGCGATATTTATGGCGGTCAAATATCTTTAAACAACAAAGAAATTACAAAAATGCCAACCCATAAATTAATCGGGCTTGGCGTCAGTTATGTACCGCAAGGCAGGCAAATTTTTAGCGACATGACAGTAAAAGAAAATTTAGAAATGGGCGCATTTATTTTTAAAGATAATAAAAAAGTCAAAGAAGACATTAAAGGACTTTTCTTGCAATTTCCGATTTTAAAAGAAAAGCAAAAACAAAGAGCTTCAACTTTATCAGGCGGACAGCAACAACTCCTAGCCATAGCCCGGGCATTAATCCAAAATCCGCAACTCCTGCTTTTAGATGAACCGTCGCTTGGACTTTCGCCAAAAGCCATGAAAGAAATTTTTGAAATTATAAAAAAAATAAACGGTGATGGGGTTTCGATTATGATTGTCGAACAAAACGCCAAACAGGCAGTTGAATTAGCGCATAGGACTTATGTTTTAGAAAATGGAAAAGTTGCACTTGAAGGTGATAAAAGCATTTTAAAAAATGAAAAGATTAAAAATATATACTTCGGCTCGGAATTATAAATACAAATATGACAGAAATTATAACTTGTAAAAATAATTATGATGAAATAGTTGACGTACCTAAAGAGAAATTTTATTTTAGGCCGAGTGTCTATGGCATCATTAAAAATGGAAATAAAATTCTTATTGTAAGAACCAAATTTAATAATAAAATTTGGTTTCCAGGTGGGGCAGTAAATGTTGGTGAAAAATTAGACGATGCCCTGATTAGAGAATGTTTTGAAGAAACTGGACTAAAAATTACAAAAATTGGAGAACAATTATTATTTAAAGAAAACTTTTTTTACTATCAGCCGGAAGATTTAGCCATGCATGCATATTTATTTTTTTATCTTTGCGAAGTTGAGGATGGTGAATTAACAATTAATGGAATTGAACAAGATGAGGATTTAAGCTCTATTGAATGGATTGACATTAATGAAATAAAGGGGGATGATATTAGTGATTTTCAAGATGAAATATTTAATATAATAAATAACTTATAGCCATATGAATAATAAAAAAATCAGAACTCGTTATGCGCCAAGTCCGACTGGATATTTTCATGTAGGTGGCCTTAGAACTGCTCTCTATGCCTATTTATTTGCCAAGCAAAATAATGGAACCTTTTTTTTAAGAGTAGAAGATACTGACCAAACAAGGGAAGTCCAAGGGGCTGTGGATAACTTATTAAAGTCTTTAAAAATGGTGGGTTTAGACCCAGAAGAGGGCGTTTTATTAGATTCCGATGGTAAAGCCTCAGAAAAGGGTGATTTTGGGCCCTACACGCAATCACAGAGGCTTAAAATTTACCAAAAATACGCTCAAGAGCTAATAGACAAGGGCTTGGCTTATTATTGCTTTTGCACATCAGAAAGACTTGATGAGGTCCGAAAAACTCAAGAAGCGAACAAACAACCAACCAGATATGACAGGCATTGTCGAGATTTATCTGTTGACGAAGCTAAAGAAAGAATTGCAAAAGGGGAGAAGCATGTTATTAGAATGAAAATTCCAGATAATGAAATAATTGAATTTGAAGATTTAATTCGAGGAGCTGTTAAATTCAATAGCAATGAAATTGACGACCAGATATTGATGAAGTCCGATGGATTTCCAACTTACCACTTAGCTCACGTCGTTGATGATCATCTTATGGAGACAAGCCACATTATCAGAGGAGAGGAGTGGTTGCCATCTACTCCAAAACATTTATTATTATTTAAATTTTTTGGTTGGGAAGCTCCGGAATATGCCCATTTATCTTTACTTTTGAATCCAGACAAAACAAAACTATCTAAACGGCAAGGTGATGTCGCAGTTGAAGATTATATTGCCAAAGGCTATCTGCCTGAAGCAATTGTGAATTTTGTCGCTCTGCTTGGCTGGAATCCCGGAACTGAACAGGAAATTTTTTCAATGGAAGAACTAATCAAAGAATTTTCATTGGAAAAAGTCCATAAGACCGGCGCAATTTTTGATGTTAAAAAATTAGATTGGATGAATGGGGAATATATCAAAAAGATGGATTTTGGAAAGTTTAAAGAATTGGCCATGCCATTTTTTAGCGCTGTCATTGCGAGCGCAGCTGAGAAATCCCTTTCAGACGAGCAGATTGATAAAATTTTAAATTTAGAAAAGCAACGGATAATGAAATTGTCCGAAATAGGGGAGAGTATTGATTTTTTGCTTTCTAATGATATAAATTATGATCCTCAAATTCTTGTTTGGAAAAAATCGGATAAAGAATTTGCATTGAAAAATTTACAATTATTATCTAAGGAATTAAAAAATATTGATGAAAAAAATTGGACAGCAGAAAGTTTAGAAAAAGTGATAATTGAATTTATTAAAAATAACAATCTGACGAATGGGGAAGTGCTTTGGCCGATGAGGGTTGCATTGACCGGCCAAGAAAAATCTCCAACGCCATTTGAAGTGGCTGATATGTTAGAAAAAGAAAAAAGTTTGGAAAGGATTGATCAAGCTATAAAATCCCTAAAATAAAAAATGGGACTAGTGCATCGGCGATGCACTCAGCCCCGTAGGTTTATCGTCTAGAGTCAGAGCTCACTGGCTCTGTTGACGCCGAAGTTCTTCTTGAGCCTCCTGCGCCTTCTGGGCGAGATTCGCTGGACAGTCTGCCAACGATTTGTCGCCTTGACAGGCTGTCCCTTCATGCTCACACTCGTGGCAATTGGGTTTTTCCTCTTCTTTTTGTTCTTGCCCTCGTGGCATTGAAATCTCCTCCATTTTATATAGACCCCACCCCAATCACATCGACACAACTTTTGAAAACTACTACGCCTATATTATACGACAATTAATTAATTTTGTCAATAGTTTAACCAAATCCTAATTTTCTGTTATAATAGAAAGCAAAGAATACTCATAAATTCTCATGCTTAAAAAATCTTTAATATATTCAACCGGTTTTTTGTTAATATTGTTTTTATTTGTTTTTATTTCTCAAAATGCTCTTGCTGCCACGTCAAACGGGGGACCGGATCAAGCAGTCATTGACCAATTAAACAAACAATTAAACGAACAGCAAAAAAAGATTGATGAAATAACCGGAAAGATTGACCAATATAAAGCCAGCATCAAAGATGTCAGGGGACAGGCAATAACACTTAAGAACCAAGTGACTCTTCTTGATAATCAAATAGGCACAACCAATCTTGAAATTCAATCAAAAGAAGAGGAAATCAAGCAGACTGAACTTCAAATACAGAAGGTCAAATTGGAAATTAAACAAAATGAAATTGAAATTGAAAAAAATAAAGTTGAGCTGGCTTCTTTTATCAGGCTTTTAGACAGATATGATGACCGAAATTATCTCTCCGTAATGCTAAGTTATAATTCTTTTTCGGATTTTTTTGATCAGGTAAAATATAGCGAAGATATACAGAGAAGCCTTCAAAGAACCCTGGACAAAATTCAAGAATTAAATGAAAAGCTAGGCAATCAAAAAACAAGCTTAGATTCGAGTAAAAAACAACTGGACGAACTTCTGGAAAAACTTCAAAATTCCAGGGATGCACTTGATGACCAAAAAGATGCCAAGAATTATTTGATTATTGAAACTAAAAAATCAGAAAAAAAATTCCAAAATACCATTGCCGAATTAAAAAAAATGCAAGATGCGGCAAATGCTCAAGTTGCGGCAGTTGAAAGACAAATTAGAGCCGAACTTTCAAAAAAGGGCAGCGGTGAAAAATTAAATACCTTGGGTAATGCAATATTAACTTGGCCGACAATATCCCATAGAATAACCTGCCTATACCACGATCCTGATTATCCATTTACCAATGTTGTTGGACAGCATTCCGGTTTGGATATTGGCGTCAAACAGGGGACACCAATATTGGCAGCTGAAGCAGGATATGTTGCCAAGGCAGCCATGGGCACAAAATGGTACGGCAATTATATTATGATAATTCACAGCAACAATCTTTCTACGTTGTATGGACATTTAAGCAGTATAATTGTTGAACAGGATAAATATGTGTCCAAAGGACAAATAATCGGTTATAGTGGAAACACCGGTTTTTCATCTGGGCCACACTTGCACTTTGAGGTTAGAAGCAAAGGAATCCCAACAGATCCATTAAAATACTTACCATAAATAAAAAATTAAAAACATATGCCAACAACAAAAAGAAAGTGCTGCAAAAAAAAGACCGCGTCAATAGTCAAAACGTCACCAATAAAAAAAGAGGTGATAAAAATTGAAAAAAAAGCCAAGATCATTGGTAAGAAAATAGTTGCAAAATTCAAAAAAGCTCATGACGCCTTTGACTCTCTTGAACCGAGAAGAAAGAAGGAAATATTGGCTGGAATAATTGGCGCAACCGCAATTGCAGTAGGCGTTGGTTCAAAAATTGCAAATTCTAAAAGAAATAATTAATAATTTATTATGGAAATTTGTGTACAATGCGCAATGCCAATTGATGAAACCACCAAATGTACCTGTGAAGAATCAATTTGCCATCACTGCTGTTCCTGCGAGTCTGGATGTGAATGCGGTTGTAGCAAAAAAGAATAGATTTAGCAAAAAAAAACACGCTCTAGGAAAGACGTGTTTTTTGTTTAGTCATTATTTATTGACTATTTATATAAAATATACTTAAATACAGACAGCACAACAGGGGAAGGGGTGTGTAATGGTAAAAATCATTAAGCAGTTTCTGCTAATCTACGGCTTGGTGATGATCGTTTCATTGCCCATTATAGCCGTTACGCTTCTGATCTTTGGAAGCGGACCATCTATTGCAATAGTTAAAATGACTACACGCCACGGAGCGTTGTTGGCCATAATAATTATTGCAGGCAATGCTGTGCGTCTTCTGATAAGAACGCGCGAAAAGAGATTAATGGAGGGTTGCGTTGTGCGCTACCCTTGTGGAAGCAAAACCAAAATTAGAAGATAGGAGTAGAAACGGCCCATAAGACAGACGTCCAAAAAAGCTAAAACCTTTCAGGGCGTCTATTTTAATTATTTTGAGCCACTATGAAACTTGCGATGGATATTTTTTAATTGGGTATTTGTCACATGTGTATAAATCTGAGTTGTGCCAATATCTTTATGTCCCAAAAGCTCCTGCACCGAACGAAGATCAGCGCCATGGCTTAATAAATCAGTAGCATAGCTATGGCGCAAAGTATGTGGCGTTGCATCAATAGGCAAGCCAGCCATAGCAGTATATTTTCTGACTATTGATTCTATTGATCTTGACGTTAATCTATGGTCATCTCTTTCATCATCATTTTTCCTATAGTTTATAAAAAGGGGAGGGAGCATGTCTTTCCTGGTTTTTAAATACTTTAAAATCCAGCTCAGACACCGTGAAGAAAAATAAATTGTCCTAACGGATCCTCCTTTTCCCGCGATACTTAATTCATATTCATTCTCATTATTTTTTTCAATATCTTTCAAATTAAACTGTTTTACGTTAAGCGAAGTAGATTCTGAAACACGAAGCCCGGTAGAGAAGAGTGTTTCCATAATAGCCCTATCTCTTAAGCCGCTAACTCTATTTATGTCAGGCATTTCTAATAGCTTCTCAATCTGACTATAGCTTAAAAATTTTATTTTTTTATCTCTTTCTGTTAGCTTTGGTAATTTAATTTTTTCAGCCGGCAGGGAAGTGATGTCCTTATCGGAGAAATAGGTCATCAAAGCCCTTAGCGATCTTAAATAATAACTTTGGCTAGTCTTCTTAAGGCAGGTGCCCTTATAATCCTTTTTATGAGACAAATAGAGTCTATAATCCCATATATGCTTATCAGATAGCTCATGAGGCTTTAAATCTGAAAGATCATTTAGCTTAAGCCAATTAGTAAAAAGTTTCAAAAAATTATGATAATTTTTTGTTGATACCTGGCTTAGGCCCTTTTCTACCTCACAATATTCTAAAAATACAGGAATATGTTTGATAATTGAAACATTTGATTTTACCATAATTAAGCGGGTTAATTTCGGTTATCCTGTGTTA
>JBAYJM010000017.1:0-24247 GCA_041665065.1 Candidatus Buchananbacteria bacterium
CATCAACTACTTCCGCAGATAGTCTTTCTGACAATAAAACATTCGTCTTTATGCCTGGTAAATATTTGGGCTTTAATGACGGAGTCAATCGCATCTTTAAGGTTAAATTAAAGGCGGGCATAAAAAAGATAAATGGCGAATCAGTATTTAAAGATGGATATTATGAATGGGTATTTCAAACAAATGGGAAATTAGATTTGAATCCGCCCAAAATTGTAGCTACTGACGTATATCCGGCACCAGATGATAAGCCACTTGGCGGACCAGACATTTATAAATTAGTCGACCAGCCTATAGCCAGCCAAATGTCCACCTCAGTAAGTGATTTCAGTCCGGATTTGCCTTTACGATTAGGAGACAGTTCGACAAACATGAAGCCTTTTGTCGGCCAGGCTCTGTCCGTTGATATTGAGCCATCTGGTGAAGTTCCATCTAAACTTGATGTAAAGGTGAAAACCGATAGCGGGTTTAGTTTTAATGGTCCATCTGTGCCGACGCCGGTATCATTTACTATTACTAGCGATGGCAAGGGGGCTACATTCAGCGACGATGTTAAAGGCTACTTTGGATTAGATACTACGTCAGTATCAACTACTGGCAATAGAATAAATTTTGGCAATGGTCTTTATGTTGAAACTAATGGGGCGCCATTTTATCAGGGTTCCTCTTATACTTTTTATGTTGCTAAAAACTCAGATGGCGGATTATTTATAATTAGTAACCCTAATAATGAATATAGATATTTGTTTGTGATCGCAAGTGATACTAGAAGCATAATAACGAAAGCTTCAAAGCAGTATTTTGCCGTAAAAAAAGGAGCAGATGATAATGCGTCTGTGAAAAATTTATCAGACAAAATAAATGAGACAGCCGGGGAAATTGTCCAAGCCACAAGCACGGATACAAATCTAATAATAAAAGCCAAGCTGGCCGGGGCAGCAGGAGATAGTATTAAGATAGGGAAATCAGACAGTGCGATGGTAAATTTAACCGGTGGCGTCAGCCAGGATTGGGGACGAAGCAATAATTCAGGAATTACCGGCATGTTTGATCCTTATAATAATTCTTTGTTTCAGATAACTTTTGACAAGCCTATAAATCCCATGTCGTTAGAGGCAAATAATGTTATTGTTAAATATGATAGTAACGCCGATGATGTTGTTGATGCTGTGGTTTTTGCCTCGTCATCGTTATCCAATCAATATAAAACCATAACTTTAAAGGGTCCATATGAATGTGGAAAAAATAGTTGTGGAGAGACAGTTACTTGCTGGTCTAATTCTACTCCATTGCTTCCAACATCAACCAAGTTTGAAATTTCTGTTGAGGCTGCAAGATTAAGAACCTGTGATGGCGGCCCCAATACTTGGTGTGGTAGTGTTGGTGACGGTTCAACGGCTGTCGGCTTTGGCGGAACGTGCAGTGACGGAGCAAGATGCTCAAAATCAGTCAGCGGTCAAACTGTTTTCTATCCTAAAACAGATAAGCCCAGCTCTGGTATTTCGGATTTGTCCGGTAATTCATTAAATGGAAATTTTAATTCTTATTCATATTCAGAAAACGGTTCAAGTTACGTTTTGGGAGTATCTGAGGGCAGAAGTACAAGTACGGGCAGTACGGCTTATGGTTATTCGGGTAAAAATCCTTTTATTTTGACAACCTCAACTCCAATTGCCGATTCTTCTTTCGGTGACAGTATTAAGTGGAGTTTTTATCTTTCTTCTGAAATTGATTTATCATCGCCACTTGTAAAAACCATATTTCCTACAGGCAATCAGGATTTTGGCATAGTGGACGGAGAGCAGTCAAACGAACCGGTTAAGGTTACTTTTGACCGATTGATGGATTCATCGAGCCTTAAACCCGGCTGGGGATATAGTGCCAGTACTACAGCAAAAGAATGGTTTGAACGGTATTTGGTTTTGGGAACAATTACAACGGGAGCCAATCCAGTTGGATATTGGGTTGGGAAAACAGATGATGACAGTAATAATGATGGGTGGTCTGATGTGACAAGTGCTTTGGTATATCATAATAATTATGATAATTCAGTTCAGTATGGTCCGCTAGGTGGATCGGGATTAAGATCTATAACACAAAATTGTTTCTTGCCAGGATCTGGTCCTAAGTACGCAGCTGATAAGGTTAGAAATTCTTCAAATTCATGCGAATATGTTTCAAAAAGCAGTACCACGACATCAGGGTGTGTAAGTGATCCCGATTTAGATAATGAGCGCGTAGTTCCGAGTAATCCAGCTTCATATGCCCATATGAAATGCTCGCAGATTGAAGGAGCAGTAAATAATTGCAATAAAGAATGTCATCCATTCTACAATAATACAGACGTTAGAATTTCTGGCAGTTGGGTAATTACTCTTGATCATCCAACATCAACTCCGCCTGACGGAAGAACGGGTTGCTGTTTTGGCAAATGTGAAAATTAATCAATGGTAGGATTAGACACTTTAAGTCATGTTGATAAAATCAGTAAAAAAAATATTTAAATCAAAGGCGATTTTTCTTTGTATTTTATTCTTTGTTGTTTTAATTTTGCCTAGTATTGTTTTTGCTCAGAGTGCAAATATTAATCAATTTGCAACGGCAGCCGGTATAGACACCGCCTCTAGTCTGCCAACAATAATCGGCAGAATTGTTCAGGTGATTTTAGCTACTTTGGGCATAGTTGCCATTCTTCTAATTATTTATGCCGGCTTTAAGTATATGAGCGCTGAGGGTGACCCGGCAAAGGTAGAAAAAGCTAAAAAAATTATTATTTCTGCGGTTATCGGTTTGATAATAATATTCTCTGCTTTTGCAATCGTTACTTTCATATTCAGTCGATTAATCAATCCTATTTTTAGGCCGCCAAGCGGACCGTGTACGCCAGGAGATTATAAATATCAAACATACTCAGGCATAGTAGATTGTGCGGTGAGCACCTGCCAAGCTGACGGATCTTGGAGTAATTGGGATTATAATAACTGTTATTTTTTGACAAAGAAGCAATACTCTTTTGTTTCTGGCCTGAAAGAAGAGAGTATCCCTTGGGAGCAAAATGTCAGCAGATACTTTAACGGGGTAATGTCTGTTCCTCAAAGCACCTTAACACAAGCTAAAGGATATGGACATTTTAAAGGTGCTTCAAATATTATTACGGCCATGACATTGAGTTGGAGCGACCTCATAAGGCCCGGTTCAAGCAGTTTTTCTCCGATAGTTAGTATTGTTCAAGACATTGCTGGCAGCCAGTATAATGTGGTAGAAAATTCATTTGCCCCTTGGGACACATCAGCTTATCCGCTGAATTCAACCTCTTCTCTGCAGATAATTTTGTCTCCGGAGGATGCAGATCATTTTTATAAAATTTTGAATATTAAATTTATTTCAAGACATTGTTTTGATGGCATTCAAAATCAGGGCGAAACCGGACTTGATTGTGGCGGTGATTGTGGCGGGTGCGCAGGTGATTCTTGTAATGTAGATAGTAATTCAACTTGCAATCCGAGTGATGCTATGTGCAGATGGGGGGTGTGTGAACAAAATACGTGTCTTTGTCTGGAGCCACCAACAATTGATTATATCTCGCCGTCGTTCGATGCATTATTGGATACCGATCCGCATGATTTAAATACATGGGAAGACGATATTGCAAATGGCGCCAAAGGAAATTATATTTCAATTTGGGGTAGAAATTTTGGAAAAACCACCGGAACGGTTACATTTATTGATAAAAATGATCCAAGCAAGCGATTTGTTGCTCAAATTCCAGGCCAGCCTTGCTCGGCAACATGGCAGGAGCATCAGGTAGTTGCTCAAATTCCTGAAACTGATAAATTTGAAAATGTTACAAGCTCGCAGCAATTAACTAGCAATACCTCGACCAATTATTATATTGTCATATCAAATGTTGAAGGATTGGATAGTAACGAAAAAGATTTTCAGGTTAATCTAATTGATCGACCAGGCATATGTTCCGCAACTCCCGGACAATATCCAGCCACTACTACAATTTCGGGAATTAAATTTCCTTTTGCAGGGGCTGATATTAAAAATATTGTTTGGACTATCGGTTCCTATGTTAACGGTTCTTGGAAGAATGGGCAACTGGCTAATGGCAACTGGCTTGATGTTGATGTAACAAATACGCCCACCACAACCAGTTGGACTCAGAATTCCGTTATAGACAATATTCCGGAGGCGAGTTCTCAAAATACGGCAAATGTGAGGATTTTTAACGGAAACGAATATAGCAATTATTATCTTTTTCGACTGGGTAATGGGGGGTTAGGCCAGAGTTGCGGTTTTTATAATAACGTTTGCGCGGTTAATAATGGTTTATGCCAATCGGGTTTGAATTGTAATCATAACACCTGCTTATGTGAGCAGGCTTCAATCTGTACCCCGGGTACTGTCAGCTCTACTTGTACTGTTGTTGGCGGACTGCCAAATTGCGATTATGTTAATATGTGTAAGGCTGACGGAAGCGGTTGGCAATGTTCCCCTAAATCAGACGATCCGGACTGTAATCAAAATCCGTTTATGGGTATTGCCGGGCAATCAATATTTGCCTGGGGTTTTAGTGTTAATATGAATGGCGGACTTGGCGGGAGTTGTGGATTGGACGCCTGGGGAAGTTGTAATCCCAAAGGATGTGGAACGAACTTAGACTGTAATACGGGCGGAATTGCCGGCAATTGGATAGAGTTATTTAATGCCTCAACCTCTCAAATATCTTTAAATAACGCCGGAGTGGCTATAGTTTCTCCCGGGGCTAATTTGACCTCCGTCTTTCCTTTGCTAAATAATTCCAAGGATATTGTTGGAAATTATACTGCTACAAGCAGTAATATAATTTATTCCAGTGATGCTAAATTTGGTAGGGTGGCATTATTTGCCGGCGAAGCTGATAGTTTTATTGAGCCTCCAAAGCAATTAATAAGAAGTCTGGCTGTTGAAGGATCAATTTCTGTATGGGTTAATTTTTCATCGAATCAAATTCAGCACGTTTTCTGGGCCGGTACTGGTGGTTCTGACGATGACGGATTTGGCGGCGAACCAGAAGTAAATTTGAGTATAAATGGGGGCAAGATTCAATTTTTTATTGGTGATAATCAAGGGCATGATACATTAATATCATCGTCAAAAAATTATAGCATAAATAGTTGGCATCATCTCACGGTTACCTTTAGGAGTGGCCAAGTCGCTAAATTATTTGTTGACGGTTCTCTTGTGGGAAGCGCAAGCTTGGCTCAACTGGCGGCGAATCCGTTGACATCAGCTAATTATTTTTATGTAGGAAAATCTTTGAAGTCCGGGCCTGATGTATCAAGAATATTTAAGGGAAAAATGTCAGGATTAACCTTTTATAATAAAGAGCTAACAAGTCAGCAAGCCAGTAACGCATATTATTCTTCCGTTGCCATCCCAAATCAAAATTTATCAGCAAGTTCTTTTCATATTTTGCAATTGGCCTCATCTTCGGGGGCATATTTACCAAAGGATGATACGCTGATTGCTGTTTTGGATTCAAATACCAATATTATAGATAGGGTTTATTATGGACAAGGAAATGTCGCGCCGGCTTTGGCGCCGTTGTCTTTTGGTCGCAGAATAGATGGCTTAAATTCAAATAATCAAGCAACGGATTTTTCAATTTTTAATTCTCCGACCAAAAATAATCGAAATTCGGCACAGAGCTCCATCGCCGGAGATAATATTCTTATAAATGAATTATTTATAGGCGTTGATCCTTGTACTTGCGTGCCGAAAGGAATTTGTGAACAGGGGAAAACGCAAACTTGCCCTTCTTTGGGTGATTGCTTAACGCAAAGAGTGTGCGCTAATGGGCAATGGGGTGATTGCCAATTAGTTGATCCTTTTTGTACTACTATTATTCCGCAAGCGCAGCAGTCTATATTTAGTTGGCTTTTTAATTACGGCGCGGGAGACATAAATGGTAATCCGTATGTTTTTGAGGATTGTGACGCTAATCCTGATTGTAGAACTGGTCGACAGGCTCCAAGCCCAAGCCCATGGTTTTTTGACCATGGAAATGGCGTAATTGAGGGGTACGGAGTAAATAATTATATAAATATTTCTACTGCTCCAGCTTGTGTTAATGCAATTATTGAAGCAAGGTTTAGTCAAAGAATGTTTGAACCAACATTAAATAATAATCATATTAAACTTTATAAATATAATAGCAGCAATACGCCATCAGAGTTAGTTTCCGATATACATATTGATTTAAAGGACGGAACTTTGCTCACAATAACAAAAGATTCTAATTTTGAAGTCGGTAAAAAATATCAGGTTGCGCTTTTGCCAGGGATTGTTAGTGATGCAAATAAGCCATTAGTTTTTAACCCTAAATACAAGAGCGATTTTAACGCTGAAAAAGTAACAAAAAGAGGGTGCGTGGCCGGCTCAGTCTATTGCTGGAATTTCACTATTAGAAATAATGATGTCAAATGCCAAGAGGGTTGCGTTGGGTGTTTCAAAGATCCAACCGTTATGACCTGGCAGGGCCAGACTACAACTAATTATTCTTTATTGACAAGCCAAGATAATGCGTGTATTGCCTTAAATCCTTGGGATTATAAGTGGGGGTGGGATGTTGCTCCTGATTCTGCAAATGATCCCATTGTCGCAAGTACAAAATTTAATGCTTATACCAAAATAACCAATAGCGATAATTGTTCAAATCTGATAACAGCTACGACATCCGCAATTTGTGGAAATCGTCTAGAGGGGGCGGATGATAAAATAGATCCACTCCAAACAAGCACTGGATTGGGTGATAATATGCTTGCCAATGTAACAACAACCATAAATGCATTTCTTTTTGACAGGCCAAATGTGGTCGGTTATTGCCGTATTAAAAATAATTTCACCGACGTTGTTGTTCAAGAAGAGAGAGATTGCCATGCTGGCAGGACACAAAGTCCGACTCCATGGAATGGATCGGAAGACGCCTGTACAAATGCCCTTATTTCAGCCAGGTTTAATAGGCCGGTTGTAGATTCAAATGTGACATTAAAAAATGGTCACTCGGTAGGAAATATAATCATAGAGGATTGTGGTTCTAATATGCCAAGTGCCACCAGTACGTGTACGGAAGCTAATTTTGGATCAGTGGTTCCGTCTATTCATATATTTGATTATAACCATCCATTGAGTCAAACCGATTTATTTAATTCCACTTCAAGCAATACAAATCCCGAAGGCTTTATTATTGATGTTACTCTTGATAAGAAAAAATATAAGGATGCAGCCAAAATAATTAATAAAGGATATCTTAAAAGCGGTAATTGGTATAGGATTGTCCTTATTGGTGGGGATGCTGGTATTAGGGGATCAAAACTAAGCAATGGTAATGACACAAATTTGGCAGAGGGTCATTTGATTACCCCTTCTTACGGTAATGGCAGGTGGGTTTATAACAATCCTAGCGGACATCCAGAATTAAAAAGTGGCGATAGCTCTGATGTTCAACACGATTATTATTGGACATTTAAAACGGGCAATGCTACTTGTACGGTGGATTCTATTAATGTCCAGCCAAGCAATAAATTTTTACAATTCGCCGGAAAGACCCAAAAATACGATGCCGTGCCTCAGGCGGCCAATTGTAATATATTGCCTCGTTGTTTCTTTGACTGGGATTGGTGGTCACTTATAAACACGACAAGCACTCATTCATATGATCCTCAAGGAACTCATGTTGGTGATGGAGATATGTATGCCTCTATCTCAAGAAATAAGAATACCGCTAGTATTTGTACTCTTGATGATGGAACAGAAGACGCCTTCGATTTTGTTGACCCGGTTCAGACCGCTACAGCCAAGTCCAACGGCGTAACTCATATTGCTGCTCTTGCTCCCCCCACAACAACCGGAAGTACACTTGGCGCCGAAGGCTTTGGTAAATTACGTATTGGTAAAGATGCTTTTGATATTATTTCACATTATCCCGACCAATGTTTATGCGTGAATACTCCCCTTAAAATTGGCTTTAATATGTTGGCCAAGATTGACTCCGTGCGTTTAGGAGGGGCAAACGCAAATATTTCCATTTATAAAGCGGATGCCGCAGGTAATATTGTGGGATCGCAGCTTCCCATATATGAAGAAAATCCCACCGGACTTGGAACTAGTACTAGTACCAGTAACTTTATCCAATTCAGAGCTTTTGACGGCGACAATTATAGCCTTGAGCCGGGTGGAACATATCGCGTAGTTGTTAAGGGTTTGGGTACGACGACTAGCATTCTTTCATTTAATGGCAGGGCTATAAATAATTTGAATTATGCCCATAACGGCAGTGCAACCAATACTTATTCATGGATATTTACTGTCGGTTCTGACGCTGGAAAATGCGGTCAAAAAATCATTCTCAATCCATGCCCTTCTGGTATCTGGAGAATAGAAGCTGAAAAGCAGGTTAAGACCTTAAGAGTAATGGTTGATAAAATTTTAACGTCCCCAGTCGGTGTATGTGAAATAACAAATTATGGATTAGCCTCAGAAAATGCTTCTATTTTTGCAAAACTTTGGTTTAAAATAAAAACTTTCGTAAAGAAAATGGTAGGCGTTGCATCCGCAAGCAACTATTGGTGTCCAATAGCAGACACTACCTTTACTAGTGCGGATTTACAGAAGATGGACTTGGGAAATTATACCCGATTCTTTACCACCGATCCGTTAGTGGAAAACAATACTTTGGATGTAATTTCATATGGGAATAATGACAGTAATTTTAGAATTTTAAATTTTATAAACAGAGGATCATGGACTCAAGGTGGCCATTATAGGGTCAGGTTGGAATATAGCGATGGCATGGCAACCAGTACCGCGACTAATGCCATAAGCATTTTTAATAATCAAGCTGATATTGATAATCTATGTTCGATAAATCATGTCAGGGCAGAAGTCTGGCCAATGGGTCAACAAAAGGCAACTGACAATTTCTTCTGTTATGGCAATTATTGCGGGGCTAATACTGCGAATGAAAAATACGATGATGATCAGAGTGCCACTTGGAATAGGGATTTTGATTTTGGCAATGATAATAATATTGCTGGTAATCAGCATCTTTATAGATTTTGGGCTTTTAGTAAAGATGATTACAGACTCAAGGCTTTCTTCAAGCAGTTTGATTTTGTTCATTTTAGAAGCGCGACTGGAACATCTGTTAATATAACCGATAGGGCATTTCTCCCGGCTTCTGCATATCCATCAAGCACCTATAATGGCGCAAGGTGGATTATTGGAGGAAACGTTCAGGGTTATAATTTATATAGTGCCTTGGCCGTAACATCCACATCTGACATCGGTCCGGTTAAGGCAACCGGAACCGTTCAAATATTTAGTTATTCTTGTAGTAATCCTTGGCCCAGCTTTAAATATTTCCCATTTCATGATACAACCAATTGCACTGTAACTAGTACCAATGAAGGACTTGATTGTCCGAATACTAATTTTTCAACTTTCTATTGCAGAGATAGAGGCAAGGTTTCCGTCTGTGCTGGGGGAGTTAGTAAGGGTAAGGATTGCCAAACCTCAAATGATTGCCCCAACTCCAGTTGCGAGCTTTACGTTCAAGATGACTTGCCTTCGATTGGCAATTATAATTCAAGCACTAATCAGCTCAATGTCTCGATAACAGGACGAGTAAATCAGAATTGTTATAATTTGCCGGATAACTTCAGTCCGACGGTTGGTTATTATTCAAATGCAAATAGTGAAAATTCAGTCTATCTTTGGAATTCAACTGGAGCCATCTATAAATTACCAATAGCCACAAATGCTTTTGAATTTGTTTCTCGCGGCTTTTTTACTAATAAGGGCTTGCCAGAATCATTTAGGCCGGTGATGGGCTATTCATTTGCAAATAATACCTACTTAATCGATAATGCGGGTTTGGTATTTGAAATGGCTGGCAATACTTGGAGCAAAAAAATAAATATTACTACAGAACTTCAATCGAGGAAATTTAAGCCAATTGGCGGTTATGTTAGCAGTACCCAGGTTGTTTTATGGGATAATTCTGGAAGTGTGGCAACATATAATGCCTCCGGCGCCCTAAATTTTAACAAAAGTGATAATTATTGGGGCGGTGCGACAAAGATTTATGCCTCTGTTGCTTATATAGCAGCCAGTGGACAGCATCAAATGTGGGATACAGGCGGTAATTTTTATCGTATGCTTGGTGGAAGCTGGACTAAGACTGCTGTTGCTGATATAGCAAACTATCCGCAAGGGTTGCCAGCAGGCTTTAAGCCGGATGTCGCTTATAAGCCGAATTATAACACTATTATTATGTGGGACGGCCAGTCAGACTATTTTTCAAATGATGTTTTAAATGGTGTTTATACTAGGGCAAGTAATCTTTTCTCAAATGCTTGTGTTACAAAATTAAAGGAATTCTTGTTTACTCCAAATAAGGATCTTGTTAACTTGAATTCTTTCAATGAAGGAGTGATAAATGTTCCAGGTGACTCTGCTCAGTTCAGTACGACTACTGCGATTTTCAATAAAAGCAACAAATCAACATACGGAAATATCTTAGCTGCCTCCCCATTCTATTGCATAGACTATCGTGATGATGGAAGCGTATTTCAATGCAGGGGAACGAGTGATAATAATGGCGGAGTAGGACCGGATTATAATATAAGCGTTCCGGTTGCTGGTAAATATTATTTGACGATTACAACCTCAAACTATCCTGATTATACTGCTCAATACTCCGTAAATGATGGCTTAAATCCTCCTTGCTACAATACTACGGTCGGTGCGCCGTTTCAAAATATTCAGCTATATGTTGATGGTAAGCTTTCAAACACCATTGATGCTTTGGCTTCGGCTCCCTCAAATAAACAGGTAAATACTTTTCCTGAAATTGCATTGACCCAGGGCAATCATACCCTTAGATTCAGTTGGACTAATGATTGTGGGAGATGGTCTCCTGAACCTTATTGGGATTCTAATTTGGTAATTTATAATTTAAGTCTATCTAGGGTTTTTGATGAGGCTATCGGAATTAGGGTAATGGCAAATGACAATCACTACTCGGCTTCTAATTGGTATAATAATGTGTTTAATTTAAAAGGAAGTCCATCCGCGGTTCTTGTTGATTTATACAGAGGTGTTTCTGACGGCAGAACTGTTTATGTTAATGCTGCAAATTCAACCAGCAGTTTGGGGTTGGTTTATACAAATGTTTATTTAATGAGTATGAGCCAGAATGGTAGCGACGAAGTAAAAAATATTTTTAGTCAAATGGTTAATAATTGGAGCTTTAATTATAATTTGATGGATGTAAGTGTCGCTGGCAATGCCGGAAATTGTTTTAGCTCAATGTTGCCATGTATTGAAGATTCAGATTGTGGATTAAGTGATTACTGCAACTCAAATAAGTCCAAGATTGTTAGAGACACCAAAAGAGTCGAAGATATATCGCAAATGTATTCTTTGGTATTGAATTATTATAATTCTAAGCGTTGCAGTAATGATGAAAAAAGGTTATGTAAGGATGACGCCGGTTGCTATGGCGGAGGCAAGTGCTCTAAATATTTTCCTAATTTATCTTCTGGCAGTTATATAACTGGAAAATCGTATAGCGTATGGCCGTCATGGCAGGAAACATTAGGAAAGCAGGTGGGCTCGGGTTTAGCCATCGATCCAGTTAATAGGTTTTATGGTTGTGATCAACCTTATAATTCCGCAACTTGTTGGGATCAAACAAATAAATTAATGAAGGCTCCTAATGTTTCTTCATCTGCATATGTCTATTTTGCTTATAACGCAACAGGAACAAGAATTTATGGCAAGGGTGAATATAATGATGGTGGAAAAAATTGGAGACCGCTTTGGGGTAATGTAAATATATTGAGATATAACCCCTTTGAATTGCCGTGGAATACATTAATTAACCAAATGACTTCAACCTTGTCGTCAACTTGCGGAGATAGCATTAGGCAGGGTTCAGAGAATTGTGGCAATTGTCCTATGGACGCACCTTGTACCGGGGATACGATTTGCAAGCCAAATAACCTTTGTGAGAAAAAAAGCGATTGTGGCAATTCCATAAAAGAATGGGGTGAAGAATGTGATTTGGGTCCTGGAGCATGGTATTGCACTGACGATTGCAAATTAAGGGATAATTTCGCATGTGAGAATCCTAGCTGTACTAACGTCGTGATTATTTGTGGAAATGGAAGAATTGATCCTGGAGAACAATGTGATCCTGGAAATTTACCAGGTAGTGAAAATGATAATTTAAATGGCAAAACCTGCTCAAGTTTAATGCCCAATACTTGTGGTACTCTAACTTGTAAAAATGATTGCAAGTTTGAAACATCAAATTGTTCGGCGCCCACCTGGACTTGCGGTGATTGGTCAGGTTGTTTGGATGGGAAGCAAAAAAGAACTTGCACCACGGCGTCTGCTTGCCAAATAAATAAGCCGATTGAAACTCGCTCGTGTAATTGTGAGGTTGATTATGCCGGAACCTGCCAAGGAAAATGCGGATCAATAAGAAATAATTGTGGCGATATGATGGAGTGTGGTGGTTGTCCTAATGGAAAGATTTGTCAGCAGACTGATGCGACCTTGCCAAGCTATCAAACGTGTTTGACGCTGGCAGTTTGTGATGGACCCCATCAGGTGGATGGGCCGGGTAATACTTGTAGTTGCGATGATCTTTCACTGTATCATATAGATCCAGATACGGGTCAGTGTGTTACAAATGTTTGTCCTTCAGATCTATTTCCTGTCAAAACAACAACCCTTGGAATGTTAAATTTGGATATTAGTACTCAATCCGGTTCATTAAACTTACCAACATCATGTTTTGACATTAAGTCATTGCCATTGCGTATCGAGGTAACTCAGCCACCAGGAACGGTTCCTAACGGCACTGCAATTGTTTTTGTATCAGATTTGTCAGATAGTATGAATGAGGGCGCGAATACTCAAATCATCAATGGAAGAGAATTTAAATGTAGCAAGGCATACAATAGAAATGACTGGGATGGTATAGGGGGCCCCATAAACACTTATAACGATTGTTTTGTAATTTTTGATAATACCTTGGCAACTAAAGCGGATTGTCTTGCTAGTGGAAGTTGCTGTTATTATGACAATAACGAAAAAAGTTGGTTCAAGTATACAGAAGACGAATGTGGTTTATTTGGTTGTAATCAAAATAATGGTAGGGATGATTGTGTTGCTGATCCTGAAACAATAGAAAAAGTGAACAAACTAGCCCTTACAAATTTACAGCAGTTAAAATCCGCCGTTACCTCAACTCTTAAATTACTTTTACTCTCAGATCCGCCGGTTGTCGATCCTGTTGAGATTGGCTTGGTTGGTTTTAATAATTCCAATACCATATACAATTTGAGCAGTAACTACGGAGATTTGGCTTGGGCGGTGAGCGAATATACTGCAAGTGGACAAGATTATATGAGTAGTGCTATTACGGAGGCAAAAAATATGCTGGCCGGTTCCATAATGGAAAATAAAATAATAGTTTTAATGGGTGATGGTGATTTTGAAGGAACCAATCCTGACACTGCTGCAACTACTGCAAAAAATCCACCCAATAATATAAAAATATATACAGCGGCATTTAATAATGATCCTTCATGGATGAATACCCTCTCTTCAAATAATGGTTCCGGATCATGCGGTTCTGGCTTTTGCTATTCTGGCTCAAATTTATTAAGTATATATTCTAATATTGTTGATAGTATATTGTCTTTTTCTCTTAAAAATTTAAAGTTGGAAATTTATAATTATAAAAATGAATTATATAAAACTATTCCCTTGTCAGCTGGAGGAAATTATCCATCATTGGCCTTAACGCCGACAGCTGATTTTTGCGGACATAATCTTCGTTTCCAGGTTACGGGTATAACAGATGACAATAAGGGAAGAGTTAGCATAACCTCTGGAGACTTACAGTATTGTTCTCTTGCCTCAAATGGCGCTAAGCCTAACGGCAATGTTGCAGGAGCCTCGGAGGAGAGAAAAATTGGAATTTATGATAAAATAGTAAATATATTTATTAGACCATTTAATTTTTTAATAGGATTGTTTAATTTTAATAAATAATAGCCAAATAATAGAATAGATATGTTCGACAATTTATCACAAAACAATTTTCCAATCACTCCTAACACAAATCCGGGAGCTAGCCAACCTGTTTCCCCACAGGGAAATCCAGGTCCGCAAAATCAAAATGTGCCAGTCAGGCCGGCCGTTTTTAATCCGAAACCAAACGGTCCCGAGTTGAATTTTAATAACCCAAACCAGAATGGGCAAGTCGATGACATGTTTGCCCAAACAGATAACCCATATGGCGCCCCTAATTTTCGAGGGCCAGGACAAATGCCTAATCGTCCTTTGCCGCCCCAAGTAAAAATTAAGGGTGATTTTGGCGGAGGCGGTGTAAGCGTTGCAATTTTTGTGATACCTATTTTAATAGTTGCGGTAATTGCCCTGGTCGTTGTCGCAGGCTGGCTGGTTTTTAAAAGCCTAAACAAAGCTAACTTGCCGGCGGATAATCAGTTGCAGAATAATTCATCAGTTAATGCCGGTAATAATTTAAATGCAGTTGACCAGTCAAATAATGCAACTCAAAATAATCAGCAAGAAGTTGTTGTTCCGACAACAACTCAAACGAACACAAATATTGTTCAGACATCATCGACAGTGCCAGCCGTGACTACATCCGCCACATCTGTTCCGACTTCAACCAATATCTCGACGAGCGAAAAGGATTCTGATGGTGATGGCCTTTCTGACGCTCAGGAATCAAGGCTTGGCACTAATCCGTTGAAGGCGGATACAGATAACGACGGACTAACGGATTACGCCGAAGTTACAATTTATAAGAGTGATCCTTTAAATCCTGATACTGATGGAGACGGTTTTAAAGATGGTTCCGAAGTGATAAACGGCTATGATCCGGTTCACGGTGCCGGCGCTAAGTTACCTAAATAATTTATTTATTAATATGCTCGATAATACTAGTCAGATGAACACCAATTCTCAGGGTGGCGTATCGCCTGAAACAGCTAGACAAAGTGAAGATGTTTATGTCATGCCGGAAAAATTTCAGCCTAAAATGAAAAGATCATCATCCGGATTGCTGATATCTGTCATTGTTTTAATAATTGTTTTGGTTGGAATTGGCGCTTATTTCGCTTATGGTTATCTGAGTAAAAATAAAATTGTTAATGAGCCGGATCAAAATAATAATGCGGCCTTGGACTTTGGAGATGAAAACCAAATAGTGGTTACATCAACGGATGAACTAGCTTCTTCGACAGGGGATTTGGCTACTTCTACCGCTACTTCTTCGGAGCCGGTAGTTGAGACAAATACTTCAACACCTGCCATTTCTTTAACGCCACCACAATTAAGTCCCGATACTGATAATGACAATCTTACTGATTTAGAGGAAAGTTTGATTGGAACTTCCTTAATAAATTCTGACACTGATAATGATGGGTTTAAAGATGGGGATGAAATAGTAAACGGCTATAATCCTTTAATACCGGAATCAGTCAATAGCGCAAAATTAGAAAGCGCCAGTTTTATCAAGATGGGTAAGACTGATTTTGCTTCAGATAACTTTTCTGTTCCGGTTATAAAGCGGTGGTCGTTTTCGACAATAAAAGCCACCAAGCAAGTCATTATAACAACGGATACTGGCGAGATAATTAAAATATCAGTCCGCGATAATCCAAGCCGAGTTTCTGCTTTAGATTGGTATTTAGCCTTAAACCCACAAGTTTCGCCAATGCAACTTCGGCAAATTGAGTATGGAGATTTGACAGGCATTGTCAGTCCTGATGGGTTATCGACTTATTTGACTGATATTTTAAAGACGAGAATTTACAGCTTTGAATATATAATGGATAATGGTTCACAGGTGAGATATCCTAATATATTTAAAATGTTAATTAAAAAATTTACTTTAATTGCTGGCGGTGCCATCACCTCAACATCCAGCGCAACTTCAACGGGTACTGGTCTCTAAATTAATAACTATGCTAACTTTTGATTTGAACAATACGACAAGAGCCAGAGTTAATAATAAAATAATTGATGAGATTAATAAAATATTTTTTGTTTCGTCGGGCTTAAGGGGAAATTGGCAATACTCATTGGCTTTTGTCGGAGAAACAAGAATTCGATCTTTAAATCGGATTTTTAGAGGCAAGGACAAGGTAACCGACGTTTTGAGTTTTGAGGAAAAAAATTCAGATTTTATTTTTCCCGATGATGAACAAAATTTGGGAGAAATAATTATTTGCCTCCAAAGGATAAGGGATCAAGCTAAAAAATATGGCTGGAGTTTTAATAGGGAATTAGCTAGGCTGCTTATTCATGGCCTTAGTCATCTTATTGGATTAGATCATGAAAACGTCAGTGAAAAAAAAGCCAAAGAAATGTTTGACTTTGAGATAGTAATAATGAATAGGGCTGAAAAGAGGGTAAATCTTTAAAAATTTCGTTAAACTTATTAAAGAAGATGTAAGCTATTTGCCTGAATAAAAAAGTTGTTCAATTTGCACATTATTCACATTTGAAAAAAAGACCATTTTTTATTATAATAATATAACAGATAAGATATAAATTAATCCCATGCCCAAAGACAATCTGATAGCTGGTTTAGACATAGGTTCAAGTTCCGTGAGAGTTGTCGTCGGCCAGAAAAATAAAGCTGAAGATAAGCTAAAAATAATTGGAGCAAGCCAAGTTCCCGCTCAAGGTATTAGCAAGGGTGTTATCACCAGCATTGAAGATGCCGTATCTTCAATTTCTTCCGCTTTGGAAAAGGCAGAAAGAATGGTCGGTCAGCCCATAACTCATGCTTGGGTTGGAATTTCCGGTAATCATATAATAGCTCAAGAAAGCAAGGGTGTTTCTGCTGTATCAAAAGCGGATGGAGAAATCAGGTCAGAGGATGTTGACAGGGCACTGGAAGCGGCGCGATCGCTAGTCAATCCACCAAACTATGAAATACTCCATGTCATCCCCAAAAATTTTAGCGTTGATTCTCAGACGGGCATAAAAGATCCAATTGGCATGACTGGCATTCGACTTGAGGTTCAGGCGCAAATAATCCAAGGCTTGACTGCTCAGATAAAAAATCTTACAAAATGTGTTTACCGCACATCAATTGACATTGATGATTTAGTATTATCTATTTTGGCCTGTTCAGAAAGTGTATTAACAAACAGGCAAAAGGAATTGGGGGTGGTGATTATAAATCTTGGCGGTGCTACAACAAGCATAGCTGTTTTTGAAGAGAATGATATTTTGCATAGTGCTGTTTTGCCAGTCGGCTCAGAGTATATTACGGGAGATATTGCAATAGGGCTCAGGGTGCCGATTGAAACGGCGGAAAAAATCAAAGTAAGAGAAGGCAGCTGCCTTCCTTCTGAATTTAAAAAACAAGACGAGGTTAAATATAGTGCGATAGGAGTTACTGATGAGGGAAGCTTTTCTAAAAAAGAGGTGGCAGAAATTATTGAGGCGCGAGTGGAAGAAATTTTTGAATTAATTGACAAGGAGCTTAGAAAGATAGGCAAGTCAAGTATGTTGCCAGCCGGAGTGGTTTTGACCGGAAGCGGGGCGAAGTTAGACGGCATAATAGAAATTGCCAAAAAGACTCTTCGGTTGCCCGCGTCATTAGGATATCCTCATGAGATTATTTCAAATATTGATAAAATAAATGACCTGTCTTTTACTACGGCGGTAGGCCTTGTGCTTTGGGGAAATGAAATGCAAAGAAAATCAGGAGGAGGTTTCAGGTCGCCAATTGGTATGAATAACGCAATAGGACAAATGAAAAAAATATTTAAATCATTTTTACCTTAAGAAATATGCCAGCATCAAAAAACATTAACAAAATTAAGACGCCCAAAAAATTAGAAGCTAACTCCAAAAAGGTTGAGCCGATAAAACACAGCAATGCCCCGGCGATTGTTATGGCTGTCGTGGTTGTCATTATTATAATTATGGCAATTTGTTTTTATGTTTTGGATAAGCCAACCGGTTCAATTAATAATGTTCAGGAGCAAAGCAACTCAAACGCCAATTATCAGGTGCCATTGGGCGTTGATATCCCGGGCAAGGCCTTGGATCCATATGCTGGATGGAATTATTTTAAAAATAGTTCCAATACATATGAGTTTAAATATCCAAAAAATTGGCAAGTCAAGGCCCGCGGACAGGATGCCCAGTTGATTTATCCTGATGTGACGTCTACCCAGATATTGGTTTCATATCAATTGGTTGATAAAAAATTGTCTGATTATTTATCACAGCTGGATAAAACCGCTCTAACTGCATTTGAAGGCAAACCCTCGGTAAAGATTGAGGAAGAAAAAGCAATTACAGTAAATGGTTTTAGCGCGATAACAAGGCTTCAGCATTTGAACGCAGCTGACCTGGATCAGAAAATTACTTATATTTATAATAATGGTAGGGTCTTGACTTTTTCCATGATCGGCCAGCTAAGCAGTGATTGGATTGATGCTTATAATTTAATCCTGCCCAGCTTTAATTTTGTAACTGCCAGCTCAACAGTAAGCACAACTTCCAGCTCGTCTATCGGGTTAGCTTCAACGACCGTAAATGCGGTTAGTTCTTTGGTGCCGTATAAAAATGCAGCCTATAATTTTGAAATCAAATACAGCTCAACCTTAAAGCCCAAAACGGAAACAAATGGCATCGCCTTTGATATGGGTTCTGATCAGTATTTAAAGATACAAGGATTTAATTCCAGTATGCCCTCTTTGATTAATTATCATCCCAATGGCGCAAATGTGGCCGGTCAGTCAGTTATTGGCGGCAAGGACGCAATGAAATTTTCTCTAACAAAAAAAGACGGGGATGAGGCTATTAATTATGTTCAATATGTTTTGGTTTTAAATAATTCGAAATGGTTAAAAATTGAATATCAGGGCAGTAAAAGCAATAGCGAATTGTTTGACAAAATAATTTCATCAATAAAATTTTAAAAATATATGCCGGAAATAAGACCTGAAATAGAGACTATTGCAAAAATAAAGGTGGTTGGTGTCGGGGGAGCTGGAAACTCTGCTATTAACAGAATGATCGCATCTAAAATTAGAGGTGTTGAATTTATTGCCGTTAATACTGATATCCAGGCACTTCATCAAAATCAAGCCAAGCATAAATTGCATATTGGAAAAAATACCACTAAAGGACTTGGCGCAGGAATGAATCCTGAGGCCGGTTTTCAGGCTGCTCAAGAAAATTTAAATGAAATTAGAGACATGCTAAAGGGCTCAGACATGGTTTTTGTGACCTGTGGACTGGGTGGCGGCACTGGAACGGGTGCAACGCCGGTTGTTGCCCAGGTTGCTAAAGAAATCGGTGCCTTAACTATTGCGGTGGTTACAAAACCATTTACTTTTGAAGGCGCGCAAAGGAGTAGTATCGCGGAAAGAGGATTTAATGAATTAAAAGACAAGGTTGATGCCATTATTACCATTCCAAATGATAGGATTTTTCAGGCGATAGATAAAAAAACATCTGTGCTCGATGCCTTTAAGGTTGTTGATGACATTTTGCGACAAGGCGTCCAGGGCATTTCTGAATTGATAACCATACCCGGCTTGGTTAATTTGGACTTCAATGACGTCAAAACCATAATGCAGGATACAGGATCAGCTTTAATGGGTATTGGTGAATCTGGCGGAGAGAATCGATCGGTAACAGCAGCCAAAATGGCCATCTCGTCGCCATTATTGGATATTTCCATTGAGGGCGCAAGAGGCATTTTGTATATAATTGTCGGAGGAAACAATTTGGCAATGAGTGAAATTCAAGATGCGGCCAAGATAATTTCTGAAAGCGCCGACGATAACGCCAAAATAATCTTTGGCGCGGCAATAGATGAGAGCCTTAAGGATAAAATTCGAATTACGGTCATCGCTACAGGATTTGGCGAGAAGGATCCGGTGAAAAAAGTTGCCCAGAAATCACATGCTTATACTCCAAATCCTATTTTTGTTCGAAAAACCGTTGAAGATAAGAGCGGGTTTGGTTCCGGCGAGAGAAATGAAAGGAAAGAACCCGAAAATTTTTCTCAACCAAGGGTTTCGTCGTTTGTTACTGAAGAGGTTGTTGAAAAACCAATTGCAAAGAATGCTGATGTGGTACCAAGTTCGATTATCGACGAGGATGAGGATTTGGAAATACCAGCCTTTTTAAGGAGAAAAATGAAATAGATAAAAATAAATTGACAGTCGTTTTTAGATTGTTATAAAATAACATTGCCGCTTACAGAATAGATCTAGAGGTCTCTATAATTAATGCTTGATTTTCCTCTCTAGATCTTTTTTATTTCCCTATCGGCAAGAGTGTCAGAGGAGGATTTTGAAATTAAATTTGATTTTTTATGGAACAAAACCAAATTAAACAGATTAGAAAGAGATCAGGGGAAATAGTTGACTTTGATCAGCAAAAAATAGCTCAGGCTGTTTATAAGTCGCTTAAGGCGGTAGGCAGAGATGATGATGCTTTGGCCACCGAATTGGGAGATAAAATTGTTAAGGTGCTTAATAACAAATTTCACCCTCGTTCTATACCGGCAATTGAGGAAATCCAAGACATAGTTGAAGAGGTTTTAATACGGGAAAGCTTCATTAAGGCTGCAAAGGCGTACATACTTTATCGAGAACAACACGCCAGATTAAGAGATTTAAAGAATTTATTAGATTCCAACGATATTATAGAGGGCTATTTGAAACAACTTGATTGGCGGGTCAAGGAAAACGCCAATATGGCCTATTCCTTGCAAGGACTCAATAATCACGTTGCTTCGGCAGTCAGTTCACATTATTGGCTTAATAAAATTTATCCGCCGGAAATCAGGCAAGCCCATACGGATGGTTTGATCCATGTCCATGATTTGCAAATTCTTGCCGTATACTGCTGTGGTTGGGATTTGCAGGCATTGATCAGGCTTGGCTTTAGCGGCGTATCCGGAAAGGTTGCTTGTAAGCCGGCAAAACATTTTGGATCAATTTTGGGTCAGATTGTAAATTTCTTTTATACCCTCCAGGGCGAGGCTGCTGGAGCTCAAGCATTGGCCAATTTTGACACCCTGCTGGCTCCATTTGTGAGATATGATAATCTAAGTCGGGAAGTGATTAAACAGTCCATGCAGAGCTTCATATTCAATATGAGCGTTCCTACCAGAGTAGGATTTCAAACCCCATTTACTAATTTAACATTTGACTTGACTTGCCCCTCAACTCTGGCAAATGAGTATGTGGTAATAGGTGGTATTCCTCAAAAAGAAACGTACAAGGAGTTTCAGCCGGAAATGGATTTGATTAACCAGATTTTTGCTGAGGTTATGATGGAAGGTGATGCTAGCGGACGTGTTTTTACTTTTCCAATTCCTACCTATAATATTTCTAAGGATTTTGATTGGGATAATGAAGTTTTGAGTCCGGTTTGGGAGATGACTGCCAAATATGGTATTCCATACTTTGCAAATTTTATAAATAGCGACATGAAAGCCGAGGATGCAAGAAGCATGTGCTGTCGTTTAAGGCTTGATAATCGGGAGCTTAGAAAAAGAGGCGGAGGCATGTTTGCAGCCAATCCTTTGACCGGTTCAATTGGGGTTGTAACTATAAATTTGCCAAGAATAGGCTATCTGTCAAAAGGTAATAAAGAAGCATATTTTAGCCGTCTGGGACAAACAATGGATTTGGCAAAGCAAAGTTTAAAATTGAAGAGAGAAATTCTTGAAAACTTTACAGTGATGGGACTGTATCCATATAGTAAATTTTATCTTTCCGACATTAAAGAGCGCTTTGGACAATACTGGAGAAATCATTTTAATACTATCGGAATAAATGGCATGAACGAATCCTTGGTAAACTTTATGGGCAAGGCAATAAATGAGCCTGAAGCGCATGAGTTTGCTATTAAAATAATGGACTTCATGTTGCAGAGATTGGCCAGCTATCAGGAAGAAGATGATCAGCTTTACAACCTTGAAGCGACCCCTGCGGAAGGCGTAACTTATAGATTTGCTAAAAAAGATAAAGAGTTGTATCCTGATATTATAGTCGCTAACGAACAGCAGTTTAAAGAAAAAGGAGCTGCTCCATATTACACCAACTCAACGCACTTACCAGTAGCATATTCGGATGATATTTTTGAAGTTTTAGAAAAACAAGATGCTTTACAAATTAAATATACTGGTGGAACCGTAGTGCATGGCTTTATCGGTGAAAAAATGCCCGACATCGAAAGCACAAAAAAATTAGTCAAAAAAATTGCTGAAAATTTTCACTTGCCCTACTTCACAATTACTCCGACTTTTTCGATCTGCCCTAAACACGGATATTTGGCAGGTGAGCATAAATATTGTCCTGTCTGCGATGAAGAAATAGGCTTTATTAGGGAGCAGGAAAACAAGTTACCAATTTAATTTATTAATAAGTTCAAATATATGGAAGGTGCAAATCAACAAAGGACCCAGTGCGAGGTCTATTCAAGGGTTGTGGGTTATATAAGACCGGTAGATCAGTGGAATCCTGGGAAGCAATCAGAATTTACTGATCGAAAAACATTTGAAACTTGTAGTTGTAATTGTTAATAAATTTATGAGAATCGGAGGCTTGCAACCGGTTACTCTGCTGGATCATCCACAAAAGGTCGCAGCGATCATATTTGCCTCAGGATGCAATATGCGCTGCCCTTTTTGTTATAATTCAAGTCTTGTTATTCCGGAAATCATTGAAAAGAGCAGCTTCATTCCAGAAGTTGATCTGATTGCTTTTTTGAAAAAGAGAAAAAAATACCTCGACGGAATTGTTTTAAGCGGGGGAGAGCCGACCATTCAGCCGGATATTAAAGAATTTTGCAGCAAAGTAAAGGCGATTGGCTACGACATCAAGTTAGATACAAACGGCTTGGCGCCAAAGATTTTAAAAGAACTGATTTTGGAAGGGCTTATTGATTATATCGCGATGGATATTAAGGGTCCGATTGATAATTATAAAAATTTTTGTGGAGTCGACATTGATCCGGCATCAATAAGGGAAAGTATAGATCTGATTATAAATTCTAAATTGCCCTATGAATTTAGGACTACTTTAGTTAAGCAGTTGCATAAAGAAAAGGACATTGAGGAAATGGCCAAGTCTATAAGCGGAGCAAAATTATATTACTTGCAAAATTTTACTAAACAGGATATGTTGGTTGACAGTAACTTTTCCGGCAGAGCGTTTATTGGCGCTGAAATCGAAAAATTTAAAAATATAGCCCAAAAATTCGTTAATAATTGCGTCATAAGATAAAAATATGGAAGAAATCAAATCAGAAAATCAAATAATAAGAGATCTTTTGGAAGAAAATATCCGTTTAACCAAGGAAATACAGGCATATAATGCCAAAATAAAAAAATACATATTTATTAGGACAATAATAAGCATTATTTGGATATTTATTATTCTGGCACCGATAGTTTTTGCGATTATTTGGCTTCCCCCATTTCTTAAAGGTTATGTTGGAGATTTTTCTGATTTATTAAAAGTTATTAAATAAAATGTCTTCAGAAACTCTTTTTAAAATTAAAGAATTACAAACACAAATCTCTAGTGCCTGGAGGTTACTTTGACTTGGACAAAAGCAAAAGTAAAATTTTAGAACTGGAAAAATCTTTATCAAAGCCGGATTTTTGGCAGGATCAAGAAAGGGCTAGGGCAATTAGCCGGCAATATGATTTTTTAAAACAGGAATACGATCTTTGGCAGAATTTAACATCTGAGGTGGATGATCTTTTGCAATTAGCCAAAATGGATGAGGAATCACTTATGGCTGAAATTGATGATCGGCTGGCAAAGCTGGAGAGTCAGTTTAAAAAAATGGAATTCGCCTTGATGTTTTCTGGTGAATTTGACAAAGGCAATGCAATATTATCAATTCACTCTGGAACCGGGGGAGTTGATGCGCAGGATTGGGCCAGTATGCTTCTTCGGATGTACTTGCGGTTTTGTGAGAAGCATGGATTCGAGGCTAAAATAATCGATCAAACCGTTGGCGCAGAGGCTGGCATTAAGAGCGTAGTTCTGGAAATTGTCGGCAGATATGCTTATGGCTGGCTTAGAGCGGAAAATGGAGTCCATAGATTGGTCCGAATTTCGCCATTTGACGCGGAAAAGATGCGCCACAC
>JBAYJM010000018.1:0-23245 GCA_041665065.1 Candidatus Buchananbacteria bacterium
TATAATAAGGTGGTAAAAAATGGATCTGGCTATCACATTTTTTATGTTGAAAATCATGTTGGCGACGGCCAGTCGGCTACGAGCACAATAAAGCTGAGGGAAATTTTTATAAAAATTGACGTAAACAAATATATTCAAGAATTGATTTCTGCTTCAAAAGTTAAAAGATTTATTAAGTAAGATAATGGAGCCGACCGTGGGAATCGAACCCACAACCTACGGTTTACGATACCGTTGCTCTACCATTGAGCCAGGTCGGCAAAAGCGGGTAACGGGAATCGAACCCGTGCATCAATCCGCCAGGTTTAGCGAGATACGGGAATCGAACCCGTCTTACTGCCTTGGGAAGGCAGCGTTAAACCGATTAACTAATCTCGCCCATGGGCGGATTGCATTCTACCACTAAATCATACCCGCGATATACTCCATAATAAAATTATTTATGATAAAAATCAATAGTTTTAAAATAAAATTATCCTTGGTGATGCTGGTTTTTTCGTTTATTGCTCTATTAGGCGTTTCTCAGGCAAAAGCGGAGGATTTTTTTTATCTCGAGCCTATTGCCAAGGATCGTACGTCAGATCTAGTGCTTTCTTCCAGCCAGGTAACGCTAAATGTTCCATCTGCTACGTCAACAAATGACACCTGGGTAAAGATGACCAATATTGTTCCGCAAGATTTTATCGGGAGTTATTTTAATTTTCCAGCAAACTTGGGAGCACAGAGCGATTTATTTTCTATTAGATTTGCAGATGAAATGACTTTTGCAAAAACGTCAACAGTAACCGTTAAATTTCCCAAAGGAAATAAATCAAGCCAGTTGTATTTTTATAATTGGGCAACGTTAAGTTTTGAAAAGATGGATGCCAAACAAGATTTAGCAAGCTCAACCTTTACTTTTGACTATCCGAAAGAAAAACATTTTTTAATGTTTGCAATTCTCGGTGAGCCGGAGTTTAAGGGTAATGCCTCCTGGTATGTTCATCCTAAATATAGGGGGCAATTAATTGCGGCCAGCACCCAGTATCCTAATGGCACAAAATTAAAAGTAACTAATCTTTCAAATAATAAAGAAGTTGTAGTTGTGGTGAGGGATTATGGGCCCGACCCCAACATCCATCCTGATCGAGTCGTTGATCTCTCAAAAGAGGCTTTTGCGGCCATTGCAAGCTTATCTCAGGGCGTTGTTAAGGTAAAAGTAACTAAGTTTGATTAAAATGATTCATTTATTAGACATCACAAAGGAGTTTCCTCCAAAAACATTGGCATTGCAAAATATTAATTTGCACATTGAGCCAGGAGAATTTGTATCTATTGTTGGCCTTTCCGGTTCCGGAAAAACGACGATAGTCAGGTTGTTAATAGCTGAAATAACATCAACCAAGGGCCAACTAGTAATTGGCGGCTGGGATATAACCAAAATCAAAAGCAACCAAATCCCATGCCTCAGGAGGCAAATCGGAGTGGTATTTCAAGATTTTAAATTAATCCATAAAAAAACTGTTTTTGAAAATGTGGCATTTGCCCTTCAGGTTGCGGGATCTCCAACTAGCAGGATAAAAACAATTGTTCCGCAGGTTTTGGATATTGTAGATTTAAAGGATAAGGCCTATCGTTATCCGGCACAATTGTCCGGAGGAGAAAAACAAAGGGTCGCTATTGCGCGTGCATTAATACATCGGCCAAAGGTTTTGTTGGCTGATGAGCCTACTGGCAATTTGGACGCTTTAAATTCAAAGGGTATTATTGATTTGTTGTTAAAAATTAATGAGTTTGGAACAACAGTCGTTTTGGTGACCCATGATAAGGATATTGTAAATTCTTTAAAAAAGAGAGTTGTGACGCTAGATGGCGGAAGAATTTCCCAAGATCAGAGAGTCGGTAAATATTTAATTTAAAAATAGTATGTTTCTTTATTCAATTGGCAGAAGTTTCATGTTTGCCTTACAATCATTTGGCAGAAACATTTGGCTATCAATTGCAACAATTTTTATAATTTTTTTGGCTTTTGTTTCAATAAACTTTCTTGTTCTTATTAATGGAATATCACAATCAGCTATTGCTGCCGTCCAGGACAAAGTGGATATTTCAGTCTATATAAAAACTGACGTCAGTGAGTCCAAGATTATGGAGATGAAAAATCATTTGTCGTCCATGGCTGAAATAAAAAATATAGTTTATAAATCGCCAGAATTGAATTTAAAAGAATTTCAGGAAAGACATGCTTCAGATGAAAAAATACAAGAGACGTTAAAAGAACTGAATAATAATCCACTGGGTGCAACATTGATAGTAAAGGCTAAAGAACTGACCGATTATCCAAATGTATTAAAATCATTGGATAATCCGGCATATTCCGATCTTATTGAGGAAAAAAACTTTGAAGATCATAGTGCTGCAATTGATCGGATCAATACGATTGCCGACAATGTAAAAAGGGGCTGTTTGGCAGTAAGTATAATGTTTGCCATTATAGCGATTTTAATTGTATTTAACACGGTTCGTATTGCAATTTTCACCCACCAAAATGAAATTGCCATAATGAAACTGGTTGGAGCTGGAAATTGGTTTGTTAGGTCTCCATTCATAATAGAGAGCGTTTTGACCGGTGTTATAGGCTGTGCAATTGCTCTGGCTCTGGTTTATCCGCTCGTTTCCTTTGTTCAACCACAATTAAGCTCGTTTTTTGGGGACATGAATTTTAATTTAATTTCCTATTTTAATGCCAATTTGATTAAAATTATTGGGTTTGAACTCTTAGGAATAATTGTTGTAAATATTATTAGTAGTAGTTTGGCTATTGGAAAATATCTGAATGTTTAAGTCTTAGAAATTATTAAACTGTTAAGTCAAAGAAAAACCTCGTATTATGGGGTTTTTATTTTTTAAAATAGTTAAGTTTTAATTAAATAATTTGCAAATACAATTAATTAAATTCCATCCGTCATATTAATCAGACTAGTAAGGGGGTGGAAAAAATGACTAAACTAAAATATGCAATTATAGGTTTGGTGGTTGGTATTGTGGCAACATTTGGTGTTATAACTATGGTTAACTATTCTTCGGCTCAAATTAATAATCAGACAAATAATAATAACCAAACTCAGGAGGCTACAATTAATCCGCGGGCTCAAATAAATTCGTTGCAAAATGAAACTGGTGCAACATTTAATCAGGACTATCTTGTCCAAATGATGCTATATCACCAAATGGAGATGGCGATTTCTCAAATTGCCGTTGATAAATCTGACAATGCCGACTTGCGTTCTTTTGCTCAGATGATTGTTGATAGAAATAAAACGGAGGGCAATAAGTTGATAGAGTGGTTTAAGGCTTGGTATGGAACTTCAACAGTACCGACTTCAACAACCCCTTAAGTTTATTTTTTGGTTTTCAAATTTGATATTCAAAATTAAAATACCGGCATAAACAATATAGCCGGTATTTTAATATTTAGATTTTAATTTTTTTAAAAATAAAACACCCTCGTTTTTCCGTGACGAGGGTTGTTACTTGCGTGGATTCCAGACCGCTTGCCGCCGCTCTACTAGCGTTGGCAAAAGGCTAAACAGTAGAAATTTGCTTGCCCAGTTAACAAACAGGTCATTGGATTGATTTGTTCGATCCATACTGACTGTTCGACCGGCAGCAATTCCATTTTCTTTGAAGGTTGAGATCATGCTCTCAAAACCCTCATCCGGCTTGCGGCTGCTGGCCTCAACTAGAATGGGTATTGATAGCTCCTTAAGTAGCATCCTCCATGGGTTCATATTTTTTTCCCAGTCCACGGTTATAATTAAGCCGGCATCGACCTGAGTAAGCAAGACCTCTGTAATGTCAGTGATCTTGCCTGGCATATCGGCAATTATCAAGCAGCCCGGGCGCCGCTTTTTGGACAGTCTTCGTGCAGCTTCCAACGCGAGATCAAGGGTCCAGGCAGTCTTTTGTACTCTTAGGGCGGTTCTGTCTTGGCCGACACCGTCTATAACTGCTTCGACGGTGGGTGTGGCCAGGTCCATGTTTACTACTTCGACCTCGTACTCGTACTCATTAGTATACAGGAGTCCTTGTAGAGCCTTAGCCATTGAAGCCGTTAAGGTACTTTTCCCGCTACCGGGAGGACCAACTACTGCCAACACGATACTTTCTCCCAGCAACTCCAAGACCCTGCCTCTTTTTAGCACAACATTTCTAAATCCCGTTTGATCCTCAGGTCTTTTGTGTTTTACACCTTCTCTAAACACGGGAATGTCCATGGATATTGTATCGGTTGGCCTTGGAAGTTCACGGGTCCTTATGATAGGCATTGAGGAAATCTCGGGGGGAGTCGGGTTGACTTTCCAGGGATCTATTTCGCCCTGAATCAGTTCCACAATCCATTGCGTCGCTTCCTCCAAAAGCGTTTTGCCATCATTGCTATGCTTTCTGCCCAACTCCAGCAGCCAGCACTTGAGTTTGTTGCGGAATGAGTGAGAGTTGACACAAAGAGAAGCCAAGCGGCGGAAATACCACTTGTTAGGATTGTCAGGCAAGGACTCTATTAGCTGTTCATAGGTGACGGCAGTCAAGTCTAAAACCATGCCATTACCCCAGAACAAACCATTGCCTGATGGTCGAAACTTCCGATAGCAAACGGTAAAGTCCGGAGCCATCTGTTGGCGAAATGCTGTGAATGCGAGAACTGCCAGCGGCGTAGGAGGAGCCGGCAGCAGAACCAATTGAATAGATCTCTTGGTAGGCATGCCTGCCTCCTTTCCGGTTGTTATTTTCCACTGTTAAAATCGTATGTACTGGCCACATTCTACTAAAAATAAGCAAATTTGTCAACCGTCTCGTAATGAGCTGGAGCTTAAAGTTTTATATTATTTTTGCAAACAAAATAAGAGACGCTATAAAAATAGCGTCTCTTATTTATAACTCGGGGACAGGGGCTCGAACCCCGATTAACGGCTTCAAAGGCCGCTGTCCTACCATTAGACGATCCCCGAATAAGGTCCAAAAAATTATTTGGACTTCTTTTTGCCTTTTGGTTGTTGCCATTTCAACTTTGGCACCTTGACTCTAGGATCTCTTTTTGTTTTCTTTGGCATTGTAAATTTTTTTAATTTAAAAACTCCGAATGGAGATAGTCATAATATAGCATAAATTGATGAAAAAATCAATAGTTTCGCAATTAATCAGAGGACTTAAAATTAAGAAGGATATTTGTTACAATATATTTATGTCTCAACTATTGGAAAAATTGAATACAGAACAAGCCGAGGCCGTCTCTCATGATAAGGGGCCTCTTTTGATTGTGGCGGGAGCCGGTACCGGTAAAACCACTGTAATAACGCATAGGATTGCCTATCTGATTAACTCGGGCAAATGCAACTCGGAAGAGATTTTGGCATTAACTTTTACGGATAAGGCGGCAGGCGAAATGGAAGAAAGAGTAGACCGGCTTTTGCCGTATGGCTATGTTGATTTATGGATTTCTACTTTTCATAGTTTCGCGGAGAGAATATTAAAGGAACATGGCCTGGAAATTGGCTTGCCCAATGATTTTAAATTATTAAATTCAACACAACAATGGCTATTGATTAGGAAAAATTTAGATAAATTTGATTTAGATTATTACAGGCCGCTAGGAAATCCGACTAAATTTATCCATGCTTTGCTCAAGCATTTTTCAAGAGCCAAGGATGAAAATATTTCAGCCTCAGAATATTTAGAATATGTGCAGAGCCTTAAATTAGATAATGATAATTGTAATTTTATCAGTGGATCGCTAAATGAAAAAGAAATTAAAGCATTATCGAAAGAGGATTTGGAAGAGCTTACGGCCATTGAAATAAAAAAACAATCAGAAATTGCCGACGCTTACCATGTTTATCAAAAGCTGTTGCTGGATAGTAATGCGCTGGATTTTGGAGATTTAATAAATTATTGCTTAAAGCTTTTTTCAACGCGGAAAAATTTGCTTCTTAAATATCGAAGCCAGTTCAAATATATTTTAATTGACGAATTTCAGGATACAAATTTGGCTCAGTATGAATTAATTAAATTGCTATCGGCTCCCGTCAATAATATAACAGTTGTCGGTGATGATGATCAGTCGGTTTATAAATTTAGAGGCGCTTCGGTTTCCAATATTTTGCAATTCAAGGATGACTTTCCGGAGTCAAAAGAAATTCTATTGAATCAAAACTATCGCAGCGCGCAGGAAATTTTGGATTTATCATATAAATTTATCTGTCAAAATAACCCTAACCGCCTTGAGGTCAAGCTAGCCAAAAACGGCAAGACACTTTCTAAGCGGCTGCTTGCCTCGAGTAAAGACCAGGCGGAAATTGCGCATCTGCATGGTGATAATTTGCAAGACGAGATTAATTTAACGGTCAATAAAATTATTGAATTATATAATAAAAACCCGGATCCCAGATGGTCGGACTTTGCTATCTTAGTCAGAGCAAATTCAGGCGCGGAAGACTTTATTTATGCATTTGAAAAAGCCAAAGTGCCGTATAATTTTTGCGCCTCAAAAGGATTATATTCCAAAAAGATAATTATTAATTTGCTTTGCTATTTAAAACTTCTCGATAATCATCACGAAAGCCCCGCCATGTATCGGATTGTCTCAATGCCGCTTTGGCAATTAAGCCATCAGGACATTGTTAATTTGAATTATTTTGCCAATCGAAAGGGCTGGTCATTATTTGAAGTATTAAATGAAGTGGGCTTGTGTAAAAATATTTCTGCCGATGGCTTAGCCAAAATAACTTTAATTCTCGCCCAGTTAAAAAGGGGAGCGCAAATGGTTAGGGAGGGCAAAAAGGCAACTGAAATAATGCAAGAATTTTTGAATTCCAGCGGCTATTTGAAATCTTTAACAGCCACTGATAGCGCTGATAATTTGGAGCAAATAAATTATTTAAACCAATTTTTTAAAAAAACAAAAGAATTTGAAAAAGAAAACCCTGATAATTCGCTTCGGGTTTTTATGGAAATGATCAATCTTGAAATTGAGTCTGGAGAAGAGGGGAGTATAAATCAGAATGTAGAAGATTCCAGTCCGAACGTTGTTAAAATAATGACAGTCCATGCGGCAAAGGGCTTGGAGTTTAAGTATGTTTTTATTGTGAATATGGTTGATAAAAGATTTCCGGCGATTGAAAGATCAGAGCCGATTGAACTTCCCGCCAAACTGGTCAAGGAAATTATCCCGGAAGGCGATATTCATTTGCAGGAAGAGCGCAGGTTGTTTTACGTTGCAATGACCAGAGCCAAAGGAGGTTTATATTTTACTTCAGCCACAGATTATGGCGGAGCCAGGGATAAAAAATTATCCCGCTTTTTAATTGAATTAGAGGAGTTGGGTTTGTCTTTGGCCAAAGAATCAAAGCGTGATAAAAATGAATATGAAAAAATAACTAATAAATCTGCCCAAGAAATAAAAAGAGAATTACTACCGCAGAAATTTTCTTTCACTCAGATCAAGGCATTTGAAAGCTGCCCGTACCAATACCGTTTCGCGCATATTTTAAAAATCCCAACTTCAGGCAAGCCGGTTTTTTCCTTTGGCAAGACGATGCACTCAACGCTTCAGAAATTCATCGCGTTAGCCTTGAGCCGTAAAAATTCCAAGCAGATAGATTTATTTGGACAGGAATCAAAAAATGCAAGCGCGCCATCTCTGGCTGAGCTGATAAAAATTTATGAAGAAAGCTTTATTGATGATTGGTATCCGACCAAACAAATAAAAGAAGAATATTTTAATAAAGGAAAAGTTGCTTTAAAAATGTTCTATGAGAATTATGTTTCCAATCTGCCAGACGTCATTAATTTGGAATATGGTTTTAATTTAAAGATAGGGGATTATGGTTTGCGGGGAGTAATGGACAGGGTTGACAAATTAGGCGAGGGCATTAAAATTGTTGATTATAAAACCGGCAAGGCCAAAGATAAATTAACATCAGAAGATAAAGAACAGCTTTTGATTTATCAGATAGCCGCTGAAACCGTACTGAAGAAAAAAGTCAATGAGCTGTCATTCTACTATTTGGAAGAGGGCAGGGAAGAATCGTTTTTAGGAACGGAAAAAGAGCTTGCTAAAGTCAAGGAAAAGGTAATAAAAATTATTGACGAAATTCGCAAAGGCTATTTTCCAGCAAATCCTAGTGAGCTTTGCAAATATTGCGACTTTAATTCTATTTGTGAATTTAGAAAATAAATATGCCATTTACCGACATAGGAAAGTTATTAAATAAAAGCTTGGCGCGCCACGGGATAAAGGATCAGGTTTTTGAAAAAATGGCTGTGATTAAGTTTGAAGAAATAAAAGAGATATATTTTGGAAAAGACTTATCCGATTTAATGCGTCCGCTGTATTTGAAATGGGGAAATTTAATAGTGGCTTGTCTTAATGAAGACGCGGCCAAGGCAATCTATGATAAGGAGGAGGTAATTATTGGTATATTGAACAATGAATTGGGGAACAATCTAGTTAAGAGGCTAAAATGTCTGTTGTAATATAAAATACTGGAAATATTGGCTCACTTGATGAAAGTGGGCCTTTTTATTGAATTAATTTTAGCTAATTTTATTATAAAAATGACTATAAATATTGATCGTCTCTTGACAAATTTAAACAAGTGTGCTATAATTATATATTAATAATAAAGTACATTAAAAAACAATCCAAAGTCCTTATAGGAGCGGTAATATAATTTTTTATAGCTTATCGCTCTATAAGGCTTTTGGAATGAAGAGACATCTCTCCCGCACAACGATGCGACCCAGGCGCATGCTTGTCTGTTGTCAGCAGCTAAGAGTGTTGGCATAAAAATTATACAAACTGCCATAACACACTTAAGTCTGATTCGTATCGTCGTGCGGGAGAGACGGGATTGCGGCGCTCCCAAGGCGGTTGCCCGCCCCTTGAAGGAGCCATTGCTCCACGTCTCTCTCGCACTCCAATTGCCCCTTAATGAGAGGCGGACCACACCCACCCCAGTGGAATATGATAGCAACCCCCCAGAGCCTATCGTATGGTCCGCCTCCTCCCTCCTAAATCAATAACAATCTTGTTGATTTAGGAGGAATTTTTTTATTAAAGTTATTATTATTTTTCTTAAGAAGAAACTTTTTAAATAAAGTAAAAATTAATTATCGACTTATCCACAATCAAAACACAAAAAGTCATTGTGTTTATTTTTTGTAGTGCTATAATTTTTTAATAGGGAAGGATTTAATTCTGATTTATCTCGGACTGTACTTTCCTAAAAATTATTTTAGGACAATTTCTCTTTTAGTGCAGTCTTTAGTAGGTCAGTAATGCCTTCTCGAAATCCCGCCCACGTGGCGGGATTTATTTATGTTATTTTTTTCGTTTATCTATTATAATGAATATAACGTAATACTATATATGACCTTAAAACAACTTTTGATTGTTATGGCGATGGCTACACTGGTTTGCTGGATTGGATGGACTATTTTGATTTTTAATGTTGATCCGACTGAAAGCGGATTTATTGAGTTTGTTGTTTTTTATGCCAGCTTGTTTTTTGCTTTGCTTGGCAGCTTCTTTCTGTTGACCTTTGGAATTAGAAAAATTTTTAACAAGCTGGATTTGGATTATAAGATTGTCTCGGTATCCTTTAGACAGTCTTTTTTCTTTGCCGGTCTTATTGTTTTGGTGTTATTTTTGCAAAGCAAGTCACTTTTGGCGTGGTGGAATTTGATTTTCATTGTCTTGGCGTTGGGTCTTCTGGAATTTTTCTTTTTAAGCGGTCAAAAGAATTCCGCCTAGGAACAGCTGGACTTTTATTTAAAACTGGTTTATATTTTTAATATAGTCCTTTTGAGCAGGGGTCGGGCATCTGTGGTTGCTGAGTTTTTCGATCAGATGCTCGATTCTTGCTCTTGTCATAGCGACACTTTCGCGCGGGATACGGGTGTTTTGTTACGTTAAGACGCTCTGGTTAACTACAACCCACAAATGTCCCTGGTCCCTGTAGGACCTTCCAAAACCCTATACCCGCGATTTTTTTCGACCGCACGAGCCAAAGTAGTATACTCGTGCGGTCATTTTATCTGAAAAATTAATTGACTTTTTAGTGTCAAATTGTTTATAATTTATAAATGAAAGACAAATTACAACAACTAAAATCACAGTTTGATAAGGCAATCGAAGAAGTCAAATCCCTTGCTGATTTGGAGCAATTGGAAATTAATTTTTTGGGCAGAAAAAGCGGTTTGCTGACTTCGATTATGAAAGATTTAAAGACCTTGCCAAAAGAAGAAATTCCTGCCGTCGGCCAGATTATTAATGATGTAAAGAATTATTTGACTTCAAAAATTGACGAGATCAGATTAAAAATCGGAGGAGGGGACAGCGCCTCTTCTTTTGATTACACTTTGCCGGGAGTTGAACAGCCAAGCGGCCATTTACATATGGTAACTTCAGCAATTGAGGAGATCGCTGCTATTTTTACAAAAATCGGTTTTTCCCGTGAGAGATATCCGGAAGTTGATTGGGATTATTATGCTTTTGAAACTTTGAATATGCCTGGCGATCATCCGGCCCGTGATGAATGGGAAACTTTTTTCATCGACAGTGAGCCGATTAAAATGCATTTAGCAGATAATTCTCTGAAGTTGACTGACAAAGGAAAAAGGATTTTGACTCCGCATACTTCTAATGGTCAGGTGCGTGAAATGGAAAAAGGCAAGTTGCCAATTCGTATGATGAATATTTCAAAGACTTACAGGCGCCAAAGCGACGCTTCTCATGCGCCGATGTTTCATCAGTTTGAGGGCTTGGTTGTTGATAAAGGAATTAATATTACACATCTAAAAGGGACGATTGAATATTTTGTTAAAAACTTTTTTGGCGCAGATAGGGAAATCCGTTTAAGGCCACATCATTTCCAATTTACTGAGCCAAGTTTTGAAGTAGATATCTCCTGCGGATTTTGCCATGGCACAGGATTGGTTGATGGCCAGAAATGCAAGATTTGCAAAGAAGGCTGGCTTGAACTCGCCGGAGCGGGAATGGTTCATCCAAATGTTTTGAAAGCCGGGGGAATTGATCCGAAAGTTTATAGCGGATTCGCGTTTGGTTGGGGAGTAGAGAGATGTTATATGATGAAGTCAGGTTTGAATATTGATGATATAAGGCTGTTGTATAAGAATGATTTGAGATTTTTACAGCAGTTCTAGTATGGAAGTAATTTATATACAACTTTTTTTTGGGTTTATAATTATTTGTTGCTTAATTGTTTTTTTGTTGTTGCGTGTTTCAATTAATAAAGATAGAACGATTGTTATTACTAAAAATGATTTTCCATTACTCGAAGGTGAGAATGTCATCTTTACTAGTAATACAATGAAGTCTAAGCGCAAAATTGCTGGGGGTGCAATGCTGTATGATTTAAATGGCACGTATGTAGTTATCACAAATAGAAGGGTTGTTATTTCGCAAGGCCCAGCTTGGATAAAATACTCTCTGTTTTTTGATAAAAATTATTTTGACAGCATTATTACAAATCAATTGTTGGTTGATAAATTTGAATATAATTCAGAGATTGCTATATTTGATTCAATGATTGATCATGAAAATAAAATAGAAATTATTACAAAAGGCAATGGAAGAATTACTAAATTTCTTGGTGCTTTTTCTGATTTTTTAAATATAAAATTATCTGTATTCTTATGGGATTTTAAAGATGATGATAAAAAAATTATTTTAGAAACAATCTTAAGATATCAAATCAGTGTTTAAAACATGAACTTAAATATCTCCCAAAACTGGCTTAATAAATACACAAAAATAACATCTTTAATTATTTTAGTTATTGGAATTTTGGTTTTGACTGGATGTCAGAGTAAAAATAGCCAGCAAAATTTAAATCAGCTTTTGGAGTCGACAAGCAGTCAGCAAACTTCTATTGCAAGTACAAGCAGTGAAATAGTTGATACAACCTCGACAATTAAAGTGCAACACGTTGATACTTATGGCGACAGTAAATTATTCGGCAGTAAGGATTTGGGATTTGAAATTAAGTTTTCTGAGCCATTTCAAAAAGTTGATTGCAATGACTGCATCAGTGGATTATATTTATTGTTCGGATCAATTAAAAACTCATTGACTGGCGAAAAAACTCCGACGTCTATTTTAAGTTTTTCTGAAGCTAAATCTGTTAATAATGAATTTGACATCGTTAAGGCAAATATTACCATGCCGGAAAGCATTGTTAAAAAGAAAGTTGGTAATTTCCAGGTAATGACATGGAAAGATGCGGGTGAGTGCGAAAATCGTTTGATGGAAATATTTGGCAAAAAATATAACATAATTTTATCTTCTTCTTGCAGTGGGACTACTGAAAAAGATGACTTTAAATATTTTGAGGATTTGGTGAAAAATATTAAACAATTATAATTATGGAACAGGCTCAACAAAATTTAGTTGAACGGTCATCAAATCAGATAAAAAAGATTTCTTCAAAAAATAAAAAAATTGGCTTATTTTTATTGATTGGACCCATAATAGGCTTAATAGCAATATTTATTATTTATGCCATTGTTAATTTTATTGGCAGTTCAATGGGATCAACAGTAGAATCGCCTCTATTGGCAATAAGCATTATTACTGTAATTCTTAGCTTCCTTGGAATTATATGTGTCTTGGGAGTAATTATAGGAATACCATTGGGAATTATATTTTTATTAAAAAAGAAGTAATTGGTATAGTAAGTAAAGAAAATTAAAAAATTTAATTAAATATGAACTTAAATATCTCGTACAACTGGCTGAAAGAATATGTCAAAACAAATTTGACTGCTCATGATTTTGCCAAAAAATTATCATTGCACGGACCGTCTGTTGATAGAATTGATGAATTAAAGCAGAATTTTTCTAAAGTTGTTGTTGGCCAAATCAAGGAAATTGCCAATCATCCAAATGCTGATAAATTACATGTTACCAAAGTTGATGTTGGCGCAAAAGAATTATTAAATATTGTGTGTGGTGCGCCAAATATTAAAGTTGGACAAAAAGTCCCGGTTGTTTTGGTTGGCGGAAAAGTAGGGGACTTTGAAATCAAAAAATCAGCTATTAGAGGAGTTGAGAGTGAAGGCATGATGTGTTCGCAAAAAGAATTGGGAATAGGTGAAGATAACAGTGGAATTTTCATTTTGTCGGATGATACAAAAATCGGTTTGCCACTTGAAAAAGTAATGCCTTTAGATGATGCAATATTAGACATTGAAATTACTTCTAATCGGCCGGATGCGATGTGTGCAATCGGTTTGGCTAGGGAAGCATCGACAATTTTGGAAGAAAAATTTTTATACAAAGAATCAAGGCCGGATTTAACAGTAAATGACACGAAGAAGCTAACTGTCACAGTTAAGGAAGTTAAATTATGTCCAAGGTATGAAGCTATTGTTATTGATAATGTTAAGGTCGGACCATCTCCGCTTTGGATGCAACAAAGGCTTATGGCTTCGGGAATTCGCGCAATAAATAATTTAGTTGATATTACAAATTATATCCTTTTGGAATACGGCCAGCCGATGCATGTTTTTGATTATGAAAAATTAGAAGGCAATCAAATCCATGTCCGTCTTGCTAAAAAAGGCGAAAAAATCTTGGCGCTTGATGGCAAAGAATATGAATTGGCAGAAAATAATTTGGTAATTGCAGACGCTAAAAATCCAGTTGCGGTTGCGGGAATAATGGGTGGCGAATTAAGCGGAGCAACAGCTGAAACAAAAACAATTGTTTTAGAATCAGCAAATTTTGATCCAGTTTCGATTAGAAAAACATCAAGAGCTTTAAATTTAGCATCTGAGGGCGCATCTTTATGGGAGAAGGGATTAAGCCCTGAGAATAGCCATCCGTCATTGCTTAGAGCAATTGAACTGGTGCAAAAATTAGCTGGCGGAAATATTGCAAGTAAAATTATTGATATTAAAAACTATAAATTTGAGCCAAAGGAAATTAAATTGATTCCGGAAAATGTTAATAAAGTTTTAGGTGTAGAAATCAAATTGCCGAAGATGAAATTGATCTTGCAGTCACTTGGATTCGAGGTGATAGGTAAGACTAAAGAATTCAAAGTTAAAGTGCCATGGTGGAGAGACCGCGATATTGAAGGTGAGCATGATTTGATTGAAGAAATCGCCAGAATTTACGGCTATTTCAATTTGCCGTCGAATTTGATGCAGGGGGAAATTCCAATCAGCTATAATTTCAATGACCAATTCTATTATGAAAATAAATTGAAAGAGGTTTTAGTCGGCCTTGGATATAGCGAGAATTATAATTATTCTTTTGTTTCTGAAAAATTGATAAATGATTGCGGAGAAAAAGTTGAAGACCATGTCAAGATTTATAATCCGCTAAGTTCGGATTTCCAGTATATGAGGACTTCGCTTTTGCCATCGCTTATGCAATCATTTAGTGAAAATTCCAGTTTTGCTGAAGTAAAGATTTTTGAATTAAGCAAAGCTTATATAAATAAAGAAAGTGATTTGCCAGTTGAAGTTGTAAAGCTCTCAATGATTTGTTCTGTAGATTCTGAGACAACTTCCTTTTCACAGCTTAAAGGAGCTTTGGAATTGATAATGTCAAAATTAAACATTTCTGATTATAAATTAAAGTCTGAAAAAACCTCTGCTTTATGGCAGGACGGATCAGAAATACAAATTTTAATTGGCGAGAAAGAAATCGGAACAATGGGCTTTGTTAATCAAACAACAAAACAAAAAATTGGCATAAAGAAGCCATTTGCCGGATTAGAATTGAACTTTGAACTTTTATCTTCCTTCGCAAAAACAACTCCGTCATACGCACCAATAGCAAAATTTCCATCAATTGATTTAGATTTATCAATGGAAATCGGCAAAGAAATTCTTTTTGACGAAGTTGCAACTAAAGTTAAAAATGTTGATAGCTTGATCTCGAATGTTTTATTTATGTCGCTCTATGAGGGTGATAAAATTGATAATAATAAGAAAGCTTTGGCTATAAGAATCACTTATCGCCATGGTGAACGAACTCTTGAGCTTGCTGAAGCTCAAAAAATTCACGATAAAGTTGTCGAGTTATTGAAAAAAGTGTATAATATAAAAGTAAGATAATTTTTTCTTAATATTTAATCTTTAAAATAATTCCATGCTTATTAATTCGTCATTAGACATCCTTTGGTTGGCTATTGCTGCTGTTGTTGTCTGGATCGGGATTTGGCTAGGACTGAGCGCCTTTCATTTGGCGATGGTCGCAAAAGACGCAAGGCACGTAATATCCAGCATCAAGAAAAAAATGGAACTCGTTGACCAGATTTTTTCTATCTTTAAAAGGAAGGCGGATGGTACTGCTGGTACTGCGGCATTTATCCCTCCTTTAGTCGAAGGCGTCACAAAACTTGTAAAAACGATTAGAGAAACAAAGGAAAAAGATAAAAAACATAAATCTAAAAAATAGGATAGCATTTTTGTCACGGCCGTACGTAATTGGCCGTTTTTTAGTCTTGTAAAAAATAGGCTAATCTTGTAAAATTAAAGCAATATAATAAGGATTAAATCTAATAATAAATATGGCGGAAAATAAACAAATTAATGAATTGGATGAAAGAAAGATGAGGCTTAAAAGACTTGAGAATATTAAAAATTCAGGTATTAATCCTTATCCGGAAAAATTTGATAAATTGCATTCTTTGGCTGAGGCTAAAAACTCTAAAGAGGGGACAAAGATAAAAACTGCCGGCAGGATAATGACTATTCGTAACATGGGTAAAATCGCTTTTGCGCATTTACAGGATTGGAGCGGAAAAATGCAGGTTGTTCTCAAAGAGGATGAGATTGGTAAAGACAAATTCAAATTTTTCAATGATAATTTTGACATGGGTGATTTTATCGGCGTAGAAGGGGAGATTTTTAAAACTCAAAAGGGAGAAGTTTCTGTTTTGGTTAAAAAATACGAATTTTTAGGAAAAGCTTTATTACCGTTGCCGGAAAAATTTCATGGAATAAAAGATACGGATACCATTTATCGCCAAAGGTATTTGGATTTGATAATGAATGAAGAATCTAAAAAGAGATTTGAATTTCGAAGTGATTTTATTCGATTAGTTAGGCAATTTTATTGGGAAAATAATTTTATAGAAGTTGAAACTCCAACCTTACTACATCAGGCTACAGGAGCCACAGCTACTCCATATAAAACACATAATAATGCTTTAGATATCGATTTATATTTAAGAATTTCCCATGAGTTGCCATTGAAAGAATTGATTGTCGGCGGTATGGAGAAAATTTTTGAAATCGGCAAGGCATTTAGAAATGAAGGCGTTGATCCTTCGCATTTGCCAGAACATACGCATTTAGAGCATTACAGTGCTTATTGGAATTTTGAAGATAATATCCAATTTACTGAAAAAATGTTTGATTACATTTTTGAAAAAATGCAAATGGATAAAAAGTTAGAAATCGAAAATAGGGAAGGTGAGAAAAAAGTGGTAGATTTTAAAACGCCATGGAAAAGGGTTGATTTTATTGAAATGTTAAAAAAAGATACCGGAATAGACGTTGAAAAATATGATGAAGCTAATCAATTGCTAAAAGATATAAAAAAGAAAAAGATTGAGTTTGAAGGAATGGACGATATGAGCCTGGTCGGCTTGGTTGATAATTTATATAAAAAAGTATCGAGGCCGAAAATTGTTGGACCTATGATTTTATTTAATTATCCTAAATATCTACAGCCATTAGCTAGAATAAATGATAAGGATAGTAATATTGTGGATCAATTTCAGATGGTTGTAAATGGCTGGGAAATTGTTAAAGCATATTCCGAACTAGTTGATCCTATAGATCAAAAAGAGAGATTTAATGAGCAAAATAGGGCAAAGGCTAAAGGTGAGGCTGAAGTTATGGAAAGCGACGATGAATTTATAACAGCATTAGAGCATGGCGCACCACCGATTTCTGGTTTGGGAATGGGTATTGATCGTTTGGTCGCATTACTCACGCAGCAATCAAATTTAAGGGATGTTGTATTATTTCCATTACTTAGGCCAGAGGGTGAAGCAAAAAAAATTAAAGAAACTAAAATAGCTACTGTTGTTTTAAATAAAGAATTAAATTTGCAGCCTTGGCAAGAGATGAATACAATTGCTCATTTAAGCGCATCATTTGCTTCAAGAAAAGGAAAGGAACTTTTGTATGCTGACAGCACAGAAACGAAAGATGGTGAAAAATTATTATTGAATATTCAACATGCAATAATGATAAAAGAAGCTCACAAAAACAATGAAATATTTGATTTGATAAAAAAAGCAAGGAGCGAAGGACTTGATGTTTATGAATTTACCCAGGAAATGCAAAGCACCACAAATGATAAAAAAGTTTTAATTGAGACCAAAGAAAAAAACTTGAAAGACATTAAAATTTTAGGAATCTTAATTTTTGGTGAAAAGCAATTAGTGGATGAGATGACAAAAAATTATAAATTATATAATGGCAGTACAAATATCAAAATACCCGATGATGATGGTGATTTAGGAATTAATTATGATCAGGCTAAGAAATTATTAGATCGGTATATAAAAGATCCGATTGTAAAATTACATTGCATTGAATCAGAATACATAATGCGTGATTTAGCTAAGCATTTCAAACAAGATGAAGAAAAATGGGGGATAATAGGTTTGCTCCATGACATTGATTGGGATTTGACTAAGGACGATCCATCGCAACATTGCATAAAAGCGCAGGAAATTTTAAAAGATGCCGGAGCGAGTGGATTTTTGATTGAGACAATTGTTTCCCACTGCTATGGCTACCCATTTAATTCTGAGTTAAAAGATTTAAGGCGACAGACAAGAATTCAATTTAGTTTAGCTGCTTCAGAAACACTTACAGGACTAATTATTTCCTCAGCTTTAATTCAGCCTGATAAAAAATTAGCAAGCTTATCTGTTGAATCATTAAAAAAGAAATTTAAAAATTTGAAATTTGCTGCTAATTGCAACAGAGAAATGATTAGTGAGTGTGAGCAGGCTGGAATTTCACTTGATGAATTTTTGGAATTAGGACTAAAAGCGCTGCAAAAAATAGCTGATAGGCTAGGCATGTAATATTATAAATTTATACGAATAAATATGGAAATTAGGGAAATAAAGTATGGCTCTAAAGAATATGAGGAATCAGTGGAATTAAGGAATAAAATATTACGAATACCACTTGGTCATTTTCTAGACATAAATAATTTACAAAAAGAAGAGTCGGATATTCATATTGTTGCGATTGATAATGGTAAAATAGTTGGAATACTTATCCTTACTCCGATTGAAGATAGTATTTTAAAGATGAGGCAAGTTGCCGTGGCTAATGAACTTCAAGGTAGGGGAGTAGGTTCTAGTTTGGTAGAATTTGCTGAAAAAATAGCAAGAGAGCAAAAAGTTTCTAAAATAATCTTAGACGCGAGATCTTCCGCATTAGATTTTTATCTTAGAAAAGGATACAAGGTAGTGGGCGATGAATATATTGACGAACACATAAATATTCCTCATTATAAAATGGAAAAATTTTTAAAATAATAAATAATATGAAAAAATATCTATTAATCACAATACTTTTATTTACTGTAGTAATAATTTCAGGCTGCAGCAAGGGTGGAACAGATAATTATTCTTATGATTCAGTCGGTGATGTAGGAGTTTTGGATACTCAGCCAACAAATCAAAATGACGCACAGAATCAAGATCAGTCAAATTTAAATAATAATCAAGTGACTTCAAGCAGTCAAATAGCTTCAAGTACGAAAGCGCAAACAACTATGCCAGAAATTATAATTGATCAAAATAAAACTTACACAGCAGTTTTAGAAACTGAAATGGGAACTATTGAAATTGCCTTGAATGCCAAAGAAACTCCAATTACTGCCAATAATTTTGTTTGGCTAGCTAAAAAAAGCTTCTATAATGGCGTAGTATTCCATAGAGTTATTAAGGATTTTATGATTCAGGGTGGTGATCCGACTGGAACAGGTAGAGGCGGACCTGGATATGAATTCAATGATGAAAAATTTACTGGTGAATACACAAAAGGAACGGTTGCCATGGCCAACTCCGGACCAAATACAAACGGCTCACAATTCTTTATAATGCATGGTGATGTACCTTTGCAAAAAGACTATGTGATTTTTGGCCATGTCACTAAAGGCATGGAAGTAGTTGATAACATTGCTACAGTTCCGACTGTTTTAGGCGGTGATGGATCAATGTCAAAACCAGTAACTCCAGTTAAAATAAAAACAGTTACAATAATTGAAAAATAATATGAAAAGGGCAATTATAATAGTTATTGCAATTATTGTAATATTATTTTTAGCACAGACAGCGGTTGGATTTCCGGTTTATTTTATTAAGATGATTTTTGCTAAAGATATAAAAACAAACCAATACATTGTTTGTGATACATATTGGAATACTTGTTTGGATAATAATTATAAGGCCATAGAAGGTTGCAAGATTACAAAGGAATGTAATCTTTCGGTCGGACAAAAATTCATAAGTAATGTCGCACGAGATGTTAATTATGCTGGATTTATTTTTAATACTGCTAGTGGGTGTACTGATAAAAATGTGACTAATGATAATAATTTATTGAAGGAGCATCAAAATATTTATTATATTGACAAAACATCAAATCAGTTTGGAAAAATGTTTAAATATAAAGTATTTGAAGCAGTTGCTTCTGGTACAACAAAAATTTGTAGACAAAGATGTTGCGGAGCTTGTTTTGAAATTTGTGATAATATAAAAATTAATTAAAAATATGTTAGACATTAAATTGATCCGAGAAAATCCGGAGCTAATTAAACAAAACTGTAAAAACAGGCTGGTTGAAGTTGATATTGATAGGTTGCTTGAAGTTGATAAACAAAGAAGGGCAGTTACAATAGAAATTGATGAGCTTAGAGCCAAGAGGAATGCTTCATCAAAAACAAAACCGACCCCGGAAATTATTGAAGAAATGAAAAGCGTTGGAGAGCAGATTAAACAGCTGGAATCATCTATTGAGCCACTTGATACTGAATATAGGGAATTGTTGCTTAGGGTGCCAAATTTGACTCATCCAGGGGTTGTGGTAAGCGCAGATGAGGATGAAAATCCAGTGTTAGAAGTCGTCAAAGAGCCAAATAAATTTGATTTTGAACCTTTAGATCATGTGCAGTTGGCTGAAAAAATGGACTTGATTGATTTTGATCGCGCAACAAAAGTATCTGGCGCTAAGTTTTATTATTTAAAAAATGAATTAGCGGTTCTTGAATTTGCTTTGATTCAGTATGCGCTTGAAATCGCCATGAAGCATAAATTTATTCCTTTTTCTACACCTGATATTGCTAAAAGAGAAGTTTTGGAAGGCTTGGGATTTAATCCAAGAGGGGAATCAACGCAAATTTATAATATTGAAAATTCTGATTTAAGCTTGGTTGGTACTGCTGAAATTACTATGGGCGGATATCATATGGATGAAACTTTGTCAGAAGAAGATTTGCCAAAAAAATATGTCGCTGTTTCTCATTGTTTTAGAACTGAGGCTGGCGCCTATTCAAAATTTGCCAAAGGAATTTTTAGAGTCCATCAATTTACCAAGATTGAAATGTTTCAATACGTAATGCCTGACAAAAGCGAAGAGGCGCATAAGGAAATTTTAGAAATTGAAAAGGAAATATTTAAGGGCTTGGAAATACCATTTCGAGTAATTGATCATTGCACGGCTGATTTGGGCGGTCCATCGTATAGAACTTATGATCTAGAAGCTTGGATGCCTGGCAAACCAAACAAAGAAGATAAAATGGGCGACTGGGCAGAAATAACTTCTACCTCAAACTGTACGGATTATCAGGCTAGGGGACTCAATATTAAATATAAGTCAAAAGAAGGTAAGACTGATTATGTCCATATGTTAAATGGAACTGCAATTGCTATTGGAAGAGCTATTATTGCGATTGTGGAAAATCATCAACAGAAAGATGGATCAATTAAAATACCTAAAGTTTTGCATAAATATTGCGGATTTAAGGAAATAAAAAGAAAATAAATTTTTGAAAAAAAATGAGGCCGCGCGCAGGAATATGTCCTTGTCCTGCGCGTGGCCGTCGTTGTTAGCCTTCTCGTCGTATGGCCCTCCTTAGTTGTCTTAGCCCCTTGAGGAACTCGATGAGCTGGTGTTTCTCACCGCTAAGGCCCAGTTGAAGAAGGAGAAGAAGGAATTGTACGTTGGCCCACGAAGTGGTGGGCTGGTTCATTTGGCTGCGCCGGAACGGAACAACGTTGTGTAAATCACTTACCCTAACACCCAACGATATGGCATGCTCCTCCCGAACAAGCGCTTCGATGTGGTCTAAGGGCAAGGGATGTCTTTGGATGCCTACGTAAATCTCGCGAAGCCATCTGACTACGCGCTGGCCCGAAATACTCTCTCCACTAAACAGTGAAGCAGCAGCGAACTTTATGGGTTCTTCCACCTCTCTTTTGTTGGCTTCTGCTTCCCGTATCTCCCAGTTGTCGTATTGCTCCCAGTCATCTTCACGCCGCACTGCGTTGCCAATCGTCCTTGATGTGCCGCCCATGGTTCCTACTCCTGTTGCTTTGTTGCGTTTTATTACGGCGATAATCAATAAGATTACCGCTTGCCGCTATTCTCTAAGCACAAAATGTGCGATGTCTCATAATACCATTTTATTTATAATATGTCAAATATATTGCCATTGATTTATGTTAACACGTTAATAAATGCTATAATATATGCATGTTAGACGATTATTCTTACAATGAGTCAAAAATCAAAATAAAAAAGGATTATTTGAAAAAAAGCTTTTCTAATCCTTATTTTGATAAATTTAAAAGGGGATTTAATACTAAGTTTTATTTGAAAATCCTCTTGGTAATTTTTTTGGTTTACGTTTTTATTTATAGCGATGTATTTAAAATTAAAAATGTTGAAATAACCGGCAACGATCTGATTTCTCAGGATGAATTTAAAAATAGCGTAAACAGTTATTTAAATCAGTGGACATTTTTTCTTCTGCCTAAAAATAATCTAATAATTTTTAATAAACCGAAATTAAAAGATGAGGTTTCCAAAAAATTTGCCCTTGATTCAATAGAAATTAAAAAAGGATGGCAAAAATTAAAAATTAGCATAAAAGAAAAAATTTGCTATTTGATTATTAATAATGGCAAGGCCTATTATTATGTGGGACTCGATGGAATAATAACAAAACAACTATCATCAGATGAGATTATTAAACGCCAGAATCAATTACCGGTTATAAATATAAATAAGGATGTAAATATCGGCGACAGACTATTTTCAGAACAAAAGATAAATTATATTTTAGGGCTGGATAAAAAACTAGAAGAAATTAAAATAGCCCCAAAATATTTTGAAGATAGGGGAGTGGTTGAGGTTTCAGTTATATTTGCAGAGGGCTGGCAAGCATATTTTGATATGAATTCAGATGTGAATATTAGCGTAGAAAATTTAAAGTTAATATTGGATAAAAAAATAAAAGATAGAAAATCTTTGCAATATATTGATTTACGGATGGGGGATAAGGTTTATTATAAATAAAAAAACGACCCAAAATGCGAGCATTTGGGCCGAGTTGGTGATGAACAAAGAGATAAAGTAGTCGTTAATTCACTACTTTTGTGGTTTCTTCTGAGTCAGTTTCTTCTCAGCCATCTGCCTATCAAATTCCCCAGATATTGCCTCAAGTATACAAAGCGCGCCGGTGATGCCAACACCCTGCATCTTCTCCGTAAACTCGCTACGCCTTTGATAGGCGTCTCGGTAGACAGAGATGATCATTGGCATGTTATAGCCGGATTTAATGAGTCCGCTAACAAAGCCGACAATATGTTCTCGGTGATTTCTGATGGTGGGGGAATTGCAGTAGGCTACCGCTAACAATCGCATGCCATTAATATGGCCCTCGTGAATGGCATCCTGTAATTCTTTTGCTGTTGGTTGTTTCTTGGCCTTTGCCATGGCGAGCTTCTCTCCTTGTTCCTCGGTTTTTCGGTAGGTAGAAAGTACAATTCTAAAACAAATCGGACTCATTCATGATATGTATTATTTATTATCTCTTTATTAAGTGAAGTAAGAGGGTGGTCGTGTGGATAAGTATATTTGTTCTAAATTAAATATAATGTATAATTATATTATTAACTTCGCATAACACAGGA
>JBAYJM010000019.1:0-19908 GCA_041665065.1 Candidatus Buchananbacteria bacterium
ACCATACCAAGTTTTAATGTATTTTCCTAATAAATCTGGACTAATTTCTACTTCACCTTTAATTGAACCAATTGCAACATTTGGAGTGAAATAATATTTTTGTTCGTTGCTGCATTCGGCTGCCATGCATCTAAGCGGCAAAATAAAAAATAAGATAAGAAAAAAAAATAAAATAAATTTCTTCGAGGTATTCATTTTAAAGATTTTCTTTTATTACTTTTTCCAATTCTGCTTCAGTTGAGACTCCCAATATCTCAGCTTTATTTATATAGAGGTGGGGAGTGCCTGGAATTCCTAAGTTGTCGGCTTCAGTGATATCCTTATTTACTAAATCCTCAACATTTTTATCCACTAAGCATGAATTGAAGTCATTTGAATTTAGTTTTAACTTATCGGCAATAGCCTTTAGATTTTTTTCTGAAAAGTCTTTTTGATTTTTCCAAAGCAAATCATTATATTCCCAAAATTTATTTTGTTTCTGTGCGCATCTGGCGGCTACATGCGCAATAAATGCGCCATCTGATGAAGGCAAATCCTTAAAAACAATTTTTATTTTGTCATTATATTTTTTTGATAAATTTTTAATGATTGGTTGCATCTGCGCACTGTATTGGCAACTGAAGTCCGCATATTCATAAATTGTTACTGGCGCCTTGGCATTTCCCAGGACGGGGGAGTTATTATTTTGTGTCGGATAGTAGTCTTCTTCAATTTGTTGCCGCAGGCTTACGACTCCCGGATTGATTTTATATTTTACGCTGTTTTGCAAGCTTGGAACACTCGCTATTTTATTGGGACTATAAAAAAAAGAGCATATAAAAATTATTATAAATATAAGTACAATGGAGCCAAGACAAATCAGGATAAATTTTAAATAATTGAAATTTTTGTTTTTCATAATTCTATTCGATAAATTTTGCCATCAACGGCGTCGGTAAATAGGATGTATTTGCTGTTACTTAGTGGATAGATTTTTGAGATTTCATGGCTGCCTTGCTGTGCGATTAGTTTTTTTGCCCCAGTTTGCATGTCAATTTGATAAATATCATCAGCAGTTCCTCGAAGAAGTTCCGGCTCAATTCCCGCCCCATAAGGCATTTTTTTGGGCACTGCACAATAGAGCGTTGTTGGATTGCCAAATGAACATTTGCTTGCCCAAGTATCCAGTCCCAATACATTTCTGCCTGAGCCGACATTATCGGGACTGGCTCCAGAAATCCAGAGAGTCGGCTTATAATCATCGGTGCTGTAAACGCTATAAACCATGGCATTTCCATCAGGAGTCCATAGGCCTTCAAAGCCGCGTCCCTCAACTACCATTGATTTAAAATTCTCATTATTTAAGCCGACAAAATATATTTCTGACCGGTTTAATCCTTTACCGTCAACAAATTGTGCAATCATAGCATTGTTTGGCGACCAGTTTACTTGAAATTTATTTTCAGACCCTCCGATCGATTCAATGATTTTTAGATTTGATCCGCTTGAATCGCCAATTGCCAAATATCTGTTTTCTGGATCAAGTGCCATGCTTTTAAAGGCAATTTGTTGGTCGTTGGGTGAAAATGTAAAGTCTGACCAGTGTTTTTGTAAATTGATTTGTTTGTTTTGAGAGAAGTCGTAGATAATATTTGTTCCGTCCGGATATTGTAAAATTGCCTTTTGTTTGCTATTTGACCAAACAACATTTTGAACATTGTGAAAAATCTTATCACTATACTCGGTTATTTTGCCATCAGAGGTGACTTTATAAAATTTGCCGTCTTTGGCATTATAATAAACTAAATTGTTATCACCGTCTGGGGCGGCAAAATAGGCCGTTGAGGTGGTTAAAGCGGAAATTGTGTTTTGTTGAGACTGTTGTCCGGCAGTGGCATTGTTATCAGCTGAAGTGTTGGAATTTATAGGGAACTGGCCAGAGCCATTGTTGTTGCCAGTTCCCGTGGTGGCTTGGCCAGCGGCAGGAAGTGTCGAGGTCGCCGTGCTTGTTGTTAACCCTGAAGTAATAACTGGGGAGGGGCCATAAAATTGCCTAAAAAAGAAAAAATAAATAAGTAGCGCAAAAATAATTGCGGCTCCTATAATTAAAGCAAAGAGGCCAAGTTTTTTGTAATCTAGCTCCATAATTAGTTGCTCATAAATGAAGTAATTAATGCTTCCCAATCTCCTGTCAGCCATGAAAAAATATCTGAAGGGTGGGTTATCGCGTGCTTAACAGTAAAAGTTAAAAATATAACTAGGAATGCGCCCAGTATTAACCACCAAAACGCAACAATAAAGGCAACAAAGGCTGAAAAGACGCTTATTAGAAAGCTTCCAATTGCTGATGCTACTGCAACGGCAGTTCTAACTTTTTTTGCTGTTTTAACCACCTTTTCAATTTGCTGTGCCTGGGCCATCGCGTTTCTGGCCATGCTCATGGCCTGAGAAACAGATTTTGACTGATCTTCTTGGTTGCCCTCAGTTTCCTCGTCGGTTTCTTTGCTGGTATCGTCGCCATTTTTGTCCGTGTTGTCAGAATTTTGATCCTGATCTTCCGATTGTTCTTCTGCCTGATTTTGGTCGGCATTTTCATCATTATCTTCGCCGTCTTCCGGTTCTTCATTTTGCCCATTATTTTGATTGTCTTCCTCATCATTATCGGTGTCATCTTCATTAGAAGACAGGGGAATTGTGTTTGAATATTCTTCGTTTTCTTCTTCCTCGCCTTCTGCTGTTGCCAAGTTGTTATCTCGTTCATTATCCTCACGATTTTCTTCTTCTTCATCATCTCGTTGCGGTAATAGCATCTTTAATATAGAGCTATCGCCAATAATATTTCTGCCCCGCTTATTTTTTCTGCCAAGAGGTTTGGATCCGATATCTGGATTAAAACCACCGCCTCTTTGTTTCTTTGCCCTGGCTTTTTCCAGTTCGCTATTAATTTTTGCCGCCTTAAATTTTTCATTTTCGGCTTCATCGCGGCGTAAGGCATTTGATTGCGGCATTTTTTACAATTATAAAATTAGGCAAGGGCTATATCCTTGGCTTTTGGTCACCTTCCGAAAATCATTTTGGATAATTAGCCTATTTCAATTATACCATTTTTTGCACTAAGATGAATAGCGTCCCCGCTATTAATTTCTTCTTCTAATATTTTTTGAGATAGTGGAGTCTCGACCATGTCTCGGATTGTTTTTTTGATAGCTCTGACGCCTTTTTCTTCATTATCCTTTGCTATTAATATTTTTGCTATTTCAGGCGTAAATGTAAGCCTCATATTTTTTCTAGCTAAAGATTGGCTTAGTTGTTCCAGTTCAAGGAGGGCGATTTTTTCTAGCGATGAAACGGAAAGGGGAGAGAAGAAAATGATTTGATCCAATCTGTTTAAAAATTCTATTTTAAAATGGTTTCTTACATCCTGCATTATTTTCTCTTCGGCCCATTTTAAATTGCTTCTTGATTGATTATTGCCAAAGCCAATTTGGTCTGATTTCTTAAAAATCTGGGTACCGATATTTGATGTCATTAAAATAATTGTGTTTCTAAAATTAATTTTGGAACCGGCAGCATCAGTTAGGTATCCATCATCAAGAACTTGCAAGAGCAAATCAAATACTTCCGGATTTGCTTTTTCTACTTCATCAAATAGGACGATAGAATATGGTTTATGTTTTACTTTTTCAGTTAATTGTCCGCTTTCTTTGTATCCGACATACCCGGCAGGGGCACCAATAAGCTTTGAAATGTTGAATTTTTCACCATACTCAGACATATCAATTCTAATTAAGGCTTTTTCGTCATTAAAAAGCAGTTTAGCCAAAATTTTGGCCGTATAGGTTTTGCCAACTCCGCTTGGACCGACTAAAAGAAAAGAGGCAAGCGGTCTATTCTCATTGCTAAGTCCTGCTTTAGCTCTTTTAATATAATCAGAAATGGCAACAAGTGGTTCATCCTGGCCGATAATTTCTTTTTTTAGATTTTTTGATAGCGCCAGGATTCTTGATTTTTCAGCTGCCAGCAATTCAGTATGCGGTATGCCTGTTATTTTTGAAACTACTTTGGCAATATTGCTTTCTGAGATTTGTCCGATAATTCCGCCTTCTTTGGCAGCCAATTTACTTTTTAATTCTTTTAATTCAATTGAGAGCCTGTCAATGTCTTCTTTTAATTTAAGCGCCTCATCAAAATCTTCTTTTATGATGGTTTTGTTTTTCATCCTTTCTTTTTGGACTATTTCCGCTTCCAATTTTCTTGCCTTTTTTTGCAACGGAGACGGTTTAGCCAGAATTTTAACCGAAGCAGATGCTTCATCTATCAAATCAATGGCCTTATCCGGCAGAAATTTTTCAGGAAGATATTTTTGGCTTAAATCAACCGCGGCCATAATGGCATTATCTTCAATTCGAACTCCATGGAATGATTCAAAGTAGGTTTTTATTCCCGACAGTATCATTTTTGCTTCCTCGGCTGAAGGCTCTTCTATTTTTATGGGCTGAAAACGTCTTTCCAGTGCTGGATCATTTTCAATGCTCTTTCGATAATCATGATAAGTTGTGGCACCGATGCATCTGATTTCTCCGCGGGCTAAAGAGGGTTTGAGTATATTGGCGGCATCCATCGAGCCTGCTGCCGCTCCAGCGCCGACAATGTTGTGAATTTCATCAATAAATAAAATGACGTTAGGTCTTGCCTTGACCTCTTCTATAATTTGCTTTATGCGATTTTCAAATTCGCCTCTATAAATTGTGCCAGCCACTAAAGCCGCCATATCAAGAGCATAAATTTTTTTGTTTAAAAGCGCCTCAGGCACGTCGCCATTTATTATTTTTTTTGCCAGACCCTCAACGATAGCGGTTTTTCCAACGCCCGGCTCGCCCAATATCAAGGGATTGTTTTTTGTTCTGCGGGAAAGTATTTGGATAATACGCATGATTTCATTTTCTCTGCCAATAACAGGATCAACCTTTTTTTGGAAAGTGTCTGATGTTAGGTTGATGCCGAAGACTTCCAATAAGCTGTTTTGAGTTATGTCAGAATCTGATTCTTCGTCATTGGACTCGTCTTTTTGATAAAAAGTTTTAAACATTTCAGTCAAATCAGGCAGTTTGGAATCGCTTTTTAATGCGCCCGAAACCTGTTGTATCAGACTTGCCTCCGGAATATTTAATTTAGTAAATATTTGTTTGATTTTTGGATCGCTGGATTCCATTATGGCCGCCAAAAGATGTTCCGTGCCGACAAACTTATGCTTATTTGCAAAAGCTATTTTAATTGATTTTTGAATTATGTCCCTGGCTTTATTGGAAAATATTATATTTTTTGCATCCTCGGGTTTCCCCCCTGCCTTGTTGTGACTTATTGATATATCGGCAATAATTTTTTTTGCCTTATCGATATTTAATTTTAAGGAACCAAATAATTCAGCGCCTATGCTGCCCTTTTGGGACATTAGTCCATATAACAGATGTTCGCTGTCAATAGTATTATCGTTTAATTCCCACGCAAAATCAGCACTTGTTTTCAGTGTGCCTTTAAAGTGATTTGAAAATTTTGAATTGAATATGTCTTTCATATGTATATATTGAAGGTAAGAGGACAAGATTAAGCCCTTATGAAGTCATCTGTCTTAATTTTGCGATCCTATCTTCAATCGGAGGGTGCGTTGAAAATATGCCTGCCAGAAATCTATTTTTGAACGGATTTGAAATATAAAGATGTGCTGTTGCCGTTGTTGCGGTTTCAAGCGGCTGATTGTCATTTTTAATCTTTTCTAAGGCGTTGGCAAGTCCTTCTGGGTATCTTGTTAAAAGCACGCCTGAAGCATCTGCTAAATATTCCCGTCTTCTGGAGATTGCCAATTTAATCAATTGAGAAATAATAGGGGAGAGAACAATTAAAACTACCCCTATTATGGCCAGGATTCCTCTTCCGCCATCCTCGTTATTTCTTCTACCGCCAAAAATGCTCACTCTAAAAAACCAATCAGCAATAATCGAAATCATTCCCACTAATACTATGACGATTGTCATCAATCTTATGTCATAGTTTTTTATGTGTGAAAGTTCGTGGGCAATCACGCCTTCTAATTCTTCATTTTCTAATTTATCTATTGCCCCAGTTGTTAGGGCAATAGAAGAGTGTTTTGGATCTCTTCCGGTGGCAAACGCATTAATGGCAGGGCTATTTATGACGTAAATTTTAGGCATGGATATTCCATCAGTGATGCATAAATTTTCAACCATTCTATAGACATAGGGTGCCTCTTCTTTTTGTATTAATTGAGCGCCAGAGGTCAAAAGAGCAACTTTGTCGCCGGCAAAATAGCCAAATAATGCCATAATAATTGAAAATGCCGCAGCGACCACAATAATTCCATTTCCATAATTACTGACATAACCTATAAAATAACCCAATATGGAAATCAGCACTATAAATATAGCTATTAAAAACCAGGTCTTTCTTTTATTTGCGGCTATTTGGTTATACATAAAAGTAAATCAAAAACAGTGAGTCGGGATCTCTTTTTTAGTTTTAATTTAAGAGTAGATTAAAATTTTACTTTGACATTTTCTTTCTCCTCTTCGTTGGCTTGGAAAAATTCAAATTTTTTGAATTTGAGTATATTGTTTACTAAATTGTTGGGAAAAACTTCGATTAAAATATTGAAGTCGCGTACGTTACCGTTATAGAACCTTCTTGCTGCTTGAATTTTATTTTCTGTGTCTGACAGTTCATCTTGAAGCCTTAAAAAATTCTGGTTTGCTTTCAAATCAGGATAGCTTTCGGCAAGCGCAAAAATTGATTTTAAAGTTGAAGAAAGCATGTTCTCGGCTTCTGCTTTTTTTTCTAAACCATTTGAGGCATTCATTGCAGAGTTTCTGGCTTGAATAACTTTGTCTAAAGTTCCTTGCTCATGCGTTGCGTATCCTTTTACTGTTTCAACAAGGTTAGGTATTAAATCATAGCGCCTTTTTAATTGGACGTCAATATCAGACCATGCTTCAATGGTTCTGTTTTTTGAAGTGATCAATCTATTATAAATAGATATCAGCCAGATAATGGCTATAATTATTATTGCAATAATGATCCAAAGGATTGTCCACATAAGGTTAATTATGGTTATTAATTTTGAGGTTAATATTAATTTGTGTTATAATACAGAAAGATATTTTTATATTTGCTGAATTTATTGTATAATAAAACTGTTGATAAGTCAATTTATATTTTATATAAAAAGTGATAACTAAGGTGACAAATTTATGGCAATTAAACGACTGGAGCTAATTTTAATATTGGCTGCATTTTTTTTATTTTTTAGTACGTGCGAAGTAGGCTTTGCAGAATGGGTTGAGCCGGGTGCTCTGCCTCCTCAAACCAATGTCGCGGCGCCGGTTAATGTGGGAAGCTCATATCAGAGCAAGCAGGGTGGATTGGGCGTTGCAGGCGGATTAGATTTTAGTTCAGCTACCGGAACCAAACTTATTATGTTGGGAAAAATTTGTTTTGGTTCAGAAAATGATGTAAATTGCGTTTTAAACTGGAATGCGCTTTCCGGAGCAGGGCTTTGGGCATCGAGTACTAATAATTCTATTTATAACACCAATAATTCCAGGGTTGGAATTGGTACCTCAACGCCAAATAAAAAGCTCCACGTCTATGATACAAGCAATGCTGAAATTGATTTGCAAAGCACCCCGGGAACAAATAACCATTGGGGGTTGTATGTTGCCAATAGTGCTAGCGTAAATCCGCCGGCTAATAGTTTTAATATCTGGGGTATTGGAATGGGATCAGCCGGAAAAAATAGGTTGACTATCTCATCTGGTGGCGATGTCGGAGTTTCAACAACAAATCCGTTATATACTTTGGATGTTGGTGGCTGGATTCATGCCAGCGCTTCGCCAAACGCTCTTATAAAGATTGATGGCTGGGCCACAGGCAATCCGTATTTGGAGTTTGCTCAAAATGATGTCGCCAAAGCGCAAATCCAATATGTCGACAACGGTGATACATTACGTATAAGAAATGGTGGTAATCCCGGTAATCTGGGTATTGCTATAAACACTCAGGGCAAGGTTGGTATTGCTACAACAACTTTTCCTTCCACGCTTGATTTAGTTGTCAATAATCGTGTCGGTGCCAGAGAGTATTGTGATCAGGCTGGTTTAAATTGCAAGACGATAACTTCTATGGGTGGTGGTGGTAGCTCATTATGGGCAACCAGTACGCCCAATGATGGCATCTATTATACAAGCCTAACTGGTAAAGTTGGTATTGGTACGAGCTCACCGGCCTATCCGTTGCACGTTGTGGGTTATGAGTCAAATGGTGCGGGAGTTTCTCAGGTAATAGAAAATACCAATACTGCCGCTGTTAATAATTATGCTGGTGTAATGTTTAAATTGGGGGGGGTTAGATATGGCGGTATCTATGGTGGGACGGTTGGTGGCGCTGGCTATGATCTTATTAATGGTTTAAACATTGCGGCCGGGACTACGGTTCAGGATATTGGTTTTAGGGTTGGGCCATCGATTACCGGAACAGGAGGATCTGGTCCGGCCATGGTTATCAAGTCAACTGGTAAAGTCGGTATTGGGGTTACAAATCCAGAATCTGATTTTCAAGTTGGATTAAGAACGTCTATTTCAACAGCTTCTCCTAATTCTATTTCTCTTGGAGGAACATTCAGTAGTGTTGCTGGATCAAATTTAAAATTAAAGCTTTATGATGATACCGGCACGAGTAAATATGGCTTTGGCGTTTCTTCAAGTAAATTAGATTATGCGGTGCCATCTGGAGCAAGCCATGTTTTTTATATTAATGGCACAGAAGTTTCGAGAATAAATTCTAATGGAAATGTTGGAATCGGAACAAACATTCCAAATAAAAAATTATCTGTTATTGGGGCAATAGGCATTAATTCTGATAGTTCTTGGAGTGCTGGTGATCAGTCGTTTTTATATCTTGGTGCAGACAATCATTATATTAAAGGTAGTTATACTGGCAATGATGAATTTAAGGGTTATAGTGGAATTGATTTGTCAACAAATACTGGTATTAAAATGACTATTCTTGATTCAGGTACTGTTACTGTTAATGGTGGGTTAGCTGTTGGTAGTAACTCTATTGTTGGTCCTTTTGCTTTGGCCTCAGGAGTAAGAAGTCAATCAAATGGTACAGGATCTTTTGCATCTGGTTGGGAAAATATTGCATCAGGAAACAATTCAGTTGCTTTGGGAAGTAATAGTACTGCTTCTGCAGGCAATTCTTTTGTTATGGGTCAGAATTCAACTTCTAGCGGACCATTCTCCACAGCTTTTGGTAATTATAATATAGCCAGTGGCGCTCTATCATTTGTCGTAGGTTCTTTATCAAGGGCGGAAGGGCAATCTTCCATTGCCCTTGGCAATAGTGCGATAGCTCATGGATTGGAGTCATTTGCAGTAGGTAATAGTTCATTAGCTAATTCCCAAGCTTCTTATGCAATTGGCAATTCCGCTCAAGCTTTAAATAATAATTCATATGCTATTGGAGATGAAACGGTGGCAAGCGGTTATGGTTCTATGGCTTTGGGCCGTAAAATTACCGTTAGCGGTAATTATTCTGTTGGTATTGGTGTGGGGCTTTCTGGTGGTGGTACTTTGTCACAAAATAACACTTTTGCCATTATGGGGGGGAATGTCGGTATTGGTACAAACGCTCCCAGTAGCAAGTTATCCATTGAGGGTAATATTGCTGGATCTGCGGTACAGGTGAGTATTAATAACTCTTCTGCCAGTACGGATGATAATACTAGAGCTCAAATTTGCACCAGCGTTAATGGCAAGGGTAGTTCATGTATGGCAAAAAGAGATGGGTATGGCGGAGAAGCAACCCCCACTCTTATTTGGAGCGATACCGGACCATTTTTGTTTGTAGGAAGTTCGGGGGATAAATTATTAAGTATTTATCAAAGCGGTAAAGTTAATATAGGCAATGGATCATCTTATTCTGGCAAAGTAGTCTGCTATACTACCGGTGGCGAATTGGGGCACTGTACTACTGCCGTTTCCAGCAGTGGCGGTTGCACCTGCGTAGCAAACTAATTTTTCTCATAAAAACGATGTTTTCAAAGATAAAAAAAATGGGTTTAATCAAATACGGGGTAATAATTATTTGTATTCTTATACTTTTGACATCTGCTTTATTTTTAAATTTTAAAATGAGCAATGTTTTGGGTGAAACACAATCACCATACACTTTGCTGGGCTGGATGTACAGTCAAAATTATAGTTGGATATCAATGAATTTTATTAATTGTAAAGACAATCAATATTGTACTTGTCAAAATGGTCTCTCGTGTGCAGGCCAGACGCCATCAATTCCTTATGCCGTAAACATTGCTACAACCAGCAATGAAATCTATGGTTATGGTTGGTCGTCCTATGTGGGCTGGGTTTGTTTTGGAAATGGCAATAATCACATGCTAGGAGGCATTCCTTATGGCTGTACGGGAACACCGCCAAACGCAACACCTCTTCAGGCATCTTTTGATAGTGCCTCTGGTAAAATATCCGGATGGGCAAAGGTTCTTAGTCTTGGCGATATGGGCTGGATTTCGCTAGGAACAAGCACAAGTGATGGTTTGGCACCTTCAGCTAATCTCCCATCTTGCTATAACTGCAGTTCTATCTGTAAGCAATGGACTCCTACCGGAGTAGAAGAAGCGCCAACAACTACGCCTTGCGTGGTTGAGCAGCTTGATTGCAAAATATGTTTTAGCACAATTAAATTTGATGGCATTAATATTCCATCGCCAACCGTGGATTCGGTCGGAGGCGGTAGTGGCCTTATTTGCGAGAACTGTTCTGACTGCACAAGAGTCAGTAGTACAATTGACATCACTACTAGCAGGACAGAGTGTCAAAATAATTGCAGTAAATGTACAAAATACGGATCATCTCTTAATTTAAATGATGGTTCTGTTGTTGGCTGGGCTTGGAATGGCTATAAAGAGTCCAGTAATACTTTTGGATCAGGGTGGATACATTTTAATGGCAATGGAGAAGTAAAAATTTTAGCGCCTTGGCTTGAGACCAAATACGGATCGGTATTTTCAGAAAAGGGCATAAGACAATGGGCTGGATCCGGCGGAAATAATGCAACATATTGTATTTTTGCTCAAAGCATATATGGAATAAAAACCGCATCAATTTCATGTCCGAATCCAATTAGTGATATTAACATTAAATATGTAACTTCAACAGCCACCCAAAATATTTATAGAAATGCCTTAGGCAAGATTGATATTTATGGCTTAACTACTTCAACAAATTCCGTAAATACTATAAAATATAATAAGTACGGCAATTCAATAGTCGATATTGATGTAACTCCTTTGACTGGTTCAATTAGTCTAGATAATAAAGTTTTTGTATCGGATCAAGATGTTACCATCGATGGACTGACTATAAAAAACGGCTCTAAAAACGGTAATGGAACTATAATTATCAATGGCAATCTAACCATAAACGGAGATATTGTTTACGATAATACTTCAAATCCAAGCAATGTAAAACAGCTGGCTTCAATTGCTTGGATTGTAAAAGGGGATTTAATAATAAGCGGCAACGTAAAAAATGTTGTGGGCGCATTTATTGTTTTGGGTGACGGAAGTTCTTGCAAATATGATGATGGAAGTGATTGCTTGGATCGGGATTATCCGAAATATTTGCAGAATGGTTATGGAACTATATTTAGCGGGTCGTCTCCAAATCAGTTAATTGTTTATGGTCTGATCGCGGCCAAAGCATATGATTTTAGAAGGCAATATGCCGATCCTGAAAATGGATCAGAAACCATAGTTTACGATGGAAGACTGGTTGCAAATCCGCCGCCAGGGTTTGGCGGTTTCGCTGAAAGTTTGCCGGTTATCAGGGATTTTCAATACTAATTTAAAAATATAAATGAGTTTATTCTCAACAAATGGAAATAGTTATTTGGGCATTGATATAGGAACATCATCTATTAAGCTCTGTGAGCTTAGTGCGTTTAACGGACGGCCCAAATTACTTACCTATGGCTTTAGCGAAAGAAACGTATCATTGACTGGAACAAGTTTTTTAAATAATACAGACGAGGCAGCGTTGGCTATAAAAAATATTTGTGAAAAGGCCAATGTCCAAACTAAAAAGGCTATTACTGCATTGCCGAATTTTTCAGTATTCAGTTCAATCTTAAATTTGCCCTCAATGACAAAAAAAGAATTGGCCTCAGCCATTACCTGGGAAGCAAAAAAAATAATTCCCACCCCTTTGGATGAAATTATTTTAGATTGGAAAATAATTGAGGAGATTGATGCTGATAACTTAGGACGCCCCCAAGGCCAGATTGATAACCCGCAAGAAAATCGATCTTTAAAAAGAATTTTTTCAAAGCCCAAAAAAAATTTAAAGATTCTACTAACTGGAGCTAATAAGTCTCTGGTAAAAAAATATATTGAAGTATTTAATAAGGCTGGGCTATCATTGTTGAGTCTGGAAACAGAAAATTTTGCTATGATCAGGTCTTTGATTGGTAATGATAAGTCAAATATTATGGTTATAGATCTCGGAGCCAATACCTCAAGCATATCCGTGGTTGAAAAAGGCATTCCGGTTTTAAGTCGAAGCTTGGAGCTTGGCGGATTTATGATAACAAAAGCCATTTCCATGAGCTTAAATATCAATTTAGAAAGGGCAGAACAATTTAAGCAGGATATGTCGCTGGATAATGAAACAGCAGACAATGCCTTGCCGCAAACCGTGGAAAAGGCATTTGCGCCCATTCTTCATGAAATAAAATTTACGATTAATTTATATCAGGATCAGAACAACAAAAAAGTTGAAAAGATTATCCTTAGCGGCGGTTCGTCTCTTTTGGGTCATCTAACAAAATACTTATCAGATTTATTGGGAATAAATGTATATATTGGCGATCCTTGGGCTAGAGTTATATTTCCAATGGAATTAAAACCCATTCTTGACAGATTGGGATCAAAATTTGCTATCTCAGTCGGATTAGCAATGAGAGATATAGAATAATTATGGCAAATATCAATTTATTACCGGAAGACTTAAGGAAGAAAGAAGAAAAAGAATTGAAAAAATCCTCTAAAAATAAGAGGATTGTTATGGATATGAATGTTCCCCAAAGAAATGGCCGGGTCAATTTGGATGAATCTCTCGAAAAGCCATCGTTTTGGCAGAGAATTTTTGGCACACCCAATATTCCCATGATAGAAAAAACCAGAAACAAATCTTTTGAAGGGCTGCGGGCGCCAGTTACTAGTAATCTGGGTCAGCCGAATAAACCTATTATCAAGACCAAAGAAAAATGGTCTGATAAGGTTTTAGGAAAGGCGGAGTCGCCAATAAAAGAGATTGAGAGCTATCATAAATTTGAGTCACAGGGAGCAAAGCCCATAAAACAAAATGGAGAAGTGTCTTGGAACTATAAGTCTAATAATTCAAAGGAAAATAATATTCAGAATAAGATAACAATCGAAAATACTTATAACACTGTTAGGGATCCGCATAATATAAATGAGGGAGGAATCAACTGGAAAAGACAGGATATTGGCTCTAGTTTTTTTGCGGAGGAAAAGCCAAAACAGGATCACGCCAGAAAAGAAAATAAAGAAGGGTGGCTTGATATTTTGCGATCAATGTTTTTTCCGCATAGGCAAAAATTGGGCGTAAACCTGGCATCTGAAGCCAACGATTTAAATAGGATGAGGCAAATGGTAAAAAATGATCAATACCATCCTTCTTATCATAAGGAAAATCATAAAGAAAAGGCGCATGATAATGATGCCCCCAGGCCCAAGGGCCATTTAGAAGCAAAAAAAGATAAAGTATCAAACCAATATCATTTAGCACCGAAGTCGGAAAAAGGAAATTTTGATATTAATTTGATTCCGGAAGAACTAATTTATCAAACTCAGCAAAATCCCTTGGCGAAGGTGGCTGTGCTTTTACTACTGACAATTATCGGTATCGGATTGGTCGCAGCCTCTTATTATTATATTGATTATCAGCAATCAAAAATTAGCGACCAAATAGCCTTGATTCAGGAAGAAAATGTAAAATTATCCAAAGAGTTAAATGAATATAAAAAGATTCAAGAGCAGAATAATCTTAATGCCAGAAGAGTTACGGCAATCGGCAATGTTTTAGAAAGTCACATCTATTGGAGCAAATTTTTTAAGTTGCTAGAAAAGAACACGTTAGATGATGTTTACTTCTCCAGTTTTTCTGCAGATACTTCGGGGGCAATAGCCTTGCCGGCCGTTGCTAAGGACTATAACTCGGCAATAAATCAAATAGCGGCCTTTAGGCAGGCCAAAGATTTTGCCCAGGAAGTTAAGGTTAATTCAATGCAAATGTCTGTTGACCAAAAGAGAGGGACGAAAGCCATTGGTTTTGAAATAAAAGTTATATTGGCAAAAAATATTTTTAAACAAACAGATGACCAAGGAAATTAGAAAACAAAAAAAGCTCAGCCTTTACTTTTTTATAGAGAGATATTTTAAAATCATCGCTCCCGTTTTGTTTATTTTGGTACTGGTTATCGGTTATTTTTTAGTAATTGGGGCTCAGCTTAAAATATACCGGGAATACAAAAATGTCAGCTTTTCAAATGCCGTAGAAGAGAACAAAAGACTAAATGATTCAAAAGCTTATTTAAAAGAAGCAGTTAAAACTAGTTTTCTCAGTCCCGAGGAAGAGAAATATTTATCAGTGGCCGTTCCGGGTGACTTTGAGTTTACCTCAATCGTTAGCCAATTAACTCCTTTGGCTCAGGCCTATGGTTTTAATGTTGTTTCAATTGAGGCTGATAAATTAAAAACAGCCAATGAATCAAATCAGCCTTATAATCTTAGAACAATCAAAATTTCCTTAAATATTTCCGGCGGCGACTACAATCAATTTAAGTCCTTTCTTGATGGCATGGAAAAGAGCGCTATGATTTTTGATATTCAGTCGGTCAGTTTTGGCAAGAATAATTCATTCCAACTTGAGATTTTAGGTTATTATTTTAAATAATATGGCGAAGAAAAAAAAGGTTTTAAAGCTTAGCATCTTAATTATCATTATGGCTTTTTTTGTTGGTGGCTATTTTTATTTAAATTATTATTTTAATTCTTCTTTTGAGAGGGACAGTAAAAATCTTAATTTGTTGCCGGACAGCACAAAATTGCCTCTTAACAAAAAATTGAAAGAAAGTGTGGTATCTGATTTGCAAAAGTTAAAACAATATGGCAATTGGCCGATTGGTACTGTCGAAACAAGCCCCGCTAGAGGCAATCCATTCCAGGAAAAAATTTTAGAAGAAGAAGTTAAGTAAAGTAAATATGAAAGTTAAAATATCAAAAAAAATCCGCGATTATTTTGTGGAGAGCGGTCTAGTTGCTCTTGATAAGATAGAATCTTACGAAAGAGGGGATAATTCTCAAAATTGGGAAGAGGATTTTTTAAATGAGAAAATTTTAACTGCGGAGCAAATTTTATCTACAAAATCAAAAATATTTAATCTGCCTTCAATCGACCTGTCAGATATTGATGTTAAGGCAGAAACTTTAAATGTTTTAAGCCAGAAAGCGGCGGCCAATTATCAGATGATTGTTTTTGAAAAGGACGATGTAAAAATGAAAATTGGCCTGGTTAATCCTGATAATTTTCAAGCTCATGAGGCGGCAGATTTTTTGGCAAAACAGCAGGGCCTATTAACAGAATATTATGTAATATCAAATACTGATTTTAAAAAGGCACTAAATTCTTATAGCGGATTTAAAAAGGTAATCGGTTCGGCACTAGAATCTGCCGAAGAGAAATTTGCTCAGAAGGAAGTGGTTGAAGGCTCTGCAACAGCAAAGGATTTTAATCTTGGAGAAATAAAATCTGCGCCAGTAGCAAAAATCGTATCGGTTATAATTGAACACGCTGTTGACGGCGGAGCATCTGATATCCACATTGAACCGGGCAAGGTTGAGAGCAGGGTTAGATACAGGGTGGATGGTGTTTTGCATACTTCAATATCATTGCCAAATTATTTGCACTCAGCAATAGTTTCAAGAATTAAGGTTCTTTCAAATTTAAAACTTGATGAAACCAGGATTCCTCAGGATGGAAGAATTAGGATGGAGATAAATGGCCGTGATGTTGATTTGAGAATTTCAATCTTGCCAATGTTAAGCGCCGAGAAAATCGTTATTAGGGTTTTGGATACGTCGCATGGCGTTCCTACGCTGACAGAATTGGGTTTTTCTGATTATCACTCGGAAATTATTAATAGGAATGTGACAAAGCCCTATGGTTTATTTTTACTGACAGGACCTACCGGATCGGGAAAAACTAGCACTTTATATTCCATATTAAATATTTTAAACACTGAAGTGGGTAATATTACTACGCTAGAAGATCCGATAGAATATTATATGGGAGGAATTAATCAGTCTCAAATAAATACCGAGGTTGGTTTTACTTTTGCCAATGGCCTAAGGGCTATTTTGAGACAAGATCCAAATATAATAATGGTTGGAGAAATTAGGGACAATGAAACAGCCGAGTTGGTGGTTCATGCCGCCTTGACAGGGCATTTGGTTTTCTCTACTCTACATACAAATGACGCTTGGGGAGCAGTGCCTCGACTAAGTGATATGAAAGTCGAGCCATTTCTTTTGTCATCAATTTTTAATTTGGTCATGGCTCAAAGATTGGTTCGAAAAATTTGTCCTGAATGCAAGGCGGAAGTTAAATTACCTCCAAATCTGGAGCAAAAAATTAAAGAAGAAATAAAAGAAATTCCGGATGTGATGTTGAAGGAAATTTCAGCAGGCGGTTTTAAATTTTTTAAGGGCAAGGGTTGCGCAAGTTGCGGTAATACTGGACACTCGGGAAGAAGCGTGTTGGCTGAGATTCTTGAGATTACTCCAGCGCTCAAAGATTTAATTGCCAGAAGGGCGGAAATGGCAGATATAAGGACACAGTTAAAAAAGCAAAATTTTATTAATTTACGACAGGACGGTATTCTTAAGGCATTAAAAGGTCTTACAACCTTAGAAGAGGTTATCAGGGTATCGCAGGAAATATAACGAATAATTAAACTTTATGCCAAAAAAAGAGAAAAGCAGTATTCTAATCGTAGAAGATGATGTCTTCCTTTCTGATTTATATAAGACTAAAATGGAATTGGAGGGTTTCAAGGTTTTTGTTGCTTATGATGGGGAAAAGGGGTTTGAAGTCGCCAAGAAAAATGTGCCCGATATTATTTTATTAGATCTTATCCTGCCAAAAATGAACGGTTTTCAAGCGCTTGAAAAGATTAAAAATAATGCTTCAACGAAAGAAATACCGGTAATAATTTTAACTAATTTAAGTCAAAAAGCAGATGTAGATAAGGGACTTAAAATGGGCGCCAAGGATTTTTTAATCAAGGCTCATTTTATGCCTTCAGAAGTTGTTGAAAAGATTAAAAAAATTATTTTTTAATAAATGCTTTCCAGCCAAACTCTTTTAATTAAAGATATTTTAATTGATGCTATAAAAATCGGAGCCGCCGATCTGCATTTTTCTGTTGGTAATAAGCCGGTATATAAAATAAACGGTAAGTGGGTTATTATGGAAGAAAGGGAAATTATTGATCAGGATTTTATCAGCAATTTATCCATGTCTCTTTTGGATCAGGCTCAGCAGGAGAAACTTAAACAAAATAAAGAAATTTTTTTTAGCTACGATTTTGAAAGGGATTTACGATTTAAAATTAATGTTTTTTATCAAAGAGGATTTTTATCGGCAACTTTCCGTCACATTCCAATGAAAATACCTACAATTGACGGTCTTGGACTAAACCCAATTATAAAAAAAATCGCAGATTATAAAAAGGGCTTGATTTTAATTTCCGGGCCCTTTGGATCTGGCAGGTCGTCAACGGCTGCGGCGATTATTGAGGAAATTAATCTTAAAAGAAAACAATATATTATTACAATAGAACAGCCGATTGAGTATATTTTTACAAATAAAGAAAGCATTATTGAACAACGTGAAGTGGGGATTGATACTAATTCATTTGAGGACGCGTTAAAATATTTTCAAGAAGAAGATGGCGATATTCTTTTTTTGGAGGCTGTGCCGGATATAAAATTGTGGCCCCTTGTTTTGGAGATAGCAAATGGAAGCGCCCTAGTTATTACGACCATTAATTCAGATACTTCTTCGGGCGCAATTTCCTCAGTCGTAGATGGTTTTAGTAGTCTTGACCAGGCAAGAATCAGAGATTTGCTTTCCAACGCCTTAAAGGCTGTCATCTGCCAAAAAACTCTTCCAAGAGTTGGCGGAGGGTCAATCGCCGCCCAGGAAATTTTGATGGCCAATGATGCCATTAAATCATCCATAAAAAGCGGAAATTTAAATCAGATCCAAAATGTCATGCAATTGTCAAAAAAGGATGGCATGGTAACATTCGATTTTAATCTTGCCGAACTCGCTCGTAATAGGAGAATAAATACAGATGACGCGTTAAGTAATGCGACAGATAAAAAATTATTAGAAAGCCTTTTGCAATAATAAAAAACCATGAGTATCTTTGAATATTGGGCCAGGGATAAAAAGGCAAATCGTGTTAAGGGATTGGTTGATGCCGTGTCTGAAGAGGCAGTGGCAAATCTTTTAGTTGAAAGAAAATTTACAATTGTTAATATTGAAAAAAAAGAGCCGGGCATCCTTTCTGATAGCTTGGAATTTTTGCGAGGCCGGGTCAAAACTAAAGATTTGGTTATATTTTTCAGGCAAATTGCGGTTATGGTTGACTCTAATATGCCCATTGTAAAAGCTCTGAGAATTTTGGTTAGGCAGACTGTAAATAAAAAACTCAAAATGACTATTGCCGGTTTGGCCGATGAGGTAGAGGGAGGAAATAGTTTATCAATGGCAATGGAGGCTTTTCCAAGTATTTTTACTCCATTTTATATCAATATTGTAAAATCGGGTGAAACTTCTGGTCGGCTTAGCGAGGTTATGAGTTACTTGGCGGATCAGAAAGAAAAAGACTATGATTTGGAATCCGGGTTAAAAGGCGAAATGATTTATCCAATTTTTATTGTGGGAGCTTTGGTTATAGTGGGTTTTGTGCTGATGACTTTTGTTATGCCAAAAATGACCGGAATGTTAATTGGCTCTGGGGCTAAATTGCCATTTGCAACAAGAGTTTTGATGGGTGCTTCCGGTTTTTTAAATCATTATTGGTTTATTGTCGTTCCTCTTTTCTTACTACTTATTTTAATTGCGGCTTCTTATTCGAGAACAAAGAGAGGCAAAAGACTTCTCGATGTTTTGCAAATAAATATACCAATTTTTGGTAAAATGTTTCGCTATATTTATATAGTTAGAATTTGTAGGAGTTTAAGTACTTTGCTAAAGGGAGGCGTACCAATTTCCGCCGGATTGACTGTGGTTAGGGATGTGGTTAATAATTCTGTTTACTATGACATTATTTCAAATACTATCCGCGAAGTTTCAGAGGGAAACTCCATATCCGGCGCTTTGGTTATAAGCAAATATATGCCGCTTATTGTTCCACAAATGATTAGCGTCGGCGAAGAGATTGGAAAAGTAGAAGACATTTTAGACAAACTGGCGGAGTTTTATTCAAGAGAAATTAATAACCAGGTTAAAAATATGTCAAAAATGGTAGAGCCGGTAATTATGATAATTTTGGGTTTGGGTGTTGCCTTTTTTATAGCGGCGATTATTCTTCCAATATGGCAATTATCATCAATGCAATAATGTAAAAACATCAGTTTTAGTGTATAATTATAGTATAAATTAATTGTGGATAACTTTAAAATATAAAGGTCGATTAGTCCATATGAGAATCAAATTGTTTTACCCCGAGCTCGGGACAAAATGA
>JBAYJM010000020.1:0-19555 GCA_041665065.1 Candidatus Buchananbacteria bacterium
AAAAGAAGCAGAAGAAGAATTGGGTTTGGTAAATTTTAATTATACAAAAGGAGATAAAATCAGAGTAAGTACAAAGTACCAATATTTTGCTCAATGGTTTTTGGCCGTAGTTGATAAGCCAATTGAAGATTTTAAAATTCAAAAAGAAGAGGTGGAGCAGATTAGATGGTTTAGCAGGGAAGAATTGGAAAATGATTTAGAAAAAAATCCTGATAAGTATCTGAAAGGAATTGGGGGGTGCTTGGAAATGTTTAAGTAAATAAGGAAAAAATTATTAAATCGCCATAACTGGCGGTTTTTGTTATAATGAGCCAGTTACAATATGACTCAATCACAAGCGTTAGAAATCTTAAAAATGGGGCATAATGTCTATCTGACCGGCTCGGCAGGAAGTGGAAAGACATATCTCCTAAATCAATACATCAAATACCTCAAGGGTTTGCATGTCGCTGTTGGTATTACCGCATCAACAGGAATTGCTGCTAGTCATATCAACGGCCACACGATCCACTCATGGTCGGGAATCGGAATTAAAGATATTTTGACAGCTAAAGATTTAAATACGATTGCTAAAAAGAAAAAAGTGCGTGATCGCATGACGCAGGCTAGAGTTTTGGTCATAGATGAGATTTCCATGCTTGATGCTAAGCGCCTAGACGCCATTGAACAAATTTGCCAGCGCATCAGAAAAAACCATAATGCCTTTGGCGGACTGCAGGTAATTTTATGCGGAGATTTTTTTCAGTTGCCTCCGATTCGTGATGGAGGTTCGTCAGTTGAATTTTCTATATTTTCCAAATCCTGGCAAAGCCTTGATCTGAAAGTTTGCTATCTAAGCGAACAGCACAGGCAAACCGATAAAAACTTTTTGAAAGTTCTCAGTGATATTAGAAGCGGGAATGCAAATTCTTCAACGCATGAAATAATGCTCACACGTTTTAATCAGCCATTGGCCGAAAATATTTGTGCTACTAAATTATTTACTCACAACGTAAATGTAGATTCTTTAAATGATTATTATTTGAAAGAGTTAAAAGGCACAGAGCATATATTTGAGATGCAATCCAGCGGTACGGCGAAACTACTTACTGAATTAAAAAAGGGTTCGCAATTCCGGGAAAAATTAATTTTAAAAGAGGGTGCGATTGTGATGTTTATAAAAAATAATTTTGAATTTGGATATATCAATGGCACATTGGGAAAGATTATCGGCTTTGATGATGAAAGCGGATATCCGATTGTGCGAGTTAAATCGGGTCAGGAAATCATTGCCTCGCCGGAGCCTTGGGTGATAGAAGAAGATGGCGAAGTACTTGCGGTCATCAAGCAGGTTCCGCTTCGTTTGGCCTGGGCCATTACTGTCCATAAAAGCCAGGGCATGAGTTTGGATGCGGCCGAAATTGATCTGAGCAAATCTTTTGAAATGGGAATGGGCTATGTGGCGCTCTCCCGTGTGCGGTCGCTTGATGGCATAAAACTTTTGGGGATAAATGAAATGGCATATCGAGTCAATCCAAAAATTATTGAATTTGACAAAAGGCTTTTTGAAATGTCGGATCAGACCATGGAATATCTAACTGATATGGCAGAAAATGAAAAAGCGGTTAGGCAAGAAAGATATTTGAATTATTTATGCTCAAGGCAGGATAGTTTTTTAAATAACAACGAGGAAGATTTATATGATAAAAAACGAAGTGACCTTCGCTGGTAAAAAGTGCGCCATAGAATACGAGGACTGTGAATTGGGTAGGTGAGACAATTATAAGCAGAGCTAAGGAATTATTAATTTTATTTAAATAAAAAAATGCCCCAACACGCAGCGTTTCGTGTGCCGGAGCAATACCAGGGGGTAGGGGGGGGTGGTCCTTTACGCCGGTGTCTTGTTGCGGTAGACTACCTGCCACCCTTGTCGGATGTCGATGTACTTATTGGTGGTCTCTGGCATGGCCAGGTTGACGGCGTTCTCAAAGGTGACCTTTGCCACCTTGAGGAGCGCTCCAATTGGTGCGATCTGCTGTTGTAGTTGTATTCGCGCGACGGTGTTGGGGTCTGCAGATGAGTCTGCTGTTTCCTCTTGTATCTTGATTGCTCTCCTGGTGATCTCATCTTTCAGCCAGCCAATGTGGGTGTACATTTTACGAAGGTTGTCGCCTAGAACGCCGGCAACCAGATCACCCTCCCTTACTTCCTCCATTGGCTCATCCGCCGGTGTTACCACCGTGCCTTCGACACCATCCCTCACTTCATTTAGTAGTGTAATCGGCATACGTCGTCCCCATCCTTTTCTTTTGCGGTTTAGAGCCAGAAGTGCATATCTTTTATATCATAATTATATTATTTGCGTCAATTAAATTGTAAAATTAGATTAAAGTTAATTAATATCTTATTTAGCATTACTTTGCTATAATTAAATAAATATTAAAAATAAGCTACCTTGCCATGAAAATTATTAAGTTTATTGTGTCCATAGCTATCCCTTTGCTTGTCGGCTTTGTCGGATCGCTAGTCACCATACCAAGTATAGACAGTTGGTATCAACTATTAAATAAGCCGTCTTTTAATCCGCCAAACTGGATTTTTTCACCCGTCTGGACCGCTTTATTTATTTTAATGGGTATTAGTTTATTTATTATTTGGATTAATAAAAACAACTCAAAAGCAAAGAGGATATTTGTCGGCCTTTTTATAATCCAGCTCATATTAAATTTTTTGTGGTCGTTTATATTTTTTGGCTGGCATTCGCCTTTCTGGGCGTTGATGGAAATTATTCTCCTTTTGATTTCCATAATTGCCCTGATAATTTCTGCAGGAAAAATCTCAAAGGCTTCGGCTTGGCTGTTGGTCCCATATTTATTGTGGGTAGGTTTTGCAACTTTTTTGACCTTTAATATTTGGATGTTAAATAAGTAATTATTTATAATTATCGCAAGATAGTAATAATTAATAATAAAAAATTATGAACTGGAAAAAAGCCATCGGCTTTGGCATCTTAATCTGGCTCATTATGTTTGCCCTTGTTTCGGCCACGCTTGGTTGGTATGACCAACTTTGGTTTAGAATTGTCCTTGCCATTATCGCGGGAATAATTTCCTTGATCTTGGCCGGCTATATCAAGCCGTCTAGTTATGCCAGGGCACTGACGTATGGCGTAGTTTTTGTTGTTATCGGCGTGATTCTTGATTTACTGGTTACTAGGAGATTTAACGCTGCTATTTTTAGCGATTGGGTATTGTGGCTTAGTTATGTTTTGGTTCTTGTTGCTCCCATGCTTAGAGTTCAAAAAAAATCAACTACTACGATTTAGTTTTTATTAGGTTCTAAGGCCGCCTTTTGCGAGGCGGTCTTATTATCAAAAGCATTAATGGCCGGCACATAATTTTTTTGTTATAATAATGGCGGCTTTAAATAATTAATAAATTTATGAAATCATTAATAATTTTTTATTCTCTAGATGGCAATACCAGATTTTTGGCCAATGAGATGGCAAAGGAAATCGGCGCAGACTTATTGGAGTTAAAGCCGGAAAAGAGCATAAATGCCGGTAATTTTATGAAATACTTTTGGGGCGGAAAGCAGGTAATGATGAATGAAAGGCCAAAATTGTTGGCAATGGAAAATAAGCCGGCTGATTATGAATTATCAATAATTGGAACTCCGGTTTGGGCTTCAAATTTTGCTCCAGTTTTTAAAACTTTCTTTTCGGAAGTAAAAATAAGAGATAAAAAAATAGGCCTCTTCTGTTCTTGCGGTGCCAGCGCCGGCAATGCCATAAATAATTTTAGGGATGAGCTAACAGGTAATAATATATTAAGTGAAATGGTGTTTATTAATCCCTTAAGAAAGCCGGAGGAAAATTCAACAATAGCCAAAGAATGGGTAAGGAAAATGGTGCAATAGCAATAATTGATGGGTGTGGGGTTTGAGGGTTGCAATTAGCTTATTTTTATGTTAATATAAAAGCGCATATTTTGGCGCTTTTTTTATTAAGAATTGATTAATAATTTAGGTCAAATTTTACTCTAGTTTATTGCCCAAATAGCTCAGTGGTAGAGCAACCGCCTTGTAAGCGGTAGGTCGTCAGTTCGAATCTGACTTTGGGCTTTGTCATCAAATAATAATTTATAGATAATCAGTATGTCACAAGATAACATGATAAAATTCGAATGCACTGCTTGCAAAAAAGTGAATTATTTTTCCAGAAAAAACAAAAAGCTTTTAAAGGAAAGATTGGAGCTTAAGAAATATTGCAAGCATTGCAAGGAGCATACAGCACACAAAGAAACCAAATAACGGTTAAGGCCGTTATCTGGGGGCGTAGTTCAACAGTAGAACGTCGGTCTCCAAAACCGCAGACGAGGGGGCAGCACCTTCCGCCCCTGCAGATAATAAAACAGTCCGCCACCGGGGGCTGTTTTATTTTGGTTGTGGATAACTTTATTGTAAATTTAGGTAAGGGGGATATAATAAATATGAGCACAACTAAACTCCTTTGGTAAGGAGTCGCTCCAAGTCTTCCACGAGGAAGTCTTGAGAAGTAAAGACAAGGTGTTTTTGCAAAGTAGTAAAGTAACGGTAACTAGGGCTGGTTCAACTGGAGAAGACTCTCATGACGGAACGTGACACCACCATTCAGGATCAAGGTATCCGCAAGGCGAAGGGCTTCTGGTCGACGTTGGCTTTCCGCGGACGTGCGGCGGCTGCTCTGCTCGGCATCGGCGCGATCGACCTCCGGCGACACAACGGCATCGGCGCCACCCCGGAAGCGACCCGGTAGGCTCAATAGGAATGTAGCCAACCGGCGCAAGCAATAGGGTAGGATCGATTTTGATTCCACCACGGCGCGCTCCAAACTCCTCAGACTCCAGTCATGAACTGGTTTCGGTGGGACAGATGTTTCTAAAGTATGCCGGCTCGTCAACGCGAGTCCCTGCAGCTAAGAAGCAACTGTTCCTCTTTTTTTCACCCAAATAGGGTGTTTTTTAATCCAATTTTAATTTATTAATAGTAATTTAAAATTAAAAAATATGAACAACAATTCGTGGACAAAAATAAAAAGCGATTATAAAGAAGTGGTAGGGAAAATTGATATATTGGTCAAAAATGGCGACGATGATGAAAAAGAGTTTTGGAAGGATGCCAAAAATCAACTCCAAGAGGCAAAAAAGGAGGCAGAACAAAAAGTGGAAATGCTTGAGCGAGGAACCGGTGAAGCGACCGAATATGCACAGCAGGAGTTTGAGGATATTTTTAATGATTTAAATAATATGTTGCTCTTTATTAAAGAAAGTTTTAGTTTAGGAGAAGATAATGAAACCGGCTCATAATAATCTTAAATTAATATTATTCGGTCTGACTTAAAATAAATTTACCAAACTTTTAAAACCGTCTAGTCGGCGGTTTTTGAGTATGTTGCCAAAAACCTCTAAAAGTGCTAGAATTAGATGATGTTTTTATGAAAAATTATACCAAAAAAACACTAGGTTACTTTTTATCGGCAATCAGCGAGCATAAGCTGATTACTTTTGTCATTGTTTTAAGCGTGATCGGGGCTTCGGTAATTGATGCCATCATACCGATTTATTTTAAAAACTTCTTTAATTATTTGGTGCAAGATTCGGATAAAAACGTTATCTACGCATCCTTAATTACAACTATAATAATTATTGCGATTTTTAAAATAGTCCAATGGGCTCTTTGGAGGATAGCTTCTTTTTCATCAAATCATGCCCAATCAAAAGTCATAGCCGATCTGTCAAATCAATGTTTTGCTTATATGCATAAGCATTCATTTTCATTTTTTAGCAATAGCTTTGTCGGTTCTTTGGTCAAGAGAGTTAAGTGGTTTACCGGCGCTTACGAAACCATAGTTGATAATGCGATTTGGAATTTGTTGCCGATGGCTGTCACTATTATCTCGATTATAATTATTTTATTTAGAGTAAACATCTATTTATCGCTTGGCGTTTTAGCCTGGACAGTTGTTTTTTTAACTATAAATTGGTTTTTTACGAATTTTAAATTGAAGTATGATATAGAACGCAATGAAATTGAAACTAAGTCGACGGGACTTTTGGCTGATACTATTACCAATAACTCAAATGTAAAATTATTTAATGGCTATAAAAGAGAGGTTGATGATTTTTCTAATGTTTCAAACGAGCTGAGAAAAATACGACGGTTTACCTGGAATTTGTCGGATGTTTTTGAGGGAGTGCAGGGATTGCTGATGACGGCTTTGGAAATTGGAATCTTTTTTGCCGCAATTTGGTTTTGGAAGCAGGGTAAACTAACGATTGGAGATTTTGTTTTAATCCAGACTTTCCTTTTGGATATATTTATGAGAGTTTGGAATTTTGGCAAGATAATAAGAAATGTCTATGAAAAATTATCTGACGCCGAAGAAATGACTATAATGCTTGAAACGCCTCATGATATAAATGATATTCCAAATGCAAAAAATTTAATTATCAAAGAAGGCAAGATAGAATTTAAAAAAGTTGATTTTAACTATAATGAAACCAGATCTATTCTTAAGGATTTCAATCTGACAATTGAGCCTCATCAGAGAGCGGCAATTATCGGGGCATCAGGCTCCGGCAAAACTACAATTGTAAAGTTGATATTTAGAATGCACGATTTGACTGCTGGAAAACTTTTGATTGACGGCCAGGATATTTCAAAAGTAACGCAAGAAAGCTTATGGCAAAATATCAGCCTGGTTCCACAAGATCCAATTTTGTTTCATAGGACGCTTTTAGACAATATAAGATATGGCAAGCCCGATGCAAGCGATGACGAGGTAATTGAAGCCGCTAAGGCCGCGCATTGCCATGAATTTATAAGTGAGCAAACGGAGGGTTATAATACTTTTGTGGGAGAAAGAGGAATTAAATTGTCCGGTGGAGAGAGACAGAGAATTGCAATCGCCCGCGCAATTCTTCGAAATGCTCCCATATTGGTTTTGGATGAAGCAACATCAAGCTTGGATTCTGAATCAGAACATCTTATTCAGGACGCTTTGGCCAAGTTAATGGAAAATAAAACCGTGATTGTTATTGCTCATCGGTTATCCACTATTCGTCAAATGGATAGAATTGTTGTCATTGAAAAAGGTAAAATTGTTGAAGATGGAGATCATAATAAATTATTGGAATTTAAAGAAGGTATTTATCATAAATTATGGCAATTCCAGGCAGGTGGTTTTATTAAGTAAAAATTATAAAATAAATTTACAGAGCTCTGAAAGGGGCTCTTTAATTTTGGCTGTTTTTTCTCAAATTGAGTCACAAAAAACTGTTTTAACCGTTTAATATTTATGCGGATATGATTTGTCCGTGATGCGATAAAAATAAATAATACATGTAATATGACTACAAAAAGAGGATTGGCTTCTGCAGATATGGCTACCAGAGAGCGAGTTGCCAGTGAGGGTGGCAAGGCCTCACAACGCAGTGGTCGAGCTCATAGATTAACCCTTGAAGAAAGAAGAAAAGGTGGCCAAGCCTCCCATGGAGGAGGAAGAAGACCTGAAATGTAAAAAAAGCCGCTCCGAACCGGAGCGGCTTTTTTAAATCATATCTTAATGTTTTTTATTTATGATTTATGGTTCTAAAACCGATAGATAGAGGGATTTATAAACCATCCAATAAATTAATACTTATGAAAACCTTAATATATGCCACCTTTTTTGCAATGTTGATAATTATGTCTTTTTTAACATGGTGGTCTATCGTGATGTTTAGCTTTATAAATACCAATTTAATTAGTGAAAATACGTCATTAATTGACAAAATTCAAATCGCTCAGATTTATAGTGCAAAAAAATAATTTTTCTTGGATTGATTGGTGATATTTGTTATAATGTTGATATTAATTTATAGGGATTTTCTATGTTTAGAAAGATTATTTTTAGTCTTGCAATTTTTGCGTTAATTGTGCCATCATTTTCCCTGGCCGCTACCAAAACAAGCGTTAAAGTTGCCAAGCCAGCGGTAACAGCCACAAAACCCAAGCCAGTTGACCCAAAGACTTATTTGGGAAGATTTATGTTGGAAACAGATAGCTATAATAAATTGTGGTATGGAGAAAAGTCTACGGGCAAAAGATATTTTATTAAAGACGGGGAAGATTTAAAATGGCTGATAACAAAATTTGGCAAAGTTATTTCAGATAAGGAATTGAATGCTATTCCTAAAAATTCAGCCCAGGTAAGGGGCAAAGCTCTTAGCAAATATTCCGGTCAGCTTGTTTATGCGTCTACCAGTAAGGATGTTGTTTGGTATGTTAATCCGGGAGATAAAATTAAATACAGGGTTGAGTCATTTTCTGATTTTTATAAGGTAATAAAAGTTATAGGGCTGAAAATCAGCGATGTAAATTTGAAAAAGTTACCAATGAACTTAGAGCAATTAACTTATGATCCGACTTTTTCGTCGGTCGCTTATGCGGGAACGGATAGTGACAAATGTTTCGATTCCAGTTATGGCGACACGGTTTTGCCTCTGGCCTCAATGACAAAATTAATGACGGCATTGGTTTTAGAGGATTTGCCAAATATTGATTGGAACGCAAAAATTACCATTACCAGAGAAGAAATAAAATATCCAGGTACGCTAGCTCAGGAGGGCACGACCAGCGAAGTCCCGCTTAGGATTGGAGATGTTGTTAATATGTATGATCTCTGGGTGGCGATGCTCACGGCCTCTTCAAATCAATCGGCTGTAATCCTGGCGGACAATTCCGGCTTAAGCAGGGCGGAATTTGTTGTTGCTATGAACAAAAAGGCCAAGGACTTGGGACTTTCCAAAACAAAATTTTATGAAATGACCGGATTGGATCCTAATAATATCAGTACGCCCAAGGAGTTTGCTGTTATTGCGCGAGAAGCGTTTAAGAATCCTAGAATCAGTGAGTCTACGCAAGTATCGGATTATGTCTTTGAAGCAATTGGCGAAGATGGATCTGTTAGAAATGTAAACGTAAAAAACAGGAATTACAGCTTACTGGCAATGGGCGCTGATGCTTCCAAAACCGGGTTTCTAATTGAGGCGCAAAGAAACGTTGTCATTAAGAAAAATGGAAATATTATAGTTGTCATGCACGCTTTAAGTACAGCGCAAAGAAATCAAATTTTAAACAAGTTGATGAGTAAAAATCAGCTTTCCTACAAATAAATTCTCAATTTAAATTATAAATAATAATAAATGTAATGGATAAATTACAAGAGGCTTTTAATCGTATACAAGAAATCAAAAAAGAACAGAAAAGAATTAAGAGCGCATATAGAGATGCGCTTTCAACATCTCCAAGTTATAAGCAAATCACTGATGAGCTTAAAGAGTTAAAGGAAAAGAAAAGAAAAATTGAAGAGGGTATTAAAATTGATTTTTCCTCAGAATTTACCAAGCTTGATGATATGAAAATTGATTTGGAAAGTGAATATGAATTGCTTAGCGATATAGCCTTGAATCAGTTGATGAAGGGGGAGACAGTGAAAGTTACTGATCAGTATGAGAATAATTATGAGCCGGTGTTTAGGGTTAATTTTAAAAAAGCTAGTTAAAATATAACTTGTTCTTACTTTTTTCTTTTCTAGGAAAAGAAAAAAGCTAACAAAAAAGAAAAGTCGTTCGCTGTTTAAAAATTTAGGCCAATTTTATCCTTCGTTCGCTAAATCACCGTTCGCTACGCTCACTTTTGTGATTTGCCTGGCGGCCGCTCACTCTCGGATAAAATTAACACTAAATTTTTAAAGGCTCACTGGGGGACGGGGAAGGGAATAAAACGATGAAGAAGAAAATATTTTTTATTTTTGTTATTGTTGTGGCAATAGTTGTTGCCTCTGCTTTGGTTATGAATCAGAGTATTGTTAATTGCGGGCAGAAAAATATTATTTCAAATATAAATAATTTGCCTCATGCTGAGGCGGTTATGATACTTGGCGCTCGTGTTTATGGTAGTTATGCTATGAGTGATATTTTAAGAGATCGCGCTGATACGGCTATAAAAATTTATCAAAGCGGTAAAGCGGATAAGATTTTAGTTTCGGGTGATCACGGTCAGGATGAGTATGATGAGGTTAACACTGTTAAAAATTATTTGCTGGAGCAAAATATTAGTTCTGATGATATTTTTTTGGATCATGCCGGCTTTAATACTTATGACAGCATGTATCGCGCAAAAGCAATTTTTAATGTAAATTCATTAATAATTTCTACTCAGAATTTTCATCTGCCCAGAGCCGTTTGTTTGGCCAAGGGAATGAAGATTGATGCTCATGGAATCAGTGCTGACTTAAGGCATTATAAAAAAGAAAATTTAAATCAAGGCAGGGAGTTTCTCGCAAGGATTAAAGCTTTTGTATTTTTAATATTCAAGCCCAAACCTAAATTTTTAGGTGATGATATTTCTATTCGTGGTGATGGGCAAAGGAGTTGGGATTAATTTTTAGAAAAAAAATTGCCCCGCTCAAGTTTGCTGTCCTTGAGGGGGCGAAAGCTCATTCGTGAGCTAGTTATTCTGTCTCGATCCAGTACCGAAGCTCCGGGTATTGACGATTGAGGTCCTTGCACTGGATGACCAATGTTTCATAACTTCCTTCCATCCAGTCACCATGGCTGGAGAAGTTCGTAACATTGGACTGCCAGGCAATCCGCGATTTCTCCACTGGTCTCCCGTTGCAGAAGTAGATCTTCTGTCCCGGTGTGATCTTGTTTGGATCGGTGATGCTGTTGAGTCGGGCGATCGCTTCGTATGAGGGCTTGGTTCCGTCGTTGAGGTGTCGGAAGCAGATCTCCGACAGTGTGTCGCCGCTTTTGACGACGTACGTGTTTTGATCCGGGCCTCTTTCAACAATCCCGATATCGCCGTACGCCGACATCCCGGCAAGCATTACAAAACCCAATAAAAGGAACGCGTGCTTTCTCAACTCATTTCTCCCGTTGTGGCCGATTATTTTGACCCTTACCCCAACCACTACAAATACTGAAATATAATTATAGCACACTTTAGCCAAAAAGTCAATAGCACACCTAAATATCCAAATAAAATGGCCATAATTTGACTTTTCTAATAAAATATAGTAGAATCAATACATAATTTGGCTAAAGAGCCAATTTTTTATCTTAAATGATTATGGAAATTCGAAACATTGCAATTATTGCTCACGTTGACCACGGAAAAACTGCCTTAACTGACGCCTTGCTTAAGCAAACTGGCATGGTTACTGAAGATTTTAGTATGGATACAAACGCCCTCGAAAAAGAGCGTGGCATTACTATTTATTCAAAAAATGGTTCAATTTTTTATAAAAACACCAAAATCAACATTGTAGATACTCCTGGACACGCCGATTTCGGTTCTGAAGTGGAACGTGTTTTAAGGTCTATTGATGCAGTAATTTTAGTTGTTGATGCGCAAGAAGGCCCTATGCCTCAAACCAGATTTGTTTTGAAAAAATCTTTGGAATTAGGATTAAAGGCAATTGTTGTAATTAATAAAATCGATAAACCGGCACAAAGATGTGAAATCGTCCAAGAGGAAGTTTACGAATTATTTTTAGACTTAGGCGCAAATGATGAGCAGTTGGATTTTCCAGTTGTTTATGCAATTGCCAGGGATGGAATTGCAAAAGTAAATCTTGATGATCATTCAACTGATTTAACTCCGCTTTTGGAAATGATCATAGCTAAAGTTGAGCCTGCTGATGCAGATGCAACACTGCCACTCAGGATGCAACCATTTAATTTGGCCTATGATGATTTTCTCGGTCGTTTAGCTATTGGCAGAATTTACGAAGGCACAATCAAGGTTGGTCAGACAGTTATTGTCAAACAGCCGACTGGCGAAATTAGGAATGGCAAAATTACAAAATTATTCAGTTTCAAAGGATTAGCTCGAGAAGAAGTTGCAGAAGCAACTGCTGGTGATATCGTGATGGTAGCTGGTCTGCCAGACATTTTCATCGGTGAAACAATTTGCGTTTCAGACAGCCAAGAGGCATTGCCGGCAATTTCCATTGATGAGCCTACGATCTGTCTTAACTTTTTAGTAAACAATTCACCTTTTGGCGGTAAAGAAGGCAAGTTGGTAACAAGCAAGCAAATTAAAGAAAGACTGCAGAAAGAATTGGAAGTCAACGTTGGTTTAAAAATTGATTTTGACTCATCGGAATATTTTAAAGTCTATGGCAGAGGCGAACTTCACATTGCAATTTTAATTGAAAATATGAGACGTGAAGGTTTTGAACTTCAAGTTTCCCAGCCTCAGGTAATTATAAAAGAAGAAGAAGGCAAAAAATTAGAGCCGTTTGAAGAAGTTACTATTGATGTTCCAACATTATTTTCCGGCGCTGTTATTGAAAAAATGGCAAAGCGCAAAGGCACAATCGTAAAGATGGATCAAGAGGGCGATCAATCAAGAATAATTTTTGAAATTCCAACTCGAGGCTTGCTTGGTTATCGAGGTGAATTTACAATTGATACCAGAGGTGAAGGAATATTATGTACCAGAGTTATCGGCTTTAAGCCTTATGTCGGACAGATAGAGAAAAAAGACGTCGGATCTATGATCTCAATGGCTGTTGGCAAAACTGCCGCTTATTCTCTTGATAATTTGCAAACTAGAGGAACGCTTTATATTGGAGCAAACATAGAAGTCTATGAAGGCATGGTAATTGGAAATGTTGCTAAGGGCAACGATTTAACTGTTAATGCAATTAAAGGAAAAAATTTAACTAACATGAGAGCCTCGGGTTCTGATGATAGCATAAGATTAACGCCTCCATGGGAATTAAGTTTGGAGAGAGGATTGGAAATAATGGCAGAAGATGAATTTTTAGAAATCACCCCAAAGAGTATCCGTTTAAGAAAACAGAGTTTGTCCGAAGTGGACAGAATTAGGGCGTCAAGGAAATCAAATTAAGATTTTAATAAAATATAGCAATTTCTTGGTTTTTTTTATATAATTAATACATAAATTTGCCGGCTGTGGAAAACTCTAAATTTCATGGTAGGGCAAACGGCTCAAAAATTAATAAATAAAAAGAATTATGGCTAAAATGACCAAATCTCAAATTTTGAGTGCTTTATCCGATGCTACAGGCGTTTCAAAGAAGGACGTAGTAGCTTTAATGGATAAGCTTACTTCGATGGCTTATGTTGAAGTTAAGAAGAATGGTGAGTTCGTTGTTCCAGGAATCGGTAAATTAGTTAAGGTTCAGAGAAAGGCCAGAGAAGGCAGAAATCCTGCTACTGGTGAAACAATAAAAATTCCTGCTAAGACTGTTGTTAAATTCAGAGTTGCTAAAGCTGCAAAGGAAGCTGTCTTGTAAAAACTCTTTATACAAAATCCCGCTTGGTAACAAGCGGGATTTTTTGTTATAATTATTTTATAGAATCATATTATTATCTATGTTCAAATTGCCTCATAAGGCTTGGGTGGTGACAGTTGATATGGGTTATGGCCACCAAAGAGCTGCTTACCCGTTAAAAACAATCGCTTACGGTAAAATTATAACTGCGAATAATTATTTTGGCATTCCAAAGGGCGACAGGGCCATTTGGCAGGGGACGCGCGCTTTTTATGAATTTATTTCCAGGTTTAAAAGAATCCCCCTGATCGGAGGAGCTGCTTTTGATTTATATGATAAATTTCAGGCCATTCCCGATTTTTATCCAAAAAGGGATTTGTCAAAATCTAATTTGCAATTAAGCCAAACCTATAATCTGTTTAAAAAGCATCAGTGGGGGAAGCATTTATTTGATAAGCTGGCCAAAAAACCAATTCCGCTGGTTACAACCTTTTTTGTAACTTCAATGATGGCGGAGTATTATAATTATCCTGGTGATATTTATTGCATTTTGTGCGATGCGGATATCAGCAGGACTTGGGTTCCGCCTAAGCCACAAAACAGCAGGATAATTTATCTTGCCTCAAATAAAAGAGTTGAGGAAAGGCTTAGGCTTTACGGCGTCAGGCAGGAAAAGATATTTTTAACCGGTTTTCCCTTGCCCGAAGAAAATGTCGGCCATGATTTAAATATTATAAAAAACGATTTGGGCGAAAGATTGATCCAGCTGGATCCGGAAAAAATTTATATCAATCAATACAAAAAAACTTTGCAATCAAAATTAAAAGGAGCTCTACGATTGAGACCGATTAGGCCGATTACTATCACTTTTTGTGTTGGTGGGGCGGGAGCTCAACGAGAACTGGGTGTGGAGATAGTTCGCAGTTTGCATAATGAAATACGTAATAATAAAATAAAAATAAATTTAGTTGCCGGAATTAACAAAGAGGTGGCAAAGTTTTTTAGGGAGGAAATTTCAAAATTCAGACTAGGGAAGATTGGCAAAAAAAATATTAGAATAGTATTTGAAACATCCAAGCAGATTTATTTTTCACGTTTTAATCGGATTTTAAGAAACACCGATATTTTGTGGACCAAGCCCAGTGAACTTTCTTTTTATTGCGCCATGGGTTTGCCGATAATTATTGCGCCTCCGATCGGATCACAAGAGTTATTTAACCAAAAATGGCTTCAATCAATCGGCGCTGGCATTAATCAGGAAGATCCGCGCTATACCAATGAATGGTTGATGGATTGGATAAATTCCGGCTGGTTGGCTGATGCGGCTATGCAGGGCTTTACCGAGGCGCCAAAATTCGGGACTTATAATGTTGATAAGATTGTTTTTCATCATTTTAAAGAAACTAAAAAATTCAAAACGGTTTTGCAGTATTAGTATGGCGGAAAAGGAATTGTATGTAATTTGTGAAAATATCAGGAGCCTATACAATGTAGGCTCTATTTTTAGAACAAGCGATGCTCTTGGCGTGAAGAAAATTTTTCTATGCGGCATAACCGGGACTCCCTTGCAAAGTGGTGTTTTAAAGGTGTCGTTGGGTGCTGAGAATTCGGTACCATGGGAGCATAATTGGCATGCTTGGAGAGCTGTTGAAAAATTGAAAAAACAAGGGGTGCAAATTGTGGCTTTGGAATTGGGTAATGGAAGTATTAATATTGGTAAATTCAAGCCCAAGTTTCCTTGCGCTTTAATTATTGGCAATGAGGTTGATGGCGTGTCTAAAAGTTTATTAAAAAGGGCGGATGTTATCGTCAAAATTCCGATGAAAGGAATTAAGGAGTCAATGAATGTCTCAGTGGCTTTTGGAATTGCCACTTACAAAATTTTAGAGTAGTGTGCTACAGCGCAGCTGGCTAGCGCGTGTCGTTCGGGACAATGAGGTGGGTTTAAATCCCTCTAGCCAGATTTTGAAACACCATTAGATGGGTGTTTTTTTAAAAATAAAATGTCCCGCACCTCTCCGAAGAGTGGTGCGGGCGCGTTATAGGTGTGCCGGCGCTCTACCAGTGGTAGACGTGGGCAGCTGCCCTGCACACGCGCAGAGCATTGGCCAACTGTTTGCCGACTTTTGCCGAAGGTCGGTCTCTCTTGTTGATTGCAGGAACCTGGACGACCGTCGTGGGGACTTTGGCCGCCAGTGCTGACAGAGCCCAAGCTCCGTCGAATCCCCAGCCGATTTCTTCTGTCTGTACCGTTGCCATCAGGTCCAGGGCGACTTGATTGAAGATCTCATCAACCTCGGTGAGCATCTTCGAAATACTCGGTCGCCAGATGACCTGAAATCCGTGGGCGCAAGATAGGCATAGTTGACGCTTGGTTGTTTGCCTGTAGAGTTCTTTGAAGGCATGATCATGAGCGAAGCCTTCCGGAGATTCAGGATCCAACAGATCCGGACAACCCGTAAAGTCCAAGTCGCCGATGGCGAGGCCTTGAATTTCGATTGCGGCCTGGACGAGTCCTGCGATTTGATTCACCGGATGCTCGGCCGTGTCTAGCCGAACCACCACCTCGGCATCGTTCCGACTGGCGTACTCATAGCCTTGGCGCAGTGCCGCGGCCAAGCCACTCAGACAGTCAAACCGTGGGCTGGTGACAATCGGCTGGAAGCCTAATTCGGTCGCCAATCTTTCCGCATCGCATGCTCCCTCTTCAGTCTGGAAGCCATTGAGGATTGGCACGACCTCTGTGTCATGCCCAGGCAACGCACCTTTGATTTCCGTTAGGAAATCTGGGGTTGTTGCCCTGTCCCCCTTAAATGAAGGAAACATTGCTACAATTTTCACGCTTTACCTCCCTCCCTGTTCCTGATAGCCAACACCACACGAAAGAACGACTAACAACTTCACATTTTAGTCTAAAATTATTAATTTGTCAAGGTCTAGCGTTTGAAATATAAAATATAATAATCTAAATTTACATAAGATATACATACTTTCAATTAAAACTATTGACAATTTCATTATTTCTTTATAATATGTTCTGTTTAGTTCTTTGTAATTCCGGGTCTTTGCTGCGGTCCCGTTTATTATAGTAAGATGATCGGTTGTGGGTTTTTCTTAGGAGCGAGAGGGAACAGGGAGGAAAACCATAAACCGAAGTTGGAAGGTCGGTTCTCATCGGGGACCGACAGGAGAATCAGTCATGGGCGCATTGGTATTGGCAAAGGTCGGACATCAACGGCAGTTGGTGTCGGCCACAGAGCGGTCGTCGTCGGAAACATTCCGACTGACCGCAAGTTTCAAGGACGGCTGGAAAGAAGCTGTCAACATCTTTCGCCAAAACTATGGCAAGGTTGATGGTCGCATAGTCAGAGCGCTTCCGGTAACATTCAAGGCCACTGGGTATTTTGTGGCATTAGATGTTTACACGGTAACTATCCCCGAAAGGATGGACACTGTAACGGCATCGAGTTGGGCGTACCGGATGGATCAGAATAGTGCCTCAGCTGGGTTCTTCGCGCTGATGGCCTACGGCATACAGCACTTCAGGCAACTGGGGCAATATGAGAGAATAGTTGCCCTGGGCGATCACATCCGTGAAGCTGGACACTGTCCGTCGGAGGTTCCAGTAATTATCGGTCACAGGCAAGAGGTTCGGCTGGAGCGTTTTTCGAAGGTCTGGCCGGCCGGAACGACTTTCCTGCGCAGGAGGGTCTAAGGAGAAGGCGTATGTCATTGCAACGAGACGGTATTCGACCGTCGAGTCAGTATTGAGCGAGTAGTTCTGCGAAATAACGAAGCTTTAGAGCAACGTAATTTGTGCAGAGAACGACTCGCCTTTTTTATTGAAAAAAAAGTGAATAATTGTTAACATTAAATTGATAAAAATAATTTCAAATACATGAAAATTCTAATTATCGGCAATGGCTATGTTGGATCTAGATGCGCTAAAGAATGGCCAGATGCAGTAGTATCTGACAAAATGATTAATAATCTAGAAGATGCTTTAAGTATTTTAAATGAGCACAATCCAGATGTTGTTTTAAATGCTGCAGGAATTATTGGCAGGCCCAATGTTGATTGGTGTGAAACCCATCAATTCGAAACATTTTTTGGCAATGCGATTTTACCAATTATCATCGCCCAGGCTTGTGCGCAAAAAAATGTTTATCTTCTTCATATCGGCTCAGGCTGTATTTTTTATGGCGAGTCGCCGGATCCAAAAGGCTGGAAAGAAACTGATTTTGCAAATCCTTCTGCCACTTATTCAAGAGCAAAATATGCTGCCGACTTGGCATTGAGCATGTTGCCAAATGTGGGAATAGCCAGAATTAGAATGCCAATGGAAAGCGTGCCATTTCCCGGAAATATTATTGATAAGCTTGCATTATATAGTAAGATAATTGATGTTGAAAACAGTTTGACAGTTATTGAAGATATGATAAAAGTTTTTAGGCAGTTATTGGAAAAAAAGGCCGCTGGAATTTTTCATGTTACAAATCCGGGTAGTATTAAGCATAAAGAGATAATCGCCTTGTATAAAGAACTAGTTGATCCTAGTTATGAGACAGAGTGGATAAATGAAGACGAATTAGTTTCACGGGGCTTGGCTGTAAAAAAACGTTCAAGCAATATTTTGCAATCTGAAAATTTGGCAAAATTTGGAATTGAAATGCGTCCTGCCAAAGAAGCGGCCAGGGATTGTATGGTTAAATATGCCAAAGCTAAATTAGGCCAGTCGGCCTAGGTTGACTAAATTCTGAAAACATCATAAAATTAAGCTAAGTCTTAATTATAAATTAATTTTTTAGGCGGTTAAAACCGCTTAATTACGATACTTAAATGGCAGAATTAAATCATTTAGCAATCATAATGGATGGCAATAGGCGCTGGGCCAAAGAGCGCGGGAAGATTGGAATTTTCGGACATCAAGAAGGATACAAAAGATTTAAAGAAATTGCCCAGCTGTGCAGAAAAAAGGGTATAAACACATTGACTGTTTATGCTTTTTCAACAGAAAATTGGAAACGTGAAAATGAAGAAGTGGACTCATTGATAGGCCTTCTTCGTTTTGCTTTGGACAAAGAAATAGACGGGCTTCATAAGGATAATATTCGCGTCAGGATTTTAGGCAGGCGCGATAATCTTCCTAAGGACTTGCAAAAGTCCATAACTGAAGCAGAAGAAAGAACTAAAAATAATAATGGCGGCAATTTAAATATTGCAATCTCTTATGGCGGACGCGAGGAAATCACTAATGCAGTCAGAAGAATCGTAGCATCTGGCATAAGCTCAGAATTAATTACAGAAGAAATAGTGGCGGACAATCTATATACTGGCGGACAGGCTGACCCGGAATTATTGGTCAGATGTGGAGGTCAAAAAAGATTGTCCAATTTTCTGCTTTGGCAGTTAGCATACACTGAAATTTATTTCAGCGATGTGTTCTGGCCTGATTTTAATGAGAGTGAGTTAGATAAAGCGCTTGAATTTTTCAATCAGAGCAAAAGAAACTTTGGCAAATAATGGAAGCCCAAGATAAAATCAAAGAATTGTTCGGTCCGTATGCTTTGGAAGCCGAGACCGAAATAAGAAGGCTGCTCGATGAGCAGCCGGATTTTTTGATGTATAAAATGTTAAAATATTTTTTCGGTTTTTTGGATGAGAATTTAAAGCCGATCCAAAATTATGGCGGAAAGCGTTATCGTCCCGGTTTGTGCCTTATGATTGCAGAAATGTATGGCAAAAAAAGCGAGGCGTTAGAGGTGGCGGCATCAATTGAGCTTTATCATAACTTTACTTTGATTCATGATGATATTGAAGATAATGATCCTTTGAGGCGAGGCCGGCCGACTGTTTGGAGATTATGGGGGATAAATCACGGAATTAATTCCGGTGATGCCCTGTTGATTTTAGCTAGTAAAGAACTTAATGAAATATCAAAAAAATATCCTGAGTTTTCTGTTAATGCCGTTTCATTTTTAAATGAAAAATTCAAAGAGGTAATTGAGGGCCAATTTTTAGATTTTACTTTGACAGACTTACCGCTTGGTGATGCTTTTGTAAATGAAAAAAATTATTTGATGATGATAGAGAAAAAAACCTCTGTCCTAGTCGGAGCAAGCGCTAGGGTCGCCAGTATTATCGCTCAAGCCGGTGAAAAAGAACAAGAAGCTCTTTGGCAATATGGTCTTAATCTCGGTTTGGCTTTTCAAATGCAGGATGATTTGATTTCAATTTGGGCTGATT
>JBAYJM010000021.1:0-19175 GCA_041665065.1 Candidatus Buchananbacteria bacterium
CCCCTATGCCTTCAACGCTGATGCTCTAGATGGCTTCCATGCTTCTGCCATTGCTGAGGCTAACAAACTCCTGGCCCTAGACTCTAATGCGGGTATGACGGTAAATGGGGTGACGAGTACGGCTTCACTCAATGTCTCCGGCATTTCTTCCTTGGCCACCACTTCTATGAGCTATGGTTCAACCATTGGAAATTCCAATTCCTACTGGAGCTTTGGCAGTACAAATATTCCCAACTTTGGGCCATTAGCCATGTTAAATCCTGTTTCCATGAATCAGTCTCTTGGGGGCATATACAAGGGCCTCTACGTGGTAGGCCAAGATGATGATGCGCCGCAGTTAGGTCTCATGGACATTAATTTTAATAACAAATTTTTAATCAACTACGCCACCTCGACTCACGGTGTCACTTTCGCCGGCCAGAATGATTTAGGACTGGGAATACCTGAAATGACTTACACCTTTTCAGGCAATGGCTTAATTGTAAATAGTGGAGACAGCAACTCACTTTTAACATTACAAAACAATTCTCTTTCCTCTTCTTTAAGCCTTTCCAGTTCCACCTCCGTTCTTTCTGCCACAGGAGCAAGCGGTTATTCTTTTGACAACAAGCTTAGCATCGGTACCAGCACTCAAAATTACCTTTTAACCGTAGATGGCACCTCTTACTTTGCGGCTACATCCACGATGAAAAATATTGTTCCGGCCTCCAGTCTCAGCTACGACTTAGGAAATAGCTCAAGCAAGTGGAACAAGGGCTGGTTTAACACTTTAAACATCGGCACTAGCACCTGGTCAATGATCCAATCAGCTAACAGCAGGCTATCAATTTTTGACCTCTCAAACGGACTGGGCAATGAAAGGCTTACCGTCCTAACTAACGGCAATGTCGGCATCGGCACCTCCTCTCCCGGAGCCGTTCTTTCAGTGGCCGGAGATACCTATGTCTCAGGCAATTTGACTGCCACTGGCACGGCTACAATTTTAGGAGATCTTGCTGTCACAGGCGGCATTACTTTAGGTGGAGAATATCGAACAACCTGGCCTTCCGGCGGTGGCGGTGGTGGTTCCTGGTGGGCTACTTCATCAGATGATTTAGTGGGCTATTCTAATCTTGCTGGTAATTATGCCATTGTACTTGGATCAGCCGTTACCTCCTCCAATGTTAAATTCGAGGTTGTAGGCGCTTCTAAATTAGGGGGAGCGACGACAATTACCGGCGCGCTTTCAGTGAGCAACAATATTATTGCCTCAAGCGGCTACGTTTCATCTTCCGGTGGCTTTTTTACATCTTCTTCAAACAGCGCACTTGGCGGATTGACTATCAGTTCTGGGGGCGGATTGACCCTAAGTGGCACCACCATCACATCTTGGACCGAGCTCTCCGGCGGCAATTTCTGGGGCTACACTTCTTCATCTGGTTCATTTGACATTGGCTATTCCCCTGCGGGATATAAAATAGTAATTGGCAACACTACTACCACCCTAGTTAACACGACTTTTGAAGTGGCTGGCGATTCATATCTTAATGGCAACACCACTACAACAGGAAGGCTGCATGTCGGGACCAGCACTGACTACATTGATCTGGGCTTAGCTAGTTTTACTGGCGGGAATATGGCTATGATCAAGGCCACTTCTACCATAGGAGGAAATGAACTGGGAATTTACAACGGCTTAAAAATAGTTTCTGAGTCTAATGCCGCCAACAATTCCAGATTAACCTTTTTTAATGATGATTTAAGCGCTTCATCTACTATTAATTACAACGTCAATAATGATACTTTAGATTTCAATAATGCTTCCAGTTATTATTTTGACAGTAACGTGGGAATAAATAACTCTTCGCCTTCCTATACGCTTGACGTTAATGGCTCTGTTAGAGCTTCTTCCAGTCTGCAGGTCGGAGGTGAAACGACCACGGCTCAAACACTGGCTCATATTAAAAATTCCTATTCAGGATTAGCCGATGCCTACGGATTGATGGTAGACAGGTATCAAAAAACCTCCGCAACCTCAACCGCTTCTTTGTACGGCCTTTATGCCAGAGCCGGCGTAAACAATCTTAATATGGGCGTCACTCTGGGAAACGCCTATGGCATCTATTCTACGGTCTATGGCGACGGCAATGGCCTTATCCAAAACGCTTTTTCCCTCTTCCTCGACTCGCCAACAGGATCTGTTACCAATGGATACAATATCTACGCCTCCGGTACCGCACCCAATTATCTCGGTGGCAGCCTGAGTGTTGGGACCACTACCAAAACCGCCGCCCTAAACGTATCCACTTCCGGTCCTGCCGCTCTGATTGGTTATAATAACTCTTTCTCCGGTACTAGTAATGGTGCAGTGGCCATGGGTTATTCCTCTAACGTCTCAGGCAATGGATCTTTTGCCATGGGCTATTACACTTCTGTAATTGGTGACGGTTCAGTAGCCTTAGGCTACAAGAACAGTGTTATCAATACAGTAGTAGGAGCAACCGCCTTAGGCTATCAGAATATATCAGGAGGAGCAGGAGCATTTGCTGCTGGTAGGTTGAATGTGGCCTCAGGTGCTTCCTCAATAGCTCTTGGTCAAAACATTACCGTAACAGGAGCTAACTCTATGGGTATAGGACTAAGCACCATTTCCAATACCGTGACATCAACTAACAGCCTAGTTTCCCAAGACAATGTCTTGGCTATTATGGGTGGTAATGTGGGAATCGGGACTACGAGTCCGGCTTATAAACTTAGCGTCATTGGAGACATTGATGTTTCTGCTGGATATACATATAAATTAAATGGCGTGAGCATGATTACTGCCTCCACCACGCTAAATAATTATTTCTTTGGTGGTGCCGGCAATTTAACCATGACTGGAATTCAAAATACTGCGACCGGTTATCAATCACTTAGTTCTAATACAACAGGCACATACAATACTGCAAATGGCTACCAATCATTGTATACAAATAGCACCGGCTATGAAAATACTGCTAGCGGTTATCAATCACTTAATAAAAATACTACCGGTTACTACAATACAGCTAACGGCTACTCTGCCCTCTACTCTAATACTGGAGGACATGAAAATGCTGCCTATGGTTGGAGTTCGCTCTATTTCAACGACTCAGGCAATAATAATACCGCCTTTGGCCTTAACTCCTTACACGAAAATAGATACGGCTCTAACAACACTGGCATTGGTTACCGTGCCGGCTACTATGTTTTAGGTTCTGGTAATGTTACTTTGGGTTATTATGCTGGCTCTTATGAAACCAGTTCCAATAGTTTTTATGTAGATAATCAAAACAGAACCAATACCGCCGGAGATAAAGCTGGGGCTTTGTTATATGGAACATTTAATGCCACGCCCGCCAGCCAGACGTTGAAAATAAACGCCTCAACAACAGTTGCGCAAAACCTTTCTGTATTAGGAACTGGCAGTAATTATTTTTCCGGAACAATGTTAATCGGCACAACAACACCATATAGCGCTACAACCTCTCTAACTGTGGCTGGATCTCTTTATGCCGATCATATTTACACCAGTGGCAATTCATTTTATATGAATGGTGTAAAAATAATTGGCAGCAATGCTACTGATTTAAACTTCTATGCTGATACAAGTCAGAATTTAAAATTAACAGCAATAAACGGGCAACTACAATTATTTAGCACTGGCGCAGGTGGTGGAATTAATATAAATAGCAGTTCAAGTTTGAGTGTGGTTGGAAATGCTGCAACCGTACAGGGCAATGAAAGCTTAATGCTAAAAACTATAGGTGACAGTCACAATCTAACCGTACAAACCAATGGCAACGGCTCCAGTATTGGAATTAGTGCTAGCGGTATTAATTCCAACGTTAATTTATCCGCGACTCAAGCAATTACATTAACTGCCCCATTAATAAATATCACTGGTAGTTTTTCAAATATGACCTCAACTGGCTATCTTTTAGTGGGCTCAGCTCCGACAGGAGCAAATTATAGCACTGGCTATCTTAATGTTCAAAATGGAGGCATATTCGGAGGTAATTTGGCTGTGGCAGGCAATGCTACTACCACCGGTAATCAAGTAATTGGTGGGACACTTACCGTTACAGGAACACTTGACCCAAACGGAGCTATTACTTTGCCTACGACCGGAATAACTGGAGCTGGCACTGGTTCAGGTTTGGATGCAGATTTATTAGATGGCGCACAACCAAGCATGGTTGCTGGGAATAGCACAATAGTTCAAAGAAATGCCAGTGGCTATGTCTTTGCTAATTATTTTAATACAACGGCTGGTGCAACAGCAACAGCAGCTTCACATTTTGCCATCCAAACAGGCAGTGATAATTATATAAGATGGCAAACTCCAGCAAATGCTAAAATATCACTTGGACTAGACGGTGTAGATAATACGGCTGACTCGGCCAAAAATGTTTTATCGGCAACTAAACTGACTACCGCAAGAGCCATTAATGGTGTTAATTTTGATGGTTCAGCGGCTATCAGTATCGGTGATTTAAGAGGTAGCAATTATGTTTCAACTGGTGCAGAGAAGCCAAACAATGCAGTGTTTGGTTCTGGTAAGTTCAGATACCAAATGTTAAGTGGAGCAAACTTGGGTAGCGGTGCTGCTTCCTGGAATGATGTTCTTTGGACCAGCTCTTATACAGGAACAGACGTTAAGGGTTCTAATGCCTTAATTTTTGGTAAAACTTCAGATTTTATCGGCTTTGCTAGACAGGATTATGATAGTGCCGCTTGGGGTACAATTAATACAATCTATCACACAGGCAATAAACCAACCGCGACAGATGTTGGTTTAGGCAATGTTAACAATACCTCTGATGCTAATAAGCCTGTCTCTACCGCTCAGCAGACTGCTCTTGATTTAAAAGCTAATCTAGCCGGCCCAACTTTCACTGGCACAGTCACAATTCCAACGCCATTTACTCTTGGATCTATTTCTATGACTGCTAACGCCAGTGAATTAAATATATTAGACAATACAACTGTGACGGCAACGGAATTAAATTATGTTCATGGAGTTACCTCAGCCATTCAAACACAACTTGGCACAAAGCAAGGCACCCTCACCAATTCATTAGGACTAAAAAATGCCTTAAGCGATGAAACAGGCAGTGGAGCGGCCATGTTTGGCACTTCACCGACAATTACCACCTCATTATTAATGGAAAATGGAGCTTATATCGGCCAGGCAGCCGGACCGCAGTTAGTATTTGATGACACAAATAATTATTTTGAAATGACTGGCGGCAATGTCGGTATTGGCACAACCACTCCAGCTGAAAAATTATATATAGAAGGAGATAGCTCATCTGGCAATATTAGAGCCCTTATAAGAAACATGAATCCAGCGTCATTTGGTGGCTTTAACCTTGGAAATGATGCTAGTTCAAATGCCGCCGGTATTTTTCTAGCTGGAAGTTCAGTTAGCTCCTATGGTGGAGCAAATTCTATGGGTATTATGACATTTATAGATTCCCCCCTAGTCTTGGGTGCTAACAATTCAATTAAAATGACAATTTTAAGTTCAGGCAATGTTGGTATTGGTACTTCTACACCCTCAAATAAACTAGATATTATATCTGATAATAATACGGATGTCGGTGGAGTAATTAGAATAAAATCCAACAATCTAACATCGAGCAGTACCTATGGTTTCAAAGGAATCAGATCAACGGATGACTTTACTATACAAACTGGTTACGGTAAAAGCATAGTCCTTAATCCAAGTGGTGGCAACGTTGGTATTGGAACCAGTTCTCCAACCGCTCTATTACATATTGTTGGTAGTGACTCAACAGGTGGTGATGGTGTAATGCCAATCGTAGAAAATACAGCCAGCGGAAATTCTTTTGCTGGAATGACATTTAAGACTAGTGGCGCTAAAGCGGGTGCTGTTTATGGGGGGGTAGGAAATCCACTCTATGGCATAGTTGATGGCTTAACTCTTGATGCGGGAAATGGTTCTAGAGATATTGGATTTAGAGTTGGTACCGCTGCTTTTACAAATCCTGGCACAGCCACTGGTCCGGGAATGATTATTAAGGCTTCTGGTTTTGTCGGCATCGGCACTTCTACTCCCGCATATACTCTTGATGTTGTTGGCGCAAGCACTAACGTCGCTCGTTTCCGCAACAATGCTCTGGGCACGACGTGTACTTTGACTTCGGCTACTGGTATTATCGCCTGTTCTTCTGATGAACGCCTTAAAACAAATATTAATGCTGTTGCTAACGCACTAGGCACAATTCGACAATTGAAACCGGTAACCTTTGATTGGATTAAAGGTGACTCAACCACACCACTGCAATATGGCTTTATTGCTCAAGATGTAAAGAAAATCTTGCCAGACATGGTTAGTACTGGTGATGACGGCTATTTGTCACTATCTATGACAGAAATTCTTCCTGTCTTAACTGGCGCAATCAAAGATTTGGATGTACAAGTTGCCAATCAGCAAACTCAATTAGACTTATTAACTTCCAGGGTTGATAATTTAACTATGAGCAATACTTCAACTTCTTCAGAATCTTTAACGGTAATCGACAACAACATAAATACGTCAAATTTATCAGTCATACAATCAGCAACTTTCTATGGCACAATTACTGTTATCGGCGAAGCAAACTTCCAATCCAAAACTTATTTCCATGATCAGACTTATTTCAGCAAAGACAGTGCCGGAAAGGCCACTATCTTACAAAATGCAACCTCAACACATATCACATATTCAAGGCCTTATGGAGTTTCTCCAATAATTACCATTACTCCAACTAGCGACTCAGTTGATTATCGCTATTGGGTTACAAATGAAACGCCGGCGGGATTTGATATTGCAATTAATGCCAATGCCTTAAATGATATCATCTTTAACTGGCATGCCGTAGCGGTTATCGAAGATGATACTGAAGAGGTACAAAATCAAATTATTGAAGCAGTAATTCCGCCAGAAGAAACAACCACTCTAACCCCTGAGCAAAGCTCTACTACTGAACCGGTAATCAATACAACTACAACAACATCAACAATAGAAATAATTAACAACGAGGCTACCACTGCCGAACCCGTAATAAATACAACAACAACCACTGATTCCAATATTTAACTTTAAGAATTGCGACACAAAAACATACCCAAAATTAAAAACAGATAGCTAATCAAGACTATCTGTTTTTAATAAAAATTTATTTTACAATTTCAATTTTATTTAAAGGCATATCATTACCTATTTTGTAAGAATCATTGCGTAAATAAAATTGAAAGCTATAATTTCCTGAACCACTTAGAACTTCAACTTCTACTAAAACATCTACCTCCTCCCCCGTCTTAACCATAAACGACTTATTCAAAACATGTAACCTAACTCTTAGTTTTTGATAATTTTTAACAGCTATAAATATATTTTCTCCGAAAGTCCAGTCAACAACTCCGGTATTTTTTATCTTCAAGCGAACTACTTGTTTTTCTCCCGACCTAAATAGGGCTGGCACGTCTTGTGACAAAAATTGAAAGTCCAATTGTGCTTTATATAAACTGCCAGCATCATTGGAATATATTGCATCTGATTGCAAGGTATCTTCCCATTTCTGAGGGTCAGAAACTTTCATAATAGAATTCTTAATTAAATTGTATTTTTGCCTTAATTCATTGGAGTTTTTTAAAACCAAATAAAGCTTTTTTTGTTTTTTATCAAAAAAGACATCCTGGTAGCTTCTAATTTCAGGAATAATTGAATCAACATTGTAGCCATTATCATTGGCCAACTTAATTAATTCCATTGTTTGAGGGCTTATGTATCTTATATCACTTCTAAGATCAAAAAATGGCGTTCCATAAAATTTAGTTTTATATATAAAAATTGGAGGATATATTAGTGTGGCCAAAAAAATCAATAGGAAAAATAAAATAATGGGTATAAATAAAGATTTTTTTACTATATGTAAATAACCATAAGCAATTAAAATGCTTAGAGGAAAAATTGCAAATGCCATCGTCCTAAATGGATCAATTAAAGTATTACCCAATGCGTTATTCGATAAAAAAAATGGCAAAGCAATGAGCCAAAATAATAAAGGAAAAAAACTCAACAGCAAGAATTTATCCAAAATTTTAATTTTATAATAAAAAAAGCCAATATAAATAAAAACAATAAACAACAAAAATATAAACCAAATTTGCAAAGGATAATCAATGGGCAACATTTTTAAACTGACAAATGATAGTATGGCAAGTATGCCCAAAGCAACCGCCAACATAGTAAATTTATTTTTAAATCTTTGCAAATCAACTTTTTTAAGAAAGAAAAATAATATGGCAGCTAAAAACAAACCCACAATAAATAATAGAAAATATATAGGTGACTGCCTTATTAAATCAAAAATAAAAACAAAAGGAGCCCTAAAGAAGATAGTCCAATAAGCCATAATCGCCAGAGAAAAAAGACTAATCGTAGTAATAATTCCCCTTTTAACCGCATTCCAATTATCCACTAAAAAGGTGCTATAAAAAATAATCCACAGCAAGGCCATAAGTGATGACCAGTGATGGGTCATCACAATAAGCAATAAAGAAATTGCCAATCCTATTTTAACCGACTTGCTGCCTAGATCACCTCTGATAAATTTATCATATAAATAGATTATCAAGGGAAATAAGAATAAGCCGATTGTTTCCCGAACCGGTTGAGCGCTCCAATAAATATGCGGACCAAAAACACTGATGAAAAAAATTGCCCACAAACATTGCTTGGCTTTGAAAAAGTTTTTTAAGAATTTATAAAATACAAATAAGCCAATAACCGAAAATATCTGCGGAACAAAAAGAAAAACTTTCATCGCATCAAATCCTAATCTGCTAATAGAATAAACTATTAAATGTAAAACGGGAAATGACCCAAAATTACCATAACTGCCAAAGAAGTTTATCTGGTGTTTTTCAATCAAAAATTTAACTTGCTGGAAATCCCTGATTCCATCTTCAGTAAAGGGTATTGTATAGCCTAAAGTATAAGGCAAGGTTCTTAAAATATATGCCAAAATTAAAATTAAAAAAAGAATAAAATATTCACTACGCACATTTTTTTTGATAATCACAAAACAATGGCCCAAAACAGCCATTAACTTACCAATTAAAATTTTAAAACTATTATAATTCACATTATTTATCTTTTATCCCTAAAATACTCAACATAAAAGCCGATGATATTGTTTGAATTCCTATAATAATCAATGTAAGAGCCAGAATTGAGTTTTTAATTTCCAAAAGACTGCCAAAATTACTTTTAACCCAACTTATAAATATGGCAAGAAAAATCACACAACCCAAGAATAAAAATATAAAACCGATAGCAATTCCCTTTTCTAAAGTAAAATAACGATAGGATAAATTCAATATTTTGTTTTCTTCAGATAAATGCGTCAATGCATACGTCTTGGCAAAAAGAGCAAAAAAAATCAACTGATATCCAATAATTAGAATAAGGGAGGCAATAAACATGGGATGATATTGAAATTGAAGTCCGCCGATTTTTATTGCACTAAAATATAATAATACTAATAACACAAATCCAAATAAAAATAATACAATTCCTGGGATAAAAAATAAAAAGTTTGGATTATAAAGCAACATAAATCTTAAGTGACGCCAACCATCAGGAATCGGCTTTAATTTGGATTTTCCCTTGCGCGGATAATATGAAATTGGTAATTCAGTTATTTTTAATCTCCTCTTTATAGCTTTTATAATCATCTCTGAAGCGAATTCCATGCCCGTAGTTTGTAAATTCATTAAGCTAAAAGCCTGGCTTTTAACAGCTCGCATACCACAATGTGCATCGCTTATACCAGTTCCAAAAAAAAGCCTCATCATGGCTGATAAAAATGGATTGCCAATATGTCTATTAGCCCAAGGCATGGAGCCGGGAATTATCTTATTACCAAAACGATTACCAATAACCAGATCGTAACCGGATTCTAGCTTTTTCAAAAAAATAGGAATCTCATTAAAATCGTATGTGCCATCTACATCCGCTAAAAATAAATATCGCCCCTTAGCAACTTTAAATCCCTCTAAATACGCAGAGCCATATCCCTCTCTATTGTGCTTAACCAACATAACACCAAAAGATTTAGCAATTTCCGGAGACCGATCGCTTGAGGAATCTGAAACAATTACCTCCGCATCAATATTATTTACATTTAACACTTCCCCAATCTGGTCCAAACAATGGGCCAGCGATTCCTCTTCATTCCGGCAAGGAAGGATGATGCTTAATTTTATTTGTTTATCTTCTGATCCCATTATATTTTAAATTTTTTACTTTACACGATAAAGATAATTACTGTTGTTTTTATAAACCAATTGACTGAAATCACAATCAATTATAAATGGAGCTATTATATATTTAACATTATATTTTTGAATAATCTTTCCAGGATTATCACAGCTTTGGGATAGATAAAAAGCTTCGACATCTTTTCTATTGCCATAAAAAACCAAATCGCCGACAGGATCTTTATGGGCAATTGAAAACATAGCCGTTGAAATCATTGGGGTCGCCATCACAGTAGACCGCGGAAATTGTGATAGATAAGTCAGCATTTCCCTATCATCTTTTTCTACAACCCTATAAAGTTCAAATCGTTTTGACACATAATAATAGCTAAAAAAAGTGATAAATATTACGCCAGCGGAAACAAAGAAAATCGTAAGATCCCTGACCGAATACTTATATCTAATATCCAAAGGAATTTTATCTACGATTTTGAGAAACCATTTTATAATCGAATAAAACCCAAAAGCGCTCAAAAACGGCAAAGCAATAATAAAATAATACAAATTTCGTTGATAAGGACTCAGATAAGAGACTCCGGTCAATCTATATATAATCATCATACAAAAAACCGCAATTGGCCAAATCAAATAAATTGAATATTTTTTGTATTCTTTCTTGAAAATCAAAAAGAGTGCCCCTATAACTGCCAAAAGATAACCAATCCAGCTATACAGAGCAAATAATGACATCTTATCTTCCACAACCCCCCAGCCATATCGAAATTGAACGTTATATATAATACTCGGTATAATTCCCAGCCAGGTAGTGCCGAAAACATATTTATAAAAAAGCAACCCCGCCAAAATTACCGCCAATAAAAGGTAAATAAAAAGACTGTTTTTTAATACTTTTTTATAATGGAATAAACAATAGACTATTAATGCGGGAATTGAAAAAAGAACCGAAATAGAATGGATGGGAATCAATAAAAGCATCAATGCCATTCCAACTAGGAGATATTTCTTATTATATTTTTCTATCCCCTCGGTAATAAAATAAAAATAAAGGAAAATAATCGGCAAAGCAAACGATAACGGCGTAAAGAACCAAATACCAGTAATATTTACATTAGATTTAATTGAAGCAAAAAATACTATTGATAGCCAAGCCAACCAAAAATTATTGCTCTTTTTATAAATAACAAAAAATAAGGCCAGGATCGATAATACGGCCCAAATGGCGGGAAAAAACTGATATACTGAAACTAGATTAAATACAAAGGAAAAGAGAAAAAGAAAAAAATGAAAGCCAATCTCAATGCCCGTAAATTTATTCGCTTGTTCCATACGCAAAACCTGAAAATATTCTCCATAATTACCCAATCTAATGGATTCACTGATATGATGCCATTCATCGACATGGTAAGGAAAATGATAATCTAAATGAATTTTAAAAACCACGAAAAAAACGACCACAGCCGTTAAAGCGATTAAGAGATACTGCCATTTTTTCATAGGAAAACCACTATTAATATAAGCATATTTTATATTTTTTTCACCTTTTTGTCCATCTAATAACTTGTAAAATAAACCTATATACAATAAATCTTCTGAGGCACGTAATTACTTTGATATTTATGATATTTATACTAAAATACTTAGATAAACAATTGCTCCAAAAAGCGACAATCAACCGCGATTAGTAATCTTATTTTTATTTATGGAAAAAACAGATATTATAACCAAAAAACCACTATATTTTTTTCTTCATATCCCAAAAACAGGTGGTACGACGATTAATCAAGGATTAGTCTCTAACCATAAAGATGGGGAAGTTATTTTTCTAGGAAAAGATTTATTAGGAAATAAAACAAGTAAAAATGAAATAAAAAAATACCTAAATTCTATCCCAGCCGATAAAAAAAAGATTATAAAAGTGATTACTGGTCACGCTGTTTATTACGGCTTACATGAAATTTTTCCGGAACGCGAACCGCGCTATATAGCTTGTTTTCGTCATCCAGTCACTCTTACAATTTCCAGTTATAATTACAATTTAGGCCTTCTTAAAAAGAGTAATTTCAATTTTCCCGATGCCTCAACACAAGAACTCTATGATGCAAAAACATTGACCTTTGAAGAGGCGTTATTTAAATACGGCAACAGCCTTAATTCAACATTTAAATTCTTAGTTAGCCGATTATTTAATGATAATTATCTAAACGATGAAGATTGTTTTTTTTCTAATGAAAGCGAAAATAAAATACTTCTAAAAAAAATAAAAGAAAGACTATCGCATTTCTATTTTTTGGGAATCACTGAAAAATCTCAGGATGACTTCTTATTTATTGCCGATAAATTAGGCATTACTAAATACATGCCGAGAGAAAATATTTCAACAAAGTTTTTTTCTCTTACGGATAATTTATTAATTAAAGATAATATTCAAAAATTTAATTTGTTAGATCAAAATTTATACGATTATGCTTTAAGTATTAATAATAAATATAAACAAAATAATCCGGATTTTAACTTAAGTGTTAAAAAAATGAATAAAATGTTTATTTTAAATCTGGTTATCGATATGTTTAATATAAAACATTATCCACAAAATATCTATCGTTTTTCCAATTTTCTTAAACAAAAATCAAAAAAATATGCGCTTTTAGTAAAGTTAATAAAAAATTTATTACCTCATTAAATATTAAGGCATTATAAATTATTTGTTAATTAATTTTAATGTCATTTCTCTTACAGTTTTTATATTAAATTCCTCCATAAGCAACAATTCATAAATTTTTTTAAAATATTTACTAGGCCACGGACAATACCCTTCATTATCAAGGCCATGCGCCCTGATTATCAACCAGCAATCAGAGGGCATTTTATTAAGTTCTAGCATTACATCTTCCATCATAAGTCCTCCCTCAAATGGATCGAAGGAAATAAGTTCTGAAAAATTGATATTTTCTAGTAAATTATAACTATTTTTACCATTACATAACCTAACAGAATCATAGGGCATTTGACTTGATGATTTAAGACCATAAGGCATTGCCAATGAATAAGGCCCTGAACCAAAATTCCTGATAAAATTCAATGATTCTAAATACTCGCTAAAATCATCGGTATCTGGTCCGACATGAGACATGGTATGTGAACCAATTTCATGGCCATATTCAGAAATTTGTTTCCATTGTTTAATATCGCCGTGGTCTGCACCTATATTAAATTTATCTTTAATATCCGTGAAATCACGGTTAAGCCATTTTGAAACGATATAAAATGTCGCCTTATTAGGATATATGATATTATGGATTTTTTTTGCACTATTAATAAATCCATCATCAAATGTAAATGAAACATAACGATTAATTTTTTGTTTTTTAAATAAATTAAGCATGGGCTTGTTTTGAAATATTTCTCATATATAATAACTGCTTATAAATCTTAATTTTAGTCTTCATCAGCATTAAAACATTACCTCTTAAAAAAAACGATACCTCTAAAGGTAAAAAGAATGATTCTCTCAAAATAAAATTCAGACTAAAAATTGACAGACTAATATCTAAATTTCTTTTTATAATACATCGAGTCAAATAAGATAAATTATAATTTTTGACAGATGCAATAATGCTTTTTTTGCTATAACTTTTATCCACATTACGATCGATTGATGAGGCGCGATAATGCTTAATTGGAAATCTATCTATAAAAAATTTAAAATCAGGCCAGAAAGCCCTTATCTGTCCGACAAGATCCTTATCCTCGTGAAGAAGGCGGATATTTTCATTAAAGCTTACATAATCAAAAAGTTTTTTTCTAATTGAAATATTTCCCGTTGCCACATTCCCCTCCCCAAAGAGATCAACTTTACCGTTTTCTTCATGCAACAATAATTTTTCCAAGACAACGTCATAAATTTGCCCCTGTCCCATAAAAAAATTACCTTGGCTATGAAATTTGTATGTGCGACTCAACCAATTTTCATCAACTTCGCAGTCATCATCCATAAACATCAATAATTCTCCACTCGCCTCCTTAATTCCCCTATTGCGTCCAGCAGAAGCGCCAATTTTATCTTCCTGAAAAATTTTTACCAGTTTGTTTTTTTCAACATATTGTTGCAAATATAAATAAGTATCATCTGTAGAATTATTATCAATAATAATTATCTCGTAGGGCAAATCATTAAATTGAAGGCACTCTAAGCTGGTCAAGGCATATTTTTTAAGGGCGTCCAGACGATTTCTAGTTGTAATTATAATTGAAATTTTAGTAATTTGATCTCCAATAATTTTTGCAACGGTTTTCTGAACTATTTCGATGAGTAATGTTTTTTTATTATATTTTTTATTCATTTTCTCATATATTTTAAAGGGAAAATAATAAATATAATCCTTTATCTCTTTTGGTAATAATTTCAGCAAGTTACTCATACAATTTTGCTTAATTCAAATATTTTCTTATCAGATATTTTTCTTATTTTCTGAATCTTTTTCCTTAATTTTAAAGTCCTTGGTAAATTATTCAAATTCCAATAAAAAGCCAAAAGTGGAATCGATAAAAATTTAAATCGCTCCATAAAAGATTTTTTGCTATCTAATAACTGTACCAATTTACCATTCTCTATTTTCCTATTCAATAAATATCCGGCTGGATATAGAATCAAATAATCTAATATAATAATTGGCAAAGCTTTAATAATATTTTTCAATTCGTAATTTTTTAAAATAGTGTAAAATGAATTTCGTCGGCAAAGATATATTTTTTTAAACTGATATTTATTCCAAGTAGCACTTCCCTTATGATAAACTAAAGCACTGGGCTCAAAAATAATTTTATAACCTAATAAATTAGCGCGATAGCCCCAATCAAGATCTTCAAAATATGAATAATAGTTTTCATCTAGAAATCCGACAGCTAGAAATGATTCGCTTTTTATTAAAGTAGCACCCCAACAGCTAGCTAACACATATCTGTGTAAATTTTTAACTTCTAATTTTTCCTTATTAAAATTAATATCAAGACCATAGCCGACAAAAGTAAATTTTCCGCCTTGGCTATTAATCACATTAGGCCGATCATAAAAAAGCATATTGGAGGCGACTGCTGCAATATTTTTTTCTGACTCAACCGCCACAATAAGATTTTTAAGCCAATCTTTGTCGACTTTAGTGTCGTTATTTAAAATAGCTATGTAAACAGGCTGATATTTATCTAGAGAATAATTGATTCCATAATTTACAGCCCTAGCAAAGCCCAGATTTATTTTTAAAGCAACAACCTCTATAGCAGGAAACCTTGCATTAATAAAACTAACACCGCCATCCGTTGAACAATCATCTATTACTATAATTTTTATCTTTTGGTAGGTTTGGCTAATTAATGAAGATAAGCATTCTTGAAGGTGGCTTATACCATTAAAATTTATAACCAGAACAACAGTTTCCATGTTTTTAAATATCGTAATTTTTTACCATTCCATCCAACCTCTTTATTTCAAATCCAAGGCGTTGGCATTTTTTACCGCAATTAGAACACGTTTCACCTTCTAAGATTATACCCTCATCTCCAGTATGAAATCCATCCAAATAATGATTTGAATAAAATATCAATTCACTGTTGACTGGGTCTATTTCAAACCGACCCGATTCAGGAAAAACATGATAACCGCAAGACGAGTCATTACAAGTCGTCCAAGCGACTCGCGCTTCAGTAAAGCCATAAGTCGCATAAATTACAGCATTGGGACAGAGTAATTTACATTCTTTAATAAATTTATCATTTATACCATTGGCCCCGATAATTAGTTTTACCTGACTAAGATCAATATTATTTTTCTTGGACAAATTTAAAACCTTAAGAATATAACCTGGTAAACCAGCAATCATCTCGGGCGGAAATGACCGCATAATTCCTACCGTTTTTTCAGATGTCACATGCTTGCCACCGCCAGTATTTATCGTCAATGAGCCGGTAATTTCTCCGTACATTGCTCCTAAATAATACCCCAGATGAGGTGCAAAGGGCAATAAATTATAATATGTGCCGTTTTGCTTATGAATTTCATAAAATCTGGAAATGCAAATTTCCATATTTTTTTTATCATCTGCTGTATATAATATTGGCTTAGCGCTTTTGCCAGAAGTGCCAGAACTGAAAAGAAGCAAGATTGGGGTATTGTCATTCATGGATTTTTTTGTCTACTGAATTTTAATAAAAGATATTTTCTATCTTTATCGGTATAAATATCTTTTGTCTCTTGCCAGATATTTGCTAATTCTTTTATATTTAAACCTTTTGCTGAATTAATAATAAAATCAATTGTAGGAAATATGTTTTTTGTCAAATCCTGTTTTTGTATCAGCTGATAATTATTTTGATTAAGTATTTTTATCAATCTATTTTCGATATTTTTTAATATACCACCATCTTGATCAAATTCGTCCAGGACAATCAAACTGCTATTTTCTTTTAAACAATTTACAACATTTTGAATTGCTAATTCGGGATTAGTAAAATACTGATATGATTCAACAAGAGTTGCTAAATCAAACTTAATATCTGTAATTAAATCTTCAGCCGCAACAGCAAGAAATGACACTGCAGAGTTAACTTTTTTTCCATACTTAACCAATATCTCATGAGGAACAACACAAAGACAGTCATAGTTTAATTTTAACAATTGCCCAGCCATGCCGCCAAAGCCACCCCCTATATCAATGATATTTTGCGTATTTATGGGAATACTGTTAATAACTAATTGTGATAAATTCTCTTGAGCGGCAACTATATCATTATCATGGTTTTTATAATATCCATAATGAATATGTCGACAGCCAAATAACCTAAGGATCTCTAAATAGGCCGCCACATTCAGTGTATTTTTTCCAGAACCGGAGAAGATATGCTTAAGTTTAAAAATTAGTTTATTATATTTCATATTTAATTATGAGTCTAAGCTCCAATCAGCGTCAATAAATGTTAAATAAATATCTTCGGGGTTAATTGTACATAAAGAATCATTATAAGTAAAATATACGGTTTCTCCTTTGAGGTAGCCATTTTTATTTAATATCTCCAATAATATATCATCCGTTGTAAATATTTTTATCCTTTTAATGCCCCTACCAAAACAGATATTTTCCATAGCGGCAAAAATTACCTTATCCGCATACTTATTTATAACTAAAATATCAGAGATTACAGCAGATGACCCATATATTTCCAAGGAAAAGTAACCAATAACCTCGCCCTTTTTCTTAATGATATACATATCGGTATTTTCTAAAGATTCAACCGTCCGCCATTTAATAAATTTCCAATCACGTATCACACCAACCTTGATTTCTGATTTCTTTCTGTCCCACAAGCAGTTTATTTCTCTTTCCCCGTCAGTTAGTTTATTAATTTGCAATTCATTTTCAGGCTTAATTCTCAGGCAGTTATTTCGTAATAAACTAAATCTACTAATTTCTTTTTGCAGTACATTGGACTTTATGGTTTTATTTGGATGCTTAGCACCAGCAGTTGATACAGACTTTCCATAAGCATTATCCATGATACTATTTACAAACCCCCATGGTAAAAAATCTCCTTTCTTGAAAAAAACACTAAAGCATTTTTCCAAAAAACCTTGGCCCCGGAATTCTTTTTCTAATACCACATCGGCAATTTGATGGATCTCTATCTGGCCATCATAATATTTAATTTTCTGAATTATTACTGCAAAATGTCCAACAACATCTTTAGTTTCATTTTCAGCAGTTAACGAAATCGAACCCATGGGACATTTTTTGTATTTCCAAACCCATTTAGCATAATCCATCTGAGTAGAAAGTCCTTTAAAAACATCGCCCAGTCCCGTCTCATCACCCAATTGATATGGCCTTATGACATAGGGACGCCTTTCGCTATTTTTTTTAATAATAACCGAATCCTGGCTAAACACTAAACGTTTTATCTTTGAATACAGCCAAGGCGATTGTTTTTTAATTATCATTCCAATGCGTCCTATAAATCTATCAAAATCATCTTTTTTAATAAGGCTTATCGATTGGTGATTTTTTAATTTAAGCAAAAAATAATAAGCCCTGGGCAAAGATATTTTTAAAGCGAACCCACAAATGCCACAAAATCTATCTACACATAGCCTTGGCCACGACAGTATCATTTCTAATTTTAACAAATCATGATATTTTTTTAATTGCTCATCACTCCAGTACTTTTTGGGCAACTGCCGACTGCCCAAATTAATCATGTCAGCTTTATCTAAATTATTTTTCCAAAGCTCATAGATATATTTACAAAAATATATCGGTTTTTTAGGCGCAAAAAAATGCGCAGTAACTGCCTGAACATTTTTTAGTTTAATATGGCAATCTTGCAAATGATTGTAATGTAGACAATAGGTTGGTGGTAAATTTTCCCAGTTTTTTGCAAAACATAAGCTTAGCATCAGCTCATCTACGCCACCAACGACGTCTTTGTACTTTCCCAAGATGACTTTAAGGTCATTAAAAGTCTTGCTATTAATTATATCGGTATTTATAGCTAACAACCCTGCGCAAAATATAGGTAGATCTGAACCATATTTTTCCAGATCATCTTTTATGTACTGGCGGTTAAATTTGTAAAATTTAAATAGATTGTTCAGCCTGATTTGCTGATAAAAATAATTCCTACGCATGCCTATGCCGCCAATCCCCTTAACGTTAAGCAGGTTATCCAAGGAAGCTGTAACAATAAGATCGGCATCAAGATAGATTATCTTGTCCCATTTCTTAAATTCCGGCGTGAATAAATAGAATTTACTTAGAATGGTTGAGGGCCAGCGCCCCGCAAGATTTTCTGCCAATGGCGCACAGTGTTTTATTAGAATTCCCTTATCCCTAAAC
>JBAYJM010000022.1:0-18452 GCA_041665065.1 Candidatus Buchananbacteria bacterium
AATACCAGTCCCCTTCGCTACGCAATACAGAGCATCTTCCGCAACATAAGCCGATATGCCAGTATATTGAGTAATTAATTTATCAATATTTCTAAGCAGACTCGATCCGCCAGACATTACAATGCCTTTATCAATTACATCAGCAGATAACTCCGGTGGAGTGTTATGCAAAACGTTTTTTGCTGCTGCCACTATTCCTTCAAGCTCTGTCTGTATCGCATCAGTGACATCATCAGAAGTTACACTGATAGTGCGGGGAAGACCGGTAATCATATCTCGTCCCCTCACCTCCATAAACAATTTATCATTTAAATACATGGCCGATCCGACATTAATTTTTATGTCTTCGGCGGTTCTTTCACCAATGGCTAAATTATATCTTCGCCTAATGTGTTCGGTTATAGCTAAATCGAATTTATTTCCGCCGATTCTGACAGAGGTTGAGCTAACAATACCACCCAGTGAAATTACCGCTATTTCTGAAGTTCCGCCGCCAATATCAATAACCATGTGGCCGGACGCAGATCCAATCGGAATATTTGCTCCAATCGCCGCTACAATCGGCTCTTTAATTATATAAGCGGCCTTTGCACCTGCGGCAATGGTAGCATCAATAACCGCCCTTCTTTCGGTTGAAGTGATACCGGCAGGGACAGCTACCATCACCTCCGGCCTAAACAGCCTTACACCGCCAAGGGCCTTATTAATAAAGTACCTTAACATTGCTTCTGTTGTTTTATAGTCAGCAATCACGCCATCACGCAATGGTCGCTGGGCTATAATGGTGTCTGGAGTCCTGCCAATCATCTCTTTTGCCTCAACCCCAACAGCGATGATTTTTTTATCTACCGTAGAAATCGCCACAACTGATGGCTCGTTTATAACAATGCCCTTTTTGGGGACATGAACAAGAACATTCGTTGTGCCCAAATCAATGCCTATTTTTTTTAGAAATGCCATAATTAATTGAATTTAAGACTGAACTCCCTATCTTGTTCAAGATTAGTGTTCCACAAAACGGAATTTTTTTGAAGTTCTTGCGGCGCCGTCAAATAATCGTAAGCGATTATGTGTTTTTTGAATTCTAAGTTAATTTTTAAATTATGTCCACTGGTTCCTGCCTGCTTCTGAACAAATAATTTGTACAGCCCATTTTGATATTGAGTACTGATTGTTTTTGGCAATTCATACTGCAGAACTATCTTTTTTTCTTTGCCAATATTAACAGTCATAAATATTCCCACAACAGTCTTGCCCAATTCTTTATAAATAACTAAATCATTAGCCGACAACTCAGTCACCTTATTTCCATCTATTAATTTTGCCCCTTTTACAATTGATCCCTGAGGAATATACACCCTAAGATAATCTCTATACATGGAAACCAAATCCTTTTGAAACGCTCCGTCGTGCTTATAAGTTAACTCCAATTCTGCCGCCAACGACCCGTCTGAATTTTCTTGTAAATTATACGCAAGAGATTTTTTCATTACGGAATCAGTTTTTAAAGCCGCCATATTGCTATCAATAACAGTAATATAATCGCCATCATTTTGCGCTATCTCTCCAGCCCAATTCTGCTCAGAAAAATATTTTTGAATGTTTGCATCTGCCAAATAAATTAAAATATGCTTTTGATCAATGCTTTTTTTGATTACCGTCCACAGATTCAAAAGCCCTGAGGGCGGCATTTTTTCAATTCTATCCATAATAATCTGAGACATCGGACCGATTATTGATTTTCTTTCGGTGGTGGAAATCCCATGACTTGCATAATCAAGCTCTACAAACTTCTCTAAATCTAAAGCAAAGTTTTGGGACTGGAATTTTTTACCATACATCTCAACTTCCCCCACCAACGACAGCATATCGGCAATCAAATCAGGGGTAATAGCTATTACTCCGTCTACCGGTTGGTATGGCAGACCGGCAATCTGCCTCTCACTGTCGAAAAACCAAACCAGTTGCTTGGCCGAAGTTGGCCAGTCGGGAGACCAGTTGGCATCTCGCATATACCAATACTTTTGTTTTAAGTATGCTTGTACCGGAGCAGGAGCAATTGCATTTAATTTTTCTTTTGACAGCTTATCGAGATTATAAATATCGTCAGTAAACAGTGAAACAATCTCACCATCTTTTATTTTTAATATCCCATAGCTGCCGATAAAACCGCCGGTCGCCCGCATTTCCATATTATTTTCAAATAGGATCAAATATGTTTTTTCCTGCCCTTCGCCTAAAATTTCCGGCAGTTGTTTTAATATTGGTAAGGCCATTTCGCTATCCTGGACTATTGATGATAAAGAATTATAAAGTGATTTAAACTGTTCGCCGTATTTTCCAAGCAAATCATTAGAGCTCACTAGCGACAATTCATCTTGAGCCTCTTTCAAACTAAGGCTTATTTTATCAAATGCATCCCTATTTTTACTTATGGCAAGCAAAATGCCCTTTTTATTCGCTCCGGTGCCTAATTGGTTCGCAAGGCCATTGATATTGGCCGTATTGGTATCCACCGACGCAACTATATTAATAATTTCATTAAATCCTGTTAACAATTTTATGGAAGCTCCTAACAAATGATCGGCCGCCGTAATTTTTTTATCTATGGATGGAATTCTAGAAACCAATCCGAGATTATTCAAGCCATTTTGAATAAAAATCAAATCTTCCTTTGTTTGAGTTAAGTCCGTTTTTACTTCTTGCCATTTACCGCTTTTAACATTTTCCATGGTTGGCTCGACTCTGGATTTAAGAACCTCGACTCTCTTAAGTATTTGATATCCGTTTACAAGAGCAGGATACAAAATGACTATTAAAGCCACAATCAAAACTATCAAAAAAATCACAATGGGCATTAACCATCGTTTTCTTTTTTTTGGTTTAATCCCTGGTTGGGATTGTCCAATATTAAACTCGTTTTGGTAATTCATCTTTTGAATATCTATTTAAAAATTTAACCCAATCAATAATGTGAATCCAAAATATCCTGGAAAATAATCCGGAATTGGCAGATTCCCTTTTGTGATAGTGGATAATTTCCGCCTCTGGAAAATAGCAAACCTTATATCCCACCTGCCAGAATTTTTTACACCATGCCACGTCGCCAAAGTACAAGAATAAATATTCATCCAAGTATCCTGCTTTCTCAATTGCCGCTCTTCTAACCATCTGGCACGCTCCCAAAATCCAATCAACCTCACTTATTTGGCTATGATCAAAATCAACCATTAAGTATTTTCCCAGTTCTTTTTTTGCCCAAGGCAAGCCGCCTAAAAACGTTCTTCGATATATTGGCGTCATTTTAGTGGGAAAATGCATGCAGGACATTTGAGTTGAGCCATCGGGATTTTTTAAACGTGGCCCTAAAAGCGCACAGTCCGGATGGCTTTCCATATACTGATACATCTTATCAAAAGCATTGTCTAAAACGGCAATATCCGTATTAACGATCAAAACGTATTTTCCGGTTGAATTTTTCATTCCTAGATTATTTCCCTTGTGATGGCCCAGATTTTCTTTTGAGGCTATGAGTTTTATGGCTGGGAACTCATCCCCAACCATTTGAGCGGATCCATCGTATGAATTATTATCTACCACAATTATTTCATACTCAACAGAAGGTGGAAATTGCAAAATACCCCTAATACACTGCTTAAGCAATCCCCTGGTGTTGAAATTATTTATGATAATTGAAACTTCCATATTAATTTATCCATTTATTTATCATTTCAGAACTGGCCTTAGAATTATTTTTAATTAAATCACCTTTCTTTTTCATTTTTGAACCTAATTTAAAAACTTCTCCGATAGCTTTGAGATTTTTAAAATCAAACAGTAAAAAGTAAAAAAACTTCTTCATCTCATAAGGAAAAATCGTCCAAAAATCCTTCATAAAATTTTTTTTGAATTCATTCTTTTTTAGCAATAAAAAATGATTTCGGTATGAATAAAATTTTGCCAATTCCGATTGCTTGCCCTTATTTTTTATAATATCCATCATTGATGTTTTTTCAGACCCGCTGGCCGATCTGGCATGATAAGCGACTAGAGACGGATCATAAATCGACTTCCAGCCGAATAGATTCATTCTCCAAGCCAAATCGACATCTTCTTTATATGAAAAGAAGTCCTCGTCAAAATATTCTTCCTCATCCTGATTGCCAATTTTAATCGCACAATTATTCAACGCCTCTCTTCGGTATAGAGCTAAGGCGGCGCTTTGGCCAAAAACATCTATTCTGTCATTATATCCAGAACTGTCTTCACCGGCTCCTATTTCTACCACCTGTCTGTTTTTGAGAATCTTCAGCCCGCAAGAATCAATGACGTTTGTTTTTTCTATTTCTCTAAGTTCCCCAGTCAACTTCATTTTTATGAGCTTTCCCCCGAATGATCCATATTGGGAATATTTTTCCGACTCAGCTAAAGCCATGGCTTTTTCCAGCCAATCAGATTCCATAAATATATCACTGTTGCAAAGTAGCATGTAAGGAGAATTCAATAAGCGAATCCCCTGATTATTAGCTTTAGCAAATCCTAGATTTTTATGGTTTTGAAAAACAGTAACGTCCGGATAATCATTTTTTAAAAATTGCAAAGTTCCATCCTGTGATCCATTATCAATCACCAAAACCTGAAAATCTCTATAGCTTTGTGCAAAGATAGAAGATAGGCATTGAGTCAAATATCTCAATGTATTCCATGTTACAATTTGGATTGTTACTTTGGGATAACTCATAATGTTGCTTGCTTAATTTGAATCTTTTTTTCTGTCACCCAGAATCCCAATTTCCATTTACCGCCAAACAGCAACCTGGTCTGAGCATCAATTGCAGGTATTGAGCCAAAAATTATCATCGTTATTGGGAAAATAGCCCACTGCACAACCATTACTAAATAATTGATAAAATTGCGGTCTTTCGGTTTTGGCGGCAACATGATCGCATACATTATGGCGTTTGCGATTAATCCGACCATACCCACCATCATCAAGTTTTCTAATGTCTTGGGGGCATTTTGGAAGAAAGCCGAAACTTTATCAGAGTCAGTGGCCATCCAAAGAGGCAATCTGCCAACAATTAAAATTAAAAGCGGTGCGGTTGCCCATGAGTACATGCCTTCAACTTGATTCCATAAATAGCGCAATCTGATTTTAATTGGAATTTTTGCATTTTTATCTTTACCAAAAAAGTTGTCCCACATCCAGGGAAAATGCTCAACACCCCAAGCCCACCTTCTCATTTGCTTATACTGATTTTTCAAGCCTTTTAAAAAATTACCAACATGAACGGTGTCCATCGAAAGTGTTATAAACATGGGTACAACCTCGTAATCCCCGTTATATTTAACCAGGGCTTGCAAACAGATTCTTGAGTCCTCGGTTACAATTGTCTTGTCATGAAATCCGATATCCACCAACATCTTAAAACTCATACTATGAGAGGAAAAAGTCAAAAGTCTTTCCGGCCTTGATAGGTCGGTTAAAAGCCAAAAAGTAGTAGCGCAGGCTACCACCCTAATAACCGGATCAGATTCCCATATATTATTATTATACAAAATCAACGGCTGATAACTGGCGTGGGTTGGATTTGGATGAGTTAGATATTTATAAGTCAAATAGGCAAAATATTGGGGATGAGGCAATGTTTCAATATCAAAGCAGGAAACAATAATATTTTCGTAAAGAATTCCCAATATATCTATTTCCCTCTTAAGATTTTGCTCCATGTAATTGACATTGGAGCCCTTTCCCGCAAGCTCGCCTGGCGCCGGAGGATGAATGGTAATAAATAATTTAAAAAACTTATCTGCGAATTTCTCTTTTATTCTTTCCGCTATTTCTTCAAAATTTTCCCTGTCCCTTTCTTCTCCGCCCAAGGCGACAATCATTTTTTCTTTTGGGTAATCGGTTTCCAATAATTTTTGAAACGATCTTTCAATCACCTCATATGGCTCTTTATAGGTCGGATATGTTATTACATGATAATAATCCAAATAATTTTTCTCCAATCCTTTTATTTTTTCCATCCAATTTTGCCGACTATGGCGCCTATAAGTAGTCCAGGACATAACCAGCCAATACATCATATAAAAAAGCCTTACAATCCAATAAACTGAAAAAATAATGACAAAATAAATAGCCCAGAGCGGATGTAAAAACGAAACAAAAAATACTAGCAAGAACGTCAACCAAACGATGCCGGCAGGAACTGATTCTAAAAACTTTTTTCTTCGCTCAATATTCATATAATTTATATAAGGCTTTTACCAGTCATTACAGCCGGAACCTCTAAGTTTAAAATTTTCAATATAGTTGGCGCCACATCAGAAAGCAATCCGGATGGCTGTACAAGACTTAAATCTGAATTAGGCACCTCCATCAAACCACCTGTTTTGCCCTCCCACTCTTTGCCAATAATTATGAAGGGTACGGGATAAGTGCTATGTTCTTTATCAATTTGTCCCGATTGCATATTCATTAACTCTTCCGCATTGCCATGATCGGCAGTAATTAAAGCAACACCGCCCTTTCCTAAAATCACTTCGGCCAATTGCTTTACGCAGTCATCAATTATTTGGCAAGCTTTAATAGTGGCTTTCAAGTCACCGGTATGGCCGACCATATCGCCATTAGCAAAATTCAAAACAATAAAATCATATTTTTCAGCCATAATCGCCTCGATTGTTTTTTTGGTTATTTCTTTGGCAGACATTTCCGGCTTTTCCGCATATGATGAAATTCTAGGTGATGGAATAAGTAATCTGTCCTCATGGGGGAAGGCATCCTCCGCCCCGCCATTAAAAAAGAAGGTTACATGAGCATATTTTTCCGTTTCGGCAACATGGAGCTGGCTTAGGCCGGCGTCAGATATAACCTTAGCTAAAGGCTCACTTATTGTTTCCTGAGGAAAAGCAACTTCCATTGGCAAATCCTTTTCGTATTCAGTCATTGCAACAAAAAATAAATCATTTAGATATTTTCTTTCAAATTTTTCGAACCCAGGCAAAATAAGTGCTTTTGTGATTTCCCTAGCTCTGTCCGATCTGAAATTAAAAAAAATTACACTGTCTCCATCCGATATTTTTCCAACCGGCTTACCGCCTTCCTCAATAACGACGGGAACGAATTCCTCATCATATATTTTTTTATCATAAGAAGCCTGCACGGCTCCAACCGGATCTTCGAATTTTTCATTTGACTTGCCTTCGGTCATCGCTTTATATGCCAGCACTAGCCTTTCCCAATGATTATCCCTGTCCATTGCATAAAAACGACCGGAAACTGTAGCAATTTTGCCAACCTTATATTCAGAAATTTTTTGTTGCACCTTAGACACAAATTCAATGCCTGAGTTATATGGCATATCTCTGCCATCAAGAAAAGCATGGATATAAACCTCCTTTAATTTTTCCTTTGAGCATAATTCCAAAAGCGCATACAGGTGCTCAATTGAGCTATGCACTCCGCCGGAAGAAATCAATCCCATCAAATGTATGGCTGACTTATTTTTCTTGGCATGTTCTATGGCTGCTAAAAATTTTTCATTTTCAAAAAAAGAGCCGTCTGTGATTGACTTATCAATTTTGGGAAGATTTTGATAAATTAATTTTCCCGAACCCAAATTTAAATGCCCAACTTCGGAATTGCCAATTTCTCCCCATGACAAACCAACAGCCTCGCCCGATGCCTGCAATGTCATAGCGGGATAAGTTTTTATAAGATTATTAATTGCGGTAGTCTTTGCCAATGCTATGGCATTACTTCTGGAAGCCGGTGCAATACCCCAGCCGTCCAATATAATTAAAACCACTGGTTTTACTCTATTTTCTTGGGCCATATTTAAAAATTCAAATTTTAATTAGTTCATTTAATAATACAAAATAACACGTCTTTTGGCAAGCCATCATTTAATAATATTAGCTTAAATTAGAGATTTTTTAGTCATAAATCTGCTTTTAGGCAGACCAAATAGCTTGAGTATCGTCGGAGCTACCGCTCCAAGCGCCTCATTAGGCAATAAAGTGAAATTTTTTGCAAGTCCTTTTCCTAAAATTATAAAGGGCACGGGATTGCAAGTGTGCTCCGTAATGATCTCTTCTGTTTCTAAATTTTTCATGTATTCCAAGTTCCCATGATCCGAAGTAATAATTAAAACTGCGTTATTTTCTATCGCGGCAGTATAAATTTTTTTAACAAAAGAATCAACGGCCGCTGCAGTTTTTATGCCAGCCTTAAGATTTCCTGTATGGCCAACCATGTCCGGACAGGCAATGTTAGCGCAAATAAAATCAAACTTTTTAAAGCTTGAGATTATTTTTTTAGTTATCTGTGAAGTGGACATTGCCGGAGTCTGATCATAAGATAAAACATCGGGAGACGGAATATTTATGCGCTCCTCACCGGCAACAGGATTCGCATAGCCGCCGTTAAAGAAAAAAGTTACGTGAGCGTATTTTTCATTTTCCGCAATGTATATTTGTCTTTTGCCCTTGAGCAACATCGGTAATGTGTCCTTTAGGTCTTCTGATGGATATGCCGTTATTATACTATCTAAATCCGGGCCAAAATCCGTCATTGCGATAAAGAGCAGATTTTTTAGTTTCTTTTTTCTTTTTATGGAAAAATTAATATTTTTTTCAAAATTATCTTGGACAAATGGCTTGGCTAGTTGCCTGGCTCGATCTGATCTTAAATTTAAAAAAATAACACTGTCATTATTTTTAATTCTTCTTACCATCTTGCCCTTATGATAAAAAACTATTGGTTCAATAAATTCATCTGTAATATCAGCATTGTAGGCTCTGGTTATTCCTTCTTGCGGGCTTTTAGACTTATGCGCAGAAGAGCCGTCAGTCATGGCGTCATATGCCATTATTGTTCTTTCCCAGGCCTTTTTTCTATCCATTGCATAAAATCTACCAATTATGGTTGCAATAATTTCATTTGGTTTTAAAAACCGCTCTAGAGCCTCTACGGCTTTTAACGATGACCTGGGCGGTGAGTCGCGCCCATCAGTAAATAAATGCAGATATATCTTGGGCACCTTTTTATCTCTCATAAAAGTAAGCAAGGCCAAAAGATGATCCGGATCGCTGTGCGGGCTTTGATCATTAGATATCATCCCCATTATATGAATGGCACTATTAAACTTTTTACTATTTTTAATAGCAGCTAAAAAAGCAGGGTTCTTAAAAAACTCCCCAGTATTAATTTGTTTAGAAATCTTGACAGAATCCTGATCAACAACTCTTCCCGCCCCCAAGTTCATGTGGCCGGCCTCAGAATTTCCGACTTGATGGGGCGGAAGACCAGCACATTTTCCAGATGCACAAAGTTTAGTCCACGGATATTTTTTATAAATAGAATCTATAAAAGGCGTCTTGGCTAAATAAATTGGATTACTTGCATCATTTTTACCGATCCCCCAGCCATCTAGAATTAAAAGGATTATTTTATTCTTATTACTAAAACGTATCATAACTTAAAAATTATTTACTGCATCTTTGGCCTAATCCCTTAAATATCAATATCAATACCAATCACCGTTAATAAACTCCTTAATTTGCAGAATAAAGGTTTATCCGAGGAATTATTTGTTTAGAAATTGATGGCCCACTCCATAACAACTTAGCAATAGCATTCGTACGATCCTCAAAATATTCCATAACGATCTGGTGGCGACCAGCTGTCAAATCCAGCGTGGCACTCCATGTAGTTTTACGCTGTCCTTTCCAATGATTAATGACTAATCGACCATCAATATATAACCTGACGCCATCATCAGTCTCGGTAAAAAAAGTGTATGAGCCGGAAGTATCGGCTTGCACCTCGCCCTCCCAACGTACTGAGAACCTATCTTTAGGTACATTTGTCGCAGGAGCCGAGCTTTGCCAGGCAAAATTAATTTGAGAATCAGTCCTTACTAAAACAGGATTGCCCGACAGTGTATGATTAGAAAAATAACTTCCTTTCAACCCATTGCCGTTTGATTCTGAACCACAATTCTGAACTTCGCCTCGTCGTGTTTCCGTGGTACAAGACCTTAAATCATTACAAACCCTTGATTGAGTTCCATTAATACATTCAGACCAGGCCGGACAACTCCAATCTGATACACACGGAGAAATGACATAAACTTCTTCTTTTATCTGTTCCCGATTTCCAACAACGTCCTTGGAATAAAATTTTAAAGTATTACTATTGCTTATTGTTAATTGTGCCGTTGATGTAGCAATAAAAGATGGCGTACAATTAATTCCTATACAAGCATAAATGCCTGCCAATTCGTCCGTTGTAAATTGAATGTTTTGAGCATTTGCGTATCCTCCTCCTATTGGATTAACTGAGGTTGTTGGTGGCTGCGTATCTGGAGCCTCAACAATTAATGCTAATGTTCTTGTTGCAATGGCTCTAGAATTATCAACCACACTTAAGGTTATCTCATAATTACCAGGAGCCGTATAAATATGGTTTGTATTTACTCCGGTTGCCGAGGCACCGTCACCAAAATTCCAACTATAAGTAGATATTGTTCCGTCAGAATCAGATGAACCACTAGCATCAAAAGAAACGCTTAAAGGAGCAATCCCTGTATTCGGTGAGAAGTTAAAATTGGCAATAGGTGGCACATTGGGCCTTCTAAAAATTTCAAAAGCTCCAACATCAAAACCAGAACCAGTTGACCATGAACCATCCGGCCTTTGAATACCATTAAAATCATAATCTAAATAATTATTTGCATTTACTCCTCCATCAATAGCGGGATTGAACTCATCATCTTTTAACTTAAACATTTCCTTATACGTATTTGCCTGATTTAAATTATTAGCCAGAGTTGGAGTGCCAACAGCATTAGAATAAAAAGTTGGAGAGGAGTTAAAAAGCCTAGAGGTAAAATCAGTATTAGTTGCAAATTGACTATTTATATCAAAACCGTAAGTATTTTGCCAACTGTCCAATGCTATATTTGTAATAGAAAGACAAGTAGAACCACTCCAATTTTGATATCCAAACATTCTATTGGTATTCATTCCAGGATTATGATAAAAATTACCATCAAGGTGCAACTCCGATAACAAATTGGCTGGCGGATTGTAATTAAAAATTACCATATTCTGCGAACTGCTGGCAGGGCGATAAATAAGGTTATTAAAAATATTTATATTTTGATGTTGCAGGCCTAAGGTATAGGGCGTATTAGATGCCGGATTGTTAGGACTTGATAAAAAAGGATTGATAAAAAAAATTGCTGAGGGCGATTTACATACAGGAGCAGGAGATTGTATAGCAAAAGTGTTACCAACAATGGTTATGTTTTGTGATGGTCGCCACTCCCAACCTCGGTCACCGATCACAATTACTCCGGCAATATTTGCTTCTTGATTAGGAGAGATAAATAAATTATTACGAACAATAATATTTTCTGCATCAGCAATTTTCATAGCCCACTCAAAATTAGTCAAAATATTGCGCTCAAAAACAACATAACTGATTAATTGATCATATTCACGCCTATTTGGCCCCAAATTAATCAATTGAAAATTATATGCTCCCTTTCCATCGTGAACTTGACCGCCACTGTCTCCACCATTCAGTGCTAAATCTTTCCAACCCATTAATTTATTATCAGCGATATAAACATTATTTGTTCCATTGCCATTAACTAGCTGGCCATCAATTCTTAGTGCATCCCTACCATAAGCCGGCCGACTAAAAGTGTTATTAACAATTACTGCCTTATTCAAATGCGATAGATAGGTTAGATGATTATAAGAATGATCGAAAGTATTGCCAACCATACCCATGTTTCCCATATAACCCCAAATAAAAGTTGCATCAAACACTCCTCTTTCGTTTTTATTATTGTTTAGGGCTGTTTGATTATATTGAGCATCGCTCACGCTAAATTTACTATCAAATATAAAAACACCAGTATTTACAGCTTCCGCTTCAGCTGGATTACCAGAAGGTTTACCAAAAGTAAAAAATTGTGATTGTAAATCCTGAGCATCAACACGAAGAGCTAATAAATTAGCACTAAACCCAACCCCCTGAAGAACTCCTCCTAATTGAGCCTGCGAGCTCAAGCTTTTAAATCTAAAAGATAAATCAACAAAAGCAACACCACCACTACCCTTTGACATGCTAACCAGGGTTCCTCCAGGGGCCGTTGTTGTCGTTTCATATTGAATTATTGGCTTGGCACCTTCTCCATAAGTCGAAAATAATAATCTATCAATTTCTACTTTAGCAGAATATGCCTTATTAAAAGCGTAACTTCCGTCACGTTTAAACAACACACTATCATATGGCTTATAAAACTTCGCCGTTTGAAGCTTACTAAATGCTTTTTGAGCTGTTTTCCATGGGCCACAATTATCGTTTTCTGATTTTACCATACATAAACCAGAATAGGAATCATTGCCTTCAGGTGCTACATAATAAGTTTTTGACGAAACACTGGTAACTGGATCAACATAGTCCTCTCGATCCAAGACTGTAACTGTCTTGCTAGTTTGCGCAGTTTGACCAAGACGATTTTTAACAGTTAAAGTAACATTATAAACTCCCGGTTCTTCAAAGACATGGGCAGAATTAAACCCAGTTAGATCATTTGGATTACCCGATTTGTCAGAAGAATTGAAGTAAGAATTATTATCTCCAAAATTCCAGCTATATTCCACTATTTCATTTCTTGGTGCTGACTGCCAACCCTGAAAAAAAACAGCGTAAGGGGCGTATCCTCTGGGCGATTCCATCGCAACTCTTGAAGCAACAGTCGCGCTATGGTTAGTAAACCAGGCTGGCTGATCCACCACAATTTGTGCTTGTAAAACACCGGGAGTAAAATCAATGGTAGCCATCTCAAACACACCCTTAATGCTATTTTGAACCAACATACTTGACAGCGTTACAACAAAAATCGGGGCCAATAAAAGACAAATCAAAAGCACTTTGACTCCAATATTAACCCCAGCAAAAGTATGCCTCTTGGTTACGATCTGAATAAGTTTTTTCTTCATAGTAATTTTTATTTTTAAACAAAAATCTCCAGGGCACTAGTCTTTAGCGCCTGGAGAGGGTTATGTAAATTTTTATTGATGAGAGATAGATATTCTTTTTTTAGTTTATATTATTATAACACTATTTTAGAATTAAAAAAACAACCCACTTGGGTTGCTTTTTAAAAATAATCCGCTTTTTTAAATCAAATCTTTTATTATGTGTTTGTATTTTTGATAACCAAAGGAGACCAGTAGCAAAACTAATCCCAGCACAATTGAAGAAATTATTCTATATAGCTGACCGAGATTCCATAGATCATAGAAAAATAACTTTAATATTGCCAATGATAACAGCATTAAGCCACCTAAACGCAACTTTTTAAATTTACCGACAAAACCGATCACAATAATTATAATACTATAAACAAGCCACCAAATAGACAAAACGATCGAGGCCATATCAGTACTTCCATAGTAATTCTCAATCTCTTTATTTATGGCAAAAATAGTAAAAATACTTGCCATTGTGATGGCGGAAATTTGCATAGCATTAAAATAAGAGGCGTCGTCCTTATCGGTGGCAGCCTTTTTGGCATTAGTAAAAAACCATGAACACAGATAAAAAATAATAGTAGCGCAGATAAACAGAAGCAACCTTCCATTAAATATAAAATCGCCCTGTAAGCTAAGATCAATAAATAACAATTTGATAATTAAAATTATGCCCAATATTGCTGGCATTATCTTATACAAAACATCCTTAGAATAACTACCCACAGCCGAGAAAATTGCTAATTCTATTAGCCAAAGATAAGTAATCACCTGACCATGGAAATTCGTCGGTATAAATATTACAAAAATAGTGGCAAAAATAGTGGCAAAAACTTGCATTGTCCTAAAAAATGAAGCCTGCTCCTTGCCCAAAGATTCTTTTTTGGCATTAGTAAAAAACCATGAACATAAATAAAAAACAGCAGCAGCCGCAAGAAATAATGCCAGCCCGCCACCCCATACAAAATCTCCGTTGAAGCCGACAATATCCATTGTAAATAATTTTATAACAACCAATGCGCCGAGAATGACTGATATTACCATATATGAAATATTCTTAAAACGGCTTGCAAAAAATGAGACTAAGGCCAGTTCCACCAGCCAAAAATAAGTAATCACTTGGTGATGAAAATACGTCGGAATAAATATGGCAACAAAAGCTAGTGCCATAAACAGCAGAATACTAAAAGAAGTCTTATTTTTGCGGTTGGCCGAATAAGCAACAAAAGATAAGGCGCCATAGTACAAAGCCAGAAATAGAGGCAAAACGCTTATATGCGCAGAAACACTGGTCATTAGAAAATAGGCGTGCAGAAAAAACACCCCGCCAACAATTAAGCTGGAAGCAATACTTTCTTCGGTGCTTAACTTTTTATTTAGCAATATTTTAACAATTGGAAATAATGAGAATATGAGAAAAAATAAACTCAAGAATATCATCGTAGTAAAATATTGCGACGGTACCCAATATGCTGACTGCCAAACCAAAAAAGTTAACTCTGTTGCCACAAATCCAAGCCAGCTAAGGGATGTCCAAACTTGCTCTTTTTTAAATAAAGAAACAGCGATTATTGCCAAGTCCAAAATTAATAAATAAGTAAATAACCCAACCTGGCTAACATCGCTACTCCAGAGCAAAAATGGAGTCAGAAAAGCCATAATTACGGCTATATACGTTAATGATGGCGTATTTTTATAAATACTTATTAATATTCCAATAATTGTCACTAGACTAATCAATAAAAAAGCAAGCGGATAAGAAATTATATGATAAAAATTATATGCGGCAAAAAAAGATAAATATAAAATACCCAGACCACCACCAGCTAAGACCTGACCATAAACAAAATACTTTTTAACCAGCCAAATGCCCAGCGCAAAGAAAGATCCACCAACAATAACGCCAATAGCAATACGACCATATTCATTTATCCAGTTGTTATCAAATGCATATTTTAAAAAGAAAGCAACTCCAATAACTACCGCCAAAATCCCAATTTTTGCAAACCAGTTTCCGGCAATTTTTTCTTCAATATTATCCTTGCGTACCTGCTTATTTTGGACAGGATTATTCTGGCGTACAGGAGCCTTGATATTAACAGGCTGCTCTAACGATTTATCGAGCTCGTCTTTCTGTTCTACGGTATTTTTAACCACTGGTTCTGGCGCCTCTTGGAAAAAAAGCACTTCTAATTTTTTCAATCTTGTATTCTGGTTTTCCACCTCCGCAATAATTGAATCCAGGCGTCTGATAATCTCTTGTGAATTATTGAGACTTTCATTTCCAAGCTCGCCATTTTGTGGAGATTTCATAAAAAGTTAAATAATATTTATATATTAATAATATCAAAATTTAGCAAATAATAAAATAGGCGCCATTCACGCCTATTTTATTTTAGTAAAATCAACTACTTTATTTTGTCCCAAATTTCCATTAACCGATTATATTTTGCAACTCTTTCACTCCTGCAAAGCGATCCGGTTTTGATATATTCAGCTCCTGAAGCAACCGCTAAATCAGCAATAAAATCATCAACGGTTTCACCGCTTCTATGGGAAATAGCAATTTTGAATTTATTTTTTTGCGCTAATTTAATACAATTAACTGTCTCAGTCAATGACCCGATTTGATTTAATTTAATTAAAATTGCATTACCTGATTTCTCTTTTATGCCTCTTTCCAATCTTTTAACATTTGTAACAAATAAATCATCTCCAACCATTGCAATTTTTTTACCAACCACAGAAGTTAAATTTTTCCAACCTTCCCAATCATCTTGAGCTAAGCCATCTTCAATCGATTCAATCGGATATTTTTTGATCCATGAATTATACATTGCAATCATTTCTTCAGAAGATCTTTTTTTACCATCTGCCTTCATGTCATAAATATTATCTTTGTAAAATTCTGAGGAGGCAGTATCAATAGCGAATTTAACATCTTTTCCAAGCTTATATCCTGCATCAACAATGGCCTGAATCATTATTCCCATAACTTGCTCGTTTCCTGCCAATTTTGGAGCATAACCGCCTTCGTCGCCCACAGTAATAGGAAATCCTTGTTTTGCCAAAAGTTTTTTGAGACTATGAAAAACTTCAGCGCCGCACCTTATTGCCTCTTTAACATTTTTCTGCTGTGGCGTAATCATAAATTCCTGAACATCTATTGACCAGCCGGCATGCGCACCGCCATTCATAATATTCATCATTGGCACTGGAAATCTTAAAGTGCCAGTAGACCAATATTTTTTCTTTAAATAAACATACAAAGAATTGTTTGAGGCAATAGCTCCTGCCCTTGCCACTGCAATAGAAACACCCAAAATAGCATTTGCTCCGAGCTTGGATTTATTGTCTGTGCCATCCAATTTAATCATCAACTCATCAATTTTCTTTTGATCAGTAGGGTTCATGCCTTTTAGCTTTGGCGCAATAATGTTATTTACATTGTTTACAGCCTTAAGAACTCCTTTTCCTCCATATCTTTTCTTATCCCCATCACGAAGCTCTAATGCCTCATGTATGCCTGTTGATGCGCCAGATGGAACGCCTGCCCAAGCCTTTCTTTTATTATCCAAAACAACTTCCACCTCCACAGTCGGATTACCTCGAGAATCCAAAATTTCTCTAGCAACTATTGATTTGATCTTTGCCATTTTTATTTTTAAATTATTTATTCCTTTAAATCCACATTTTATTTTATTTCGTAACTAATGCTTACATTTATCACAACCTCATCACTTCCGGCCTGAATGTCGGGAGCAGAAGCTTTTGTTGATAATCCTCCACCCATTCCCATGGCGCTGTCATACATTGGAACAGGACTGCCACCTGCCGTAAATTCATTAAAATTTACTATTCTTCCTAAATTAATCCCAACCTGATCAGCTAAAACTTTGGACTTTTCTTTGGCTTGAGCAATTGCCTTTTCTCTAGCCTGAACTTTGTAAACTTCCGGGTCATCAATCACAAAAGTTGGCCCATTTACGCTATTGGCTCCTAATTCGCTTGCCTTGGCAAGAATCTCTCCAACTTTATTAAAATCCCTTATTTTTACATTAACACTTTGACTAATATTATAACCAACTATTTTTGAAACTTTATCTGACCAATCATATTTAGGATTGATTGTGTAATTATTGGTCTGAATATCCTTCTCATCAATTTTAAATTGATTTTTTATAGCGGAAACAATAGCATTCATCTTATCTGTGTTTTGTTTTTGCACTTGATCTACAGTTACACCCTCAGAAATAATACCAATATTTACGCTAGCGACGTCTGGCTTGGCTGTTACCTTGCCAGTTCCCTCTACCGTGACTATATTTTTATAGTCTGGTGATTTGCCAATATAATCATAGGACCTTAAAGAATTTCTAGTTAATCCCACCAAATAAACGGCAAGAATAACTAAAACTACTGCCATTATTATGCCAATAATGACCTTAAGGACATGGTGGCCGTTACAACAGCCAATGTTTTCATTTGTCATGTTTTTTTTATTATTTTATTTTTAATTCTTTAAGCTCTTTTTCCCACCATTTTCTTATCTTACCAAAATCACGCTCTGACTTCATGGCTTTTCTAAGATAATTTAACTTTTCCAAATACATCTGATGATGCTTTTCTAAATTTTTTTCATTTTTCAGGGCCCAGATGGCAAACTGCAATTCCTTATTTTCTTTTTTCCTTATAATATTATTATCATACCTATTAATTGAATTGTCAAAATCGATAGGAATAATTTTAACTTTTTTGCCCTTAAAAATCACCTGAATTAGCCTAGAAACTTTCGCCGCCCTGGACTGCTCACAAAAAACGATTAACTCTCCTGATAATTTTTTTTCTCTTATAATATCTTTTACCTCCAATAGATTTTCTAAACTGGAAATTGGTTTGTTTCTAGCCATTATCTGCCAATCTTTTGTTTCTTTTCTTAAAAAGCTTCTTTTCATTAGCCGAGTAAACAGCTTAGCCATTTCATCTGCCTCTGTTCTTTTATACGGTTTTACTAAGTCAGTTTTTCCACCTGAAAAAATAATAACCGCCTTATCCTCAGAGGCTAGGTCAAAAATATTGTTAAAAACCGTCTTTAAATAGATATTATAATTCTCATCTTCTGTTATTGAAGACGGAACACCATAGCCCAAAATTACAAAATTTTTATTCATATTAATAATTTCTGCTTTTTCTTTTTTCAATTCCCTCATTTATTGCCTTTCCAATATCAATACCCATAACCTCGGCCAGCAATAGAGTAGTAATAATAACATCAGCGCATTCATCGGCTAATTTTTCTACATTATTATGGACTAATTTTTCCTTTCTTTGAATATTAATGCTTTTTAAAACTTCACTTGATAATTCGCCAGTTTCCTCGGCTAATTTGCACA
>JBAYJM010000023.1:0-17887 GCA_041665065.1 Candidatus Buchananbacteria bacterium
ATTTCTTTGATATCCATATTAATCTTTCTCAATTAGTCTTGTTCTTACTGGCAATTTAAAACCGGCGAGCTCCATTGCTTCTTTGTCTTGAATCGAAGTTACACCATCCATTTCGAAAATAATATTACCAGGCCTGACAACAGCAACATAATGATCAGGAACTCCCTTGCCTCCACCCATAGTGCTTTGGCTTCCCTTTGCAGTTATGGGGCTATGCGGGAATATTCTTATCCAAATTTTTCCGCCTCGCTTAATATATCTTGTCATCACTCTTCTGGCAGATTCTATTTGTTTAGCATCAATCCAACCGCCTGTCGTAGCCTTTAAGCCAAATTTGCCAAAAGCAATATAATTACCTGAAGTGGCGACGCCTCTTACATCCGGCCTATGTGGTTTTCTTCTTTTTAATTTCTTCGGTGCTAACATATTAAGTGATTATTTTTTTATAACTTTTTCAACTTCTCGTTCTCTTTTTTGTCTCGGAGCGTTGTCTTCTTCCTTATTCTGTGGTTGGTCATTAAAAACTTCTCCCTTATAAACCCAAACCTTAACGCCAATTTTGCCATAAATGGTCTGTGCTGCGCCTCTGGAATAATCAATATCGGCTCTTAGTGTATGTAAAGGAATTTTTCCTGAAAATAATGTTTCACGTCTTGCAATTTCTGCTCCATCAAGCCGACCTGAAACAATAACCCTGATTCCTTTTGCTCCAGCTTTTTCCGCTCTTCCAATTGCTTGCTTAACCGTTCTTCTGTAAGGAATACGTTTTTCTAAATCTGCCGCAATCTGTTGATAGATCAAAGCTGCGTCAGTTCCCGGCTTCTCAACTTCTAAAATATTTACGTTAATATTTTTTAGGGCTTTTCTTCTACTGAAAGCATCTTTCAAAAATTTATTGTGAATTTCCCTTTTTAATTCTTCGGCTCCCTGTCCGCCTCTGCCAATAATCACGCCCGGCTTAGCACTATAAATACTGATATTTAAGGCATTAGCAGCTCTTTCGATATCAATTCTTGATACTGCGGCGTTTTTTAATTTAGTAAAGATATATTTTCTAACTAAAACGTCCTGCCTAAGCAATTCTGGAAAATCTTTATCAGAAAACCACTTGGAATCCCAGGTTTTGTTAATTTTTAATCTAAAACTTTTTGGATGAACTTTTTGTCCCATATAATTTTATCTTTCTCCTGATCGTCTATTAAATAATTTTTTCGAAAAGGTTTTTGTTGTTGACTTGCCTGTCGATTTTTTGCCTTTTTCAGTTTTATCTTCCTCTTTTTGATCAGCTTTTATCTTATCAAAATCATCAATCTTAATTATATCATCTTTAGAAACTTTTTCACTTTTAGCCTTTTCAATTTCCTTAGTGGCTGTAGGAATTCTCTCATCTAAAACCAAAATAAGATGCGAGGTTCTCTTTCTTATCGGGGTTGCCCGACCCATTGCCTTAGGCATCCACCTGTGCAATGTAGGACCCTCATCAATTCTTATTTCCTTTATAAATAAATTGGTTTTCTTTAATTTTAAATTCTCCTCTGCATTGCTTATAGCTGATTTAAGTAATTTAGCCAAAGGCAATGAAGCGGCTTTCTTCGTAAATTGCAACTGAATATTTGCCTTTTCCACATCTAAGCCTCTAATCAAATCTGCTACCAGTCTGACTTTTTTAGGCGATATTTTTATAAATTTTGCTCTTGCTTTGGTTTGCATAAATTACTTCTTAGTTTGATCTAAAGCTTTCTGAATTTTTCCACCATGCCTGACAAATTTCTTTGTTGGAGAAAATTCACCAAGTTTGTGTCCAACCATATTTTCTAAAATAAATACAGGAATATGATCCTTGCCATTATGAACGCCAAAAGTAAATCCAACCATTTCCGGAGTAATCGTACTGGCTCTTGCCCATGTTTTTACAACAACCTTATCGCCTCTTTTTAATTTGGCGACCTTGGCTAATAATTTTGGGTCTACAAATGGACCTTTTTTAAGACTTCTTGGCATATTTTACTGTTTATTTTTTCTTCTTGCTTGGCCTTCTTCTTATAATTAATTTATTTGACTTATTTTTTGCTTTTCTTGTCTTAACACCTAATGCTGGTTTGCCCCAAGGAGTCTTAGGATTTTTCAAACCAATAGGATTCTGGCCTTCACCACCACCATGAGGGTGATCAACCGGATTCATAACTTTTCCTCTGACTGTCGGCCTTATTCCTCTGTGTCTCATCCTACCAGCCTTGCCCCAACGAATATTTTTAAAATCCGGATTGCTTACTGTTCCTATCGTAGCCATGCATTTTGCAGATACTAATCTGACTTCACCTGATGGCATCTTAAGTTGAGCATAACCATTTTCAATACCCATCAAATAGGCGTTATTGCCAGCGCTTCTGGCCAATTGAGCCCCCTTACCTGGACTAAGTTCAATGTTGTGGACAAACATTCCTACAGGAACATGCTCCAAAGCCAAATTGTTGCCGCTTTTAATTTCAATAAGCTTCATAGAGCTCAATACTTTATCTCCTACTTTCAAGCCATCTGGCGCAATCATATATCTCTTCTCGCCATCGGCATAGTTTAGTAAAGCAACTCTGGCATTTCTATTTGGATCATATTCAATAGTAACGACTTTGGCCGGAATATCAAACTTATTTCTTTTAAAATCAACAATTCTAATTTTTTTAATAACGCCTCCGCCTTGATGCCTGACCGTAATTTTACCTTGATTATTTCTTCCAGCCATTCTCTTCTTAGAAATAATTAACTTTTTAAGAGGTTTTTTGGTGGTAATATCAAAGCTTTCCAATACTGATGTTTGGCGTCTAGCTGGTGATGTTGGTTTGTAAATCTTAATTGCCATAATATTTATCTTAAATCAATTATGCTCCCTCGTAAACGTTAATGCTTTTGCCTTCAGGTAAAAACACGATTGCCTTTCTGCTGTCCTTCTGTTTGCCTGTATATTTTCCGTATCTGACTTTTTTACCAATAATATTTGAAACATTAACTCTTACCGGCTCAACTCCATATTTTGCCTTTATTGCTTCGGCCACCTGAATTTTGTTGGCTTTTGTTGATATTTCAAATACAAACTGATTATGCTTGGTCAAACCGGAATTTTTTTCACTAACCATCGGCCTTATTAATATTCCAGCATATTTTGCGATATTTCTATCTGCCATGTCTTCTTTGACAACCGTTTCTTCTTGAACCTTTTCGACAGCCTGTTTTGGTTTTTCTTGCTTTGCCTTCTCTGCCTTTGGCTTTTCTTCCACTTTCAAATCCTTAGCCTTATTTGGGGCGTCGTCGTCAGTTTTTTTATTTTTTAATTTATCTAAAATACCCATATGATTATGCTTTCTTTTCGTTGATTTTTTTATAATGCGCTTCTATCTTTGCCATAGCCTTTTCAGTCAAAAGCACTTTTTCATATTTCAATAATTCAATACAGTTTAAGCTATCAGCTGAAATGGTATTTATATTTTTCAAGTTAAGGGCAGCATTAATGATATTTGCGTCATTGCCGTCCGATACCATCAAAAATTTCTTGCTTTCTTTCAGGCTGGCAATTTTTTGTTTTAAATCGGCAATCCACAAATTTAATTCTTTGGTTTTACCACTTAACTGAAGGCCATCAAAAACTATTAATCCGTCTGAATTTATCTTATCTGATAAACACATTGCCATTGCAATCTGTTTTTGCTTTTTATTAACCTTAAGCGAAAAATTTCTATCGCTGGTAGGACCGAAAGTTACGCCTCCACCTTTCCATAAAGGAGATCTGATAGAGCCGTGTCTAGCGCGACCGGTTCCTTTTTGCTTCCAAGGTTTTTTACCGCCGCCTCTTACTTCGCCCTTGCCTTTTGTATCAGCTAAAACCTGTCTGGAATTTGCCATTTGAGCAACAACAACCTGATGAATGACTTCCGGCTTTATTTTAACGCCGAAGATTCTTGAGCTCACTTCCAAGTCTTTCTTTTTTTCTCCTGCTTGATTGTATACTGGTAACTTGATCATACTATTAAGATTTTGCTTCTTCTTTTATTTCTTCAGCTGATTCTTGTTTTATCTCTTCTGCCTTAACCTCCTCAACTTCAGCCTTGACTTCTTCAGTCTTTATTTCCTCGGCCTCAATTGACTCAACTGGTGCGGATTCCTTTTTGATTTCCATCTTGCCATCACCTGAGATAAACAATAATCCATTTCTACCTCCAGGTACAGCTCCTTTAACATAAAGAATTCCCTTTTCAGAATCAATTTCTACTATTTGTAAATTTTTAACAGTAACATTATCGCCGCCCATTCTGCCAGCCATTCGTACGCCCTTAAAAACTCTTTGAACGCCGCCCGCTCCGATTGAACCAGGCATTCTCTCTTGATCTTTATGTCCATGAGTAGCTTTTTGTCCATGAAAGCCATGTCTTTTAACAACGCCCTGAAAGCCCTTGCCTTTGGAAACGCCGATTACATCCACCTCGTCTCCGGCCACAAAAACTTCAGCCGTTATTTTATCGCCACGCTTTAAATCTGATAAATCAGCTTCTTCTACTCTAAATTCTCTTAAGCTTTTAAGGCTTGCAATGTCTTTTAAATGACCAACTTTTGCCTTGTTCATTTTTTTAGCTTCACCAAACCCAACCTGAACAGCATTATATCCGTCTTTTTCTTTGGTTTTAACTTGGGTGACATAATTACTTCCGACAAATACAGCAGTAACGGGAGTTACAGTTCCGTCTTCCTTAAAAACCTGGGTCATTTCAATTTTTTTTCCTAATATGAATTTCATATCAAATTTGTTTTGGTTATCTGAAACAAAAAAATCTGGCATATCTTAAAACCAGATTTGCCCGCACCCAGAAAACAACTATTGCTTTGCGGTTTTACCTAATTTTTAGTTAAGATACTTTCTTTTTAATCCTTCAGACTTATATTGAATCGTGGAGGTTTTCCGCCTTAAGCTTCTTTAATCTTCGGATCTTTCTCCATTTTCCTATAAATCCTTTATTTAAATTACAATGATTACATTTTTATCTCTACATTGACTCCGGCCGGCAGATTCAAATTCATCAAGGCATCAACGGTCTGTGAATTCGGGTCTACGATGTCCAATAATCTCTTGTGAATTCTCATTTCAAATTGATCTCTAGCATCCTTATGCACAAATGTTGACTTGTTCACCGTGTACTTTTTCTTTTCAGTAGGCAATGGAACAGGACCAACAACTTTGGCTCCAAACCTTTGGCAGGTCTCGATGATCTTCTTGGCTGAATTATCAATTATCTTATGATCGTAAGCCTTAATCTTAATCCTAATCCTCTGGTGCGGCTTTTCGTTTTCAGTTGCAGTGTTTTTTGTGGCCATTTGTATTATTATTTAAAAAACTTATTTCACTATGTAGAGCCGAGGCAAGCCCCGGCTCTACTAATAAAAATTATTTTACAATTTTTGTAACAACTCCAGCACCAACTGTATGTCCGCCTTCTCTGATAGCAAATTTCATCTTTTCTTCCATGGCAACAGTCTTGCCTAATTTAATCTTCAGATTAACCGTATCGCCAGGCATAACCATTTCTTTGCCTTCTGGCAATTCAATCTCTCCGGTTACATCAGTTGTTCTGACATAAAACTGCGGCTTATATCCTTTGAAAAATGGTTTGTGTCTTCCACCTTCTTCTTTGCTAAGTACATAAACTTCTGCTTCAAATTCATTGTGTGGAGTAATTGATCCTGGCTTGGCTAATACTTGTCCTCTTTCAACATCGTCTTTCTTAATGCCTCTAAGCAAAATACCTGCATTATCTCCGGCTCTGCCTTCATCAAGGGATTTGTTAAACATTTCGATTCCGGTTACAACTGTTTTAGCTGTATCCTTTAAACCGACTAGTTCAACTTCTTCACCGGTTTTTACAATGCCTCTTTCAATTCTACCTGTTACTACAGTGCCTCTGCCCTCAATTGAGAATACATCTTCAATAGGCATAAGTAATGGCTGGTCTGTGGCTCTAACTGGTTCAGGAATATATGTATCTAATGCTTCCATTAATTTCATAATAGCGTCTCCGTCTGCTCCGGCTGGATCATTTAAAGCTTTCAAAGCAGATCCTCTGATAATTGGAGTTTCATCGCCAGGGAATTCATATTTCTTAAGTAGGTCCTTGATTTCTTCTTCAACTAAATCAATAAGTGATGGATCGTCAACCTGATCAACCTTATTTATAAAAACAACAATATATGGAACGCCAACTTGTCTGGCTAAAAGAATGTGCTCTCTGGTCTGAGGCATAGGACCGTCAGTAGCAGCTACAACTAATATAGCGCCATCCATCTGAGCAGCACCGGTAATCATGTTTTTGATATAGTCGGCGTGGCCAGGACAATCAACGTGAGCATAGTGTCTCTTTTCTGTTTCATATTCTACGTGAGCTGTAGCAATGGTAATGCCTCTAGCTTTTTCTTCTGGAGCAGCATCAATCTGATCAACAGATTTATGTTGAGCAATAAAACCTCTAGCACCTAAAGTGTTAAGGATAGCTGCGGTTAAAGTAGTCTTTCCGTGGTCAACGTGACCGATTGTGCCTACGTTTACGTGAGGCTTAGCTCTGTTAAATTGTTCTGCCATTTTATTTAATCCTTTATGTAGACCCTCACCCGCATGGGGAGTTTTAGCCAGGTCTAACCGATTTATTTTATTTTTTAAAAATTATCTTAAAAAGTTATCGAGCTTAGAAATTAAGGTTTAATCTAAATTTATTAAGATTACGCCCAAATTCCCAATGCCTAAATGCTTAATAATTTATTAACACTGAAAAGCCTAGTTATTATAGCACAATTATTATATTTTGCAAGACTATTTTCAATATTATTCAACAATTTATTCCACAGCCTCAAAATAATATCTGTCTTCCTCTTCATTTACGGCCGGCTCTCTATTTAAATCATTCAAATCAGCGTCAAAAGCCTCATCAAAACTGGAATAATTAGAAACATTCTTAGAAAAATCTTGCTGATCAATAGAAGATGCTTCTTCGCCCTGATCCTCTTTCCAAATGGCGATATCACGATTTATTTTATCTAAAAGTTCAGTTTCTGTCAAGCCTCTCACCTCAGACTTGCCTAAAATTAGCTTTTCGTAGTCCTCCAAATTCATAACTACGCAATTTGGATCGCCGTTTTGGTCTAAAATTATCGCCTTATCGCCAGTTTTTTTGATTAAATTGACGATTTTTTGGAATTTATCCATATATTTGAAGTAATTAGTAATCAGTAATTGGGGTATTTCCCTAATTAATAACCATTTACTATTAAACTTATATAAATTTAGCTAATATTGTAAGATATTTTTTCTTAATCTATTGACAATTTTGTCCAGATGTGATATAATTGTAAGAATGGATCAGTTAAGCCCTGATGTGTCAGGGAGACTGATAACAGTACATTTGGGAGAATCACTATGAAGGACCTGAATCTTTCCTATAACCGCAAACACCGGCGCAATTTCTACTGGGTTATGGGATTTGTGATGGTGGCTGGACTACTGGTGGGATTCCTTGCGGGTTGGCATGTCGCCACTCGCGACATGGGCACTCCGACGCTCACCACGAAGGCCATGAACACTCCGCTCCAAGAGGACATCGCTTTCCACAACGACCTTCTCCAGGTCGAGAGTGCGCTGATGACGGGGTTTGTGGTAATGTCGACGGAACAGCCCGATGGCTCGCTTCTGATCGATGTCGCCCCCGAGCCCAAGATCGTCATTCCTGATCAGAAGGAAGATGATCGTGCTGTGGAGTTGAGGAGTTGGAACTTCAAGATTGAGTCGGACACTCAACATGTCCGAATCAAGCTTCAAACCAAGGATATCATCCCGCCGCCGGAAATTCCGGACGGTTGGGACGATCCCCCACAAGGAGGAGAGAAGTAAATGGAAACCAAGCTTGCGAAAGCACTGGTTATCATTTCCGTATGGGCCTTGGCGATGGGGACTCTACTCTGGGTTAAATCCATGATAAAGGATCAACCGCAGGGACGCCCCAGCATGTACAACCAACAGGTACCGGCGGACTTTCATCCTGCCGGGCTACTAAAGGAGGTGACCAAATAAGTTTCTCCGAACTCCACCAACGGATCGCATAGCACGAAGACAGAAACGCTTATCATCGTGCGGCGGTCCTTTTTTATTTTATTTTAAAATACAATTTTATTTTTTCTCAGCCGCAGTTGTAGTCTTTCTGCCTTCAACAATTTTCATTTCAACGTTCTTTGGGACTTCATTGTAGTGCAGGAATTCCATTGATGAAGAAGCTCTGCCTTGAGACATTGATCTTAGAGTTGTTGTATAGCCAAACATTTCAGATAGCGGAACATTAGCAGTAATTACTTTTACAGCTCCGGCGCCAGCGCCTCTGTCAGCCATAGATCCGATGATTGCTCTTCTGGAATTCAAATCGCCGATAATATCTCCCATAAATTGTTCGGGAGTTACAACTTCAACTTTCATAATAGGTTCAAGGATAATAGGCTGTGCTCTTTTGGCAGCTTCTTGAAAAGCCAAAGATCCGGCGATTTTGAATGCTGCTTCTGAAGAGTCAACTTCATGGAATGATCCATCATAAACAGTTGCTTTAATATCGATAGCAGGATAACCGGCCAAGATGCCTCTTTCCATGGCTTCTTTAATACCTTTTTCAATTGGTTTGATATATTCTCTGGGAATTGCACCGCCTTTTATTTCATCAACAAATACAAAAGTCTTGCCTTTTTCAGATGGCTCCAATCTGATCCAGCAATGGCCATATTGGCCACGGCCGCCTGATTGCCTGATATATTTTCCTTCGGCTTCTGCTTTGGTTTTGATTGTTTCCCTATATGCTACTTGTGGCGCACCAATATTTGCCTCAACTTTAAATTCCCTTTTCATTCTGTCGATAATAATATCCAAATGCAATTCTCCCATACCGGAAATAATTGTTTGCATTGTTTCTTCATCGGTATGCACTCTAAATGTTGGATCTTCTTCAGCCAACTTTGCCAAAGCCATACCCATTTTTTCTTGGTCAGCTTTTGTTTTTGGCTCAACAGCAATATCAATAACCGGTTCAGGGAAAACAATATTTTCCAAAAAGATTGGAAAGCTTGGATCAGAAATTGTATCACCTGTTGTAACTTGCTTGATACCTACGATAGCGGCAATTTCACCAGCATATACTTCATCAATTTCTTCTCTTGAATTAGCATGCATTCTTAAAATACGACCAACTCTTTCTTTGTTGCCATTAGTATTATTTACAATGTACGAACCTGATTTCAATACTCCACTATATACTCTATAGAAAACTAATTTTCCAACAAAAGGATCGGTTGCAATTTTAAATGCCAAACCAGCCAAAGGCGCATCATCAGAAACCTTAAGCTCGATTTTTTTATCTTCGTCGGTTACGTCTGTTCCAATCGGAGCAACAACCTCCATAGGAGATGGTAAGAATTCAGAAACTGCATTCAACAAGAATTGAACACCTTTATTTTTTAAAGCTGATCCGCAAAGTATAGGCACAACTTTATTGGCAATAACTGCTTTTCTAAGTGTCTTTTTCAAATCAGCGATTGAGATTTCTTCGCCGGCCAAATATTTATCCATCAATTTTTCATCATTTTCAACAATGGCCTCGACTAATTTTGCTCTGTACTCTTTGGCTCGTTCTAATTCATCAGCAGGAACATCAACAATTTCCCATTTAGTTCCCAAATCATCAAGATAAATTTCAGCTTTCATTTCAAAAAGATCAATAATTCCCTTGAATGTTTCGGCAGCGCCAACAGGCAACTGAATTGGATGAGCATGAGTTGTCAATCTTTCATGAATTGAAGCGATGTCATTATAAAAATTAGCACCCATTCTATCCATCTTATTGATGAAGCCGATTTTAGGCACTTTATATTTTTCGGATTGTCTCCAAACTGTTTCTGATTGCGGTTCTACGCCGGCAACTCCATCAAAAACAATAACGCCGCCATCAAGTACGCGAAGAGATCGCTCTACTTCAGCTGTAAAATCTACGTGTCCAGGGGTATCAATAATATTAATTTGAATATCGCCACCTCCTAGCCAATCAGCATTTGGCCAAAAGCAAGTTGTTGCGGCAGAGGTAATAGTAATTCCTCTTTCTTGTTCCTGTTCCATCCAGTCCATTGTTGCCTGACCTTCATGAACTTCACCAATTTTGTGCTTTTTTCCGGTATAAAATAAAATGCGCTCGGAAACCGTTGTTTTTCCTGCGTCAATGTGAGCGATAATACCGATGTTTCTGATTTTTTCAATAGGAGTTTTACGGGGCATAAAGATTAATTTCTAATTTTTAATTTTATTCTTAAATTTTAACAATTTAATATTTTTAAATTTCTATTTTGAACAACCATCCCTTAGGCACTCTTGAGGGCGTTTTCCAATCGTGAATAATCAGTATAGATCCATCTGGAAGTCTAAATCCAGTTCCCCTAAGCTCACTGAACATTTCAATTTTTAATCCTCTATGAACTTCAGGCTGGGGGCAATCCACATAAACCGCAGAAAAAATATTGTCAGAAAGTAATTTTTCAAGATCAGCCCCGGCTTCATAGTCTCCAGCAGCAAAAAATCCTTGCTTTAAATAATCTTGTTGATCTACTAAACCATATTCTCCAGATTTTTGTCCCTCTTTCCTCATATTTATCAATTCTTAAATTTTAACAATTTAATATGTGCTCTTTCTTTTCTTGAATCGGTTTGATCAAATGCTTGAATTTGTTAATTATATATTTTATATCATCTGTAAATCCATCGGGGCTATTTTTAATTTCTTCTTCCAACTCTTCTAGAGTAAATACTTGTATTCCGCATGATTCACTATCTATAAATCTAATCGCTCCATCATAATAACCTAGAAAAAATTGAGTAATACTGTTTTCTGTCCACTTCTTTTCCTCATGCACTCTATGAGATTGATAATTATCTAATAGAATTAGCGGCCGCAGTATTGCTAAAACGTGTAAGTCTGTTGTGGTTGCAGCCTTGTCAAAATCTTCAGTTCTAACAATCGTGGCCGGTATTCCCAATTCTTCTGCACATTCTTTCAGCATGGTTAGTTCAAAAGTATCCCCAGAAGCTATATGTCCACCGATTGTTTTATCCCACAGTCCGGGATTATCACCCTTCCACTTAGATCTTCTTTGTAAGATTATTCTTCCCTTAGATGTCAGAAGGAATAATTTAACATCCTTATGTCTTATTGATGTAGTTCCCTTTTCTAAATATTCTTGTCTAATAGTTTCATGGAATTCCTTCTTTTCCATCTGGCCAACAAGTTCACCTTCAAAAGAATATACGTCTAATAACTCTTTAGTGTCGCCCATCTATTTTATTTATCTACTAAAATGAGCAAATGCTCTGTTGGCTTCAGCCATTCTATAGGTGTCTTGTTTTTTCTTGATAGCTGAACCCTCATTATTATAAGCATTGATAAGTTCTTCAGCTAATTTTTCAGCCATTTTCTTGCCTTTTTTGGCTTTGGCTGCGGCAATAAGCCATCTGCAACCCAAAGTAAAGCTTCTTTCAGATCTCACCGCAACCGGAACCTGGTAGTTAGCACCACCGACTCTTTTGCCTCTGATTTCAACCGAAGGCGAAACATTTCTTAAACCCTGTTCAAAAACTTCAATAGGATCTAATTTTGTTTTTAGAGAAATCAAATCAATCGCGTCATAAACGATTTTTTTGGCAATTTCTTTTTTGCCTCTTTCCATTATGTAATTAATGAATTTACCGATATATTCCTGGTTATATTTAGCATCCGGAATAATTTTTCTTTTTGGAGCTTGTTTTCCTCTCATATTTTTTAATTTATATTATGATTTCGCTTTTTCTTTCTTTGCGCCGTATAAGCTTCTGCCTTTTTTTCTGTTTGCTACGCCAGCACTATCATAAACGCCTCTAACAATATGGTATCTGACACCAGGTAAATCTTTAACCCTGCCACCTCTGATTAATACGATTGAGTGCTCTTGCAAGTTGTGTCCTACGCCCGGAATATAAGCTGTTACTTCCTGACCATTGCTAAGCCTAACCCTAGCGATTTTTCGCAGTGCTGAGTTTGGTTTTTTAGGTGTAGTTGTTCTAACCTGAGTACACACACCACGCTTAAGCGGATTGCCTTTTGCTATGGTTCTCTTTTTTCTATGCAAACTATCTAAAGTAAGCTGTAAATCAGGAGTTTTAGATTTAGCTTTTTTAGAAGTTCTTCCTTTTCTGAGTAATTGGTTTATTGTTGGCATATCTTAAGTTATTTATCGAGCGGGATTTAAAAAATTCCCTAATCATGGGAATTCCACAAGATTTTTATTAGGTTTTATTGCCTATAGTATCTGAGGAATTTATTATTTTTAATTTCTTAATCTGCAAATATTTTAAAGAATTTTTAGGCAAAAGTCAAGCTGGAGCTAAAAACCAAAAATTCGAAATAATACATCATAAAAAAAGCTAAATATTCTGCCAAAAATATTAACGCCCATAAATGAATCAGCAAATACTAAAATTAGCAAAATAATTGGACCATAAACAGAAAACTTGTCTTTAAAATTATCAAATTTGTGAGGCAAAGCGCTAAATAATATTTTAGAGCCGTCAAGAGGCGGAATCGGGATTAAATTGAAAATAAGCAGAGAAAAGTTAATAACCATCAAGACTTCAAAGAAAATAATCAACAGATTAGCGGGGCCGAACATAGGATACAAAAACCTGGCCAAAAATCCAAATACTACGGCTAAAAGCAGATTAGAAAGAGGGCCGGCAAAAGACACCATCGCCACCCCCAACCTTGGCCTTCGTAAATTAAAATAATTTACGGGAACAGGCTTGGCCCAGCCAAATGGAGCTATTAACAGCATGAATGTACCCAAAGGATCAAGATGAACTAAGGGATTTAAGCTTAAACGACCTGCATTTTTGGCCGTATCGTCCCCAAACCAATGAGCCATCAGGCCATGTGATAATTCATGAACACTCAAAGAAATAACCACGGCAGCAAGAATGGCTACTATTTGCAGAGAATAAAACCAAGGGTCGTTAGCAAAAGCTTGAAAATTTCCAAATATTAAACTATAAAGCATGTATTTTGTTTATAAAAAAATTATAACACAATTGACTATTTTGGACAATTATGATAGACTTTACATATTAAATTAATAACTTTTTTCAACCTATGTCCAAGTCATGTGAAATCTGCGGACGAGGCACAAATACATCGTTTCATGTTAGCCACTCCAAAGTCAAGGCAAAAAGAACTCAAAAGATAAACTTGCAAAGCAAAAAAATGGATGGACAGAAAATGAAAGTATGTACCAGTTGCATAAAAACCGCAAGCAAAAGCAAATAGATATAAATCTAAAAACATCCGCCAAGGCGGATGTTTTTTTGTATTGTTTTTATAATCCCAAAGATTGGACTAATTGTTTTATCATACTGACAGCAACCGGAGGAGCTAATAAGCTATAAGAATCATTGCCATCATCGTCTTTGACAACTAATGGCTTTTCTTTGACTTGCGCCTGGCCATTTTCATCTAGCTCATAATAGTATTCCGGAGTTTTTTCATAATCATCAATAAGATCATCAGCTTTATCTACTGGAACAGCATTTCGAAGAAGCACCTTAGGTATGCCATGAAGAGTTAAAATTTTTGCAATTAATTTATCATCCAGTTCCAGTCTCTCACGGATATTTTCAATTCCCAATTCATCACCTTCCTTGCCGACCATTCTTTCACCACCACATTCAGGATTATCACATTTTAAATAAAATGCTTTTTGATTTTCGTCATAGCCAACCTCTTTGGTTGCAAATAATTTCAAGCTTCTGGGAGTTTTGCATTTTGGACAAATAACTCTAGTTTTGATTCTTTGATCAATAACATCAGTAGGAATACTGATTGCCACAAACAAATCCGGATCTTGGCGATAGTCAATTAGATTTCGAAAATACATGGCATAGGAGATCTGATCCATCTCTCGAGGAAAACCATCAATAAACAAGGCCTTTTTAGGCATTTTATCGATTTCTCTTTTGACAAGAGCCATGATAAATTCTGTTGGCAAAAGCGTTTTGGTATCACGCCCCAAAAGGGCATCAATAGCCTGGTCAACGGAGATATATCCCCTATAGTGCTGTTTTAAATATTCTAACAACTCTGTTTTTTTGCTTTCATCCTCCATGTCGATGTGGACTGATCTGACAATATCACCAACAGAAATGTGACCGATTTTTTCCTTACCAAAAATTTCTGCCATTAACTTGGTGTAAGTACCTTTGCCGGAATTCTTTTTGCCAAGAAGATAGGCAATAAAAGTATTGTTCTCTAAATAGTCTTTTAATTTTTTTATTTCCTCTCCTGCCTTAGCCTCAAAATATTCTTTTCTTGACTCAGGATCGGTTAGATCAAATTTTGTATTCAATCCGTCAACTTTAATTTTAATTAAAGGAAATTCTACTTTTTGTTCCATTTTTTTAATTAGTTATTTCTTGATTTGTTATCTCTTGAATTTTTTTTAATACATCTGTCGGCGTATGCCTTGATTTAATGAAGTAATCGCTGGCACCCAGAGTCATGCCCTTTTCCTTATCCGATTCTTGTCCTAAGTTGGTTAAGAGCAATATTGGAATATCTTTTGTAGACATATCCGCCTTGAGTGTCTGTAAAACGGAAAAGCCGTCTATTTCAGGCAAAATTACATCAAGCAATATTATATCCGGTTTTTCTTTGCCTGCCAACTCAATAGCCTCACTCCCTTTTTCGGTAACCAAAATATCATATCCCTCTTCCTCAAACCTTAGCCTATACATGTCTAAAATCATTTGATCGTCTTCAACCAGAAGAACTTTAAGTTTTTTTTCGTCCATAAATAATACGTTATGTTTTGTGGTATTTTATCAATTTTCTGAATAAAAATCAACCTATCTTAATAGCCTCTAATTATAGGACCACTTCTGTCCGTCACTAATAAATTCAACATCGCCGTCTTGATCGGTCCTAAAAAGCTTTACTCCCAACTGCTTAAGGTAATACAAAGTTTTAAAATGCGGATGGCCAAAAGAATTATTCAAGCCAACCTGGATAACCACATAAATCGGCGATACTACCTTTAAAAATATTTTGTCATTGGCATTAGTTGAACCGTGATGGCCAACCTTTAAAATATCAGACTTAACCCCAGATGAACTGACAAATATTTCCTCATTTTCAAAATCACTCATGAACAACGCCGTCGTACTGACATATATCAGCTTAAACACAATTGAAGAGTTATTTAAATTCTCCATTTTCTGTCCCGCCAAATCCTTGTCGGGATAGAGGTATTTAAAATCCAGATTATTCTCAATTTTTTCATCATGGACTGATGATATTTTTTCAACCGGAATATTTTTTTCTTTTATTAAATTCAAAAATTCTAAATAATCAGGCGCTGTGTGCAAAACGCCAGTCATATAGATTTTTCCAACTTCATATCTTTTGAGGACTTCCGGCAACCCTCCCACATGATCAGCATGAGGATGGCTTAAAATTATAGCATCGATTTTTTTGTCATAGAAAGGCAATACCTCTCCCAGCTTCTGAACAATTGCATTATCGGGTCCGCCATCGACCAAAATCTTCTTTCCCGCAGGCGTAAATATTAACGACGAGTCACCTTGCCCGACATCAAAAAATATTATTTTCAATTTGCCGGCATCAGAAATTTCAGCTCCTGATTTTACTTTGCCGATTAATCCCGAATTTGTCTGAAATATAAAAACAGCAGACAAGCAGACAATTATCAGGGTTGGAAAACCAAAATATTTTAAGATTTTTTTCTTTAACATAACTTTATTATACTGCTTTAAAAACAATTTTATAAATCAATATTTTTATTCTTATTTTTAAACTTAAAAATACAGAGCCCAATTAAAATATAACACAAGAAAATGGCCCACCAACTCATTTTAAAACTAAAAGAGAAAAAATTAATCTTCTTCATCAAATAAGACACCTCCAACCAATAAAACGTAAAAAGCCAGCTAACCCATCCCATAATATTCCCAACAAATGGGATTATTGCTCCAATAATTGCATTTAAAATGGCAAAGACCGTCAAAAATGGAATGATGGGAAGAATCAAAATATTAGCCAAAATAGAGATTGGCGAAAATCTGCCAAATTGAAAAATTATCAATGGCAAGGTAATAATTTGTGCTGCAATTGTTGCCGTCAACATTTCTCGGACTTGAAAAAAATCAGGTATTATTTTAAGCCATCTTTCAACAAAAGGCGATAAATATATCAATCCAATAACTGCCAAAAATGACAGCTGGAAACCAACATCATACAAAAGTAAAAGCGGATTCAAGACTAGCATTAATGAGGCGGCCAAAATTATCAACATTTCCGACGAACCGGACCGACCGATCTTTTGGCCATAAATCACTAGGATACCCATAATTGCAGCTCTAACCGCAGAAGCCGGAAAACCGATCATTATAATATAAACTAGTATTCCAATTGCGGCGGCCCAGAATGCCTTTTGCCGCATCAAGCCAAGAGCAATTGCCAGATACATTATTAAAGAAACAATAATCGTAATGTGCGAACCGGAAATAGCGATAATATGCGTAAGGCCCAAATTGGAAAAAGTGTCGTTCCAATTTTGCGGTATATCTCCGGTCTCATTTAAAATCATCGCCCTAATTATTGAGGACTGGGGTTCATTAATTGACCTTTTAAAACTATTGGATAATTTGTCTTTGATTTTCAATACCGACCCCTTAAGCCAAAAGCCCTGCCCTGAATTTATTTTTCTAACTTCGCCATAGGGACAAATTGAATAAATATCTTTAGCAGCTAAATATTTCGGATAGTCAAAATCTTCAAATTTTTCCGGCGCTTTTAACGGACAATTTACAATCAAAACGTCACCGTAATTATATTTAGGATAAAGTGGCTGGTTAATTAAAACATTTCCTTTGACTGGATAAATTTTATTTCCGACAATTACGCCTTGTGATGACAGTTTAATTTTTTGGCCGTCAATATCTTGGCTATTGTCATAAACCTTGGCTAGAAATTTTGTCTGCCTGCCATTTGAATTGCAAATTAAATCATTTTTAGCACAATCAATATTATTTGTCTGAACTCTAAAAATTCCTAAAACCAGGCATAAAAGAATTAAGACAATAATAAAGACGATTTTTTTATGCAACAAAAAAATCAGCCCTGCGGCTAATATTAATATTAAACAAAAAATAATGAATTTATCTATCTGCAACAACGATCCCACTGCAATCCCGACTACAAAAGCGATTAAGGCAAACAATAGGACTTGAGATTTGTGCAAAGAACATATTTTTGCCAAATTCATTGTAATTTTATATTGAAGCTAAGTATTTATTTTGGTTCTCAAATAAGTTTCAATAAAACCATCCAAATCTCCATTAAGCACGCCATCTACATCTGCCGTTTCATATTCTGTCCTGTGATCTTTAACTAATTTATATGGCGCAAGCACATATGATCTTGCCTGATTGCCCCATTCTGCTTTTTTATATTGGCCCTTGATTTCCTTTATCTTCTCGCTTTCAGTGTCCTGATAAATTGTCAGCAGTTTTGCCTTTAAAATTTTAAGTGCATTTGCCTTGTTCTGTTGTTGAGATCTTTCATTTTGGCATTTTACAACGATTCCCGATGGCAAATGAGTAATCCTTACCGCCGAGTCAGTGGTATTGACGCTTTGTCCTCCATGGCCTCCGGCTCTCATTACATCTATTTTTAAATCTTCATCCCTTATCTCAATTTTTTTCTCCTCTTCAATATCCGGTAAAACTTCTACCAAGGCA
>JBAYJM010000024.1:0-11886 GCA_041665065.1 Candidatus Buchananbacteria bacterium
AATTTCTCAGGCCAAGGAAATAATGTTGGCCGCAGTAACGGGACTGGCTCTAGTATTTTTATCTTATTCAATACTGGCACTTATTAATCCTGGATTGCTGACGATAACCATGCCTAAGCTACAACAAATATGCTACCTTGGAAAATTAGAATTGCCCGAGGCAAAAATAAGCTTAGAAGGCAATGGCAGTGCTGGTGATTTATCACGAAGCACCAGATCCACACAGCAAGTAAAAGAGGAGGTAAAAAAACTTTGTAATGGAAACGGCTATATTGATTTTCAAAGTAATTACATACCTCCAAATCAAGCTGCGAATTTTACTGATCAGCAGTTAACATTGTTTGAACAGATTGGCAATGATCCCAGATGGGGTAATTCTGTAATAAACCCAGAACTGCTTATGGCAATAGCTTCGCAGGAATCACAGGGAAATTCAAACGCTGAAAGCAGTATGGGAGCTCTTGGACTAATGCAAGTATTACCTAGCACCGTGGGACTCTCAAGAGATCAGTTATTGGGACCCCAGAGTGACGCCAACAATATTTGGGCTGCAGCAAATTATATACATGAAATAGAGACTTCCCATAATGAATTTACTTTTTCTGATATATTAGCTTCTTACAATGGCGGAGCCTCTGATGCACCCGGAAAAGCAATGTCACCCAGCAATGACTGCCCAGGCGTATATTCTTATCAATGCTGTAATGAACCGGGCGGATTAGTGGAAACCCAAAATTATGTCTATAGCGTAACATCTTACTATAATGGACTCAAATAAAAATAATAGGTATAAAACCTTTACAATTGGACTGCTCCTATCGCTGTTTATTTTAATTCCCGCAATTAGCCATGCTGCATCCGCCCCGGCACCAGCGCCAAAAGAAGCTGGCTATCAGCTAAATGTTCCCATAGGAAATATAAAAAGTATTGATCCAGAAGACAAAAATATCCTAGGCAATTATATTAAAACTTGGTATGGCTTTTTAGTGGCAATTGCTGGTATTTTAGCAACCTTAATGATAATGTATGCGGGAGTTAAGTGGGTAACATCTAGAGGAGGCGGAGCAATTTCTCAGGCGAAAGAAATAATGTTAGCCGCAGTAACGGGACTGGCCTTAGTTTTTTTATCTTATTCAATACTGGCACTTATTAATCCTGGATTGCTGACTATAACCATGCCCAAATTAGATGATATTAAGTATAGTGGACAGCTTGAATTACCAGGATCAATAGGCAATCTTACTTTTAACGATGATGGCACTGTGATTTCAAAACCACCATCTTCTAGCAACTCTCAACCAGCCGATTCACAAAATGACCCCAATTCCCAAGTTATAAGATGGCTTGAAACCGCTGAATTTCCACCCGGCTACACTGGTGATTCAGAGCCCACTCTTCCAACTCCCCCGTCCGGCATAGGATTTAATATTGAACTTGAACCAGCCCAAAGACAAGCCTTCATTGATTCCTGGCTTGATATTTCACAGACACTTGGAACCACCTTTACTCCCGGGACTCAACCGGCAACTTTCTATGCAATGACTTATTCTGAATTAAGAAGAGAATTTCCAGATGCTACAATTTTACCCCTACACTTGACCGGAGATGAGCTTACAAGTGAAACAATGCGAACGGCAGTAGAAAGATTTCAGAATTTATATTCTGCAGTAGCTACAATTAGAACTGGAAATGTAGACGGAATGCCATGGGGAGCATTTATTATTGAAAAAAAATGAAAAAAATAATTTACAGTTTAATTTTATTTTGGCTTTTTTTAATGCCAGTTAGTCTTTATGCCCAAACCGCCACCGATTGTATTAAAACAACCTGCGAACCACTAAAACAAACTGACTGTGGACAAGAGTGTAAGATTAAATACGATATCTGCGTGCAAAATTGCAATGCCAAAGATCAAGCTACCCAGACAAAAACGAACGAAAAAGTCAAAGATAATTCAAAATATTATTTCACTCCAAACGTTTCCATAGGAGAAATTAGGGGCAATATTGAGGTTAGTCCAGATTTATTAGGAAAATACATTAAAACTTGGTACGGCTTCTTGGTGGCCATCGCTGGTATCTTAGCGACTTTAATGATAATGTATGCGGGAGTTAAGTGGGTAACATCTCGAGGAGGCGGAGCAATTTCTCAGGCGAAAGAAATAATGTTAGCGGCTGTAACTGGATTGGCCTTAGTTTTTTTATCTTATTCCATATTAGCGCTTATCAATCCAGGGTTGCTGACGATAACCATGCCTAAACTGGACGATATCCAATATAGTGGGGATTTTTTACTGCCATCTGGAAATATGGGTGAACTAGATGCGGATGGAGTTGGAGGTGGGGGTGGCAATATTCCAGCCGCAGATCCAACAACGTTAGTTGGTTCAAGTAATATAAACGATTTTCAAGCTAAGCCAGAATTGATAACAGCGGCCGAAAGCTTAATAAATCAACTAAGAGAAGAAGGTAAATTACCAGAAGGATTTCATTTTACTAATGCCTATAGAAATGATCCCGGTTCATGGCACATTTCTGGACTAGCCGTTGATATGACATGGCCAGGAATTACCAGGGAATCAGCAACTGCTTTTGTAAATGAAGTACGGCGAATTAATCCTAATTTTACAACCATAATAGAATTTGACGGTGAATACGGATCACACTGGCGAGAAGGCGGAGTTCACCTAGACTTAAGACCAATAGAACAACACCGAAACCTAGACTAACAATGACCAAAAACCAAAACATTTTTACCTGCACCAACTGTGGTGCCCAATATTCCAAATGGCAAGGGCGCTGTTTAGAGTGCGGAAAATGGAGCACGATTGTCGAAGAGGAAAAAAAAGACACCAAAATAAATACTTCAGTAAAGCCAGACTCCCCCATTATTCTCAGTGAATTAAAAAACGACGCTCATTTTAGAATTAAAACAAATATCGAAGAATTAGACAGGGTGCTTGGCGGTGGAATTGTAAAAGGATCTTTAATTTTATTGGGAGGAGATCCGGGGATTGGTAAATCAACTCTCGCTCTGCAAATTGCCCAGAGTATCACAAACACTTTATACATTTCAGGCGAAGAATCAGCCAACCAAGTTAAAATAAGAGCGGATAGGCTCAACCTTCAGTCGACTAAATTAAATTTTTTAGCCCAAACAGACATTGATAAAATAACAGCGACTGCAATTGCCTTAAAGCCAAGTTTGGTTATTATTGACTCAATCCAAACAATCACATCCGATGAAGCATCTTCCGGTCCTGGTACAATAGCGCAAATAACCTCATGCGCCGGAAAGCTAATCGCTCTAGCCAAAAATTATGACATTCCTGTAATTATAATCGGACACGTAACCAAAGATGGCTTGGTGGCCGGTCCCAAAACACTTGAACACCTCGTTGACGCCGTTTTATATTTAGAAAATGACAATCAAAATTATTATAAAATTCTCAGAGGAACAAAAAACCGCTTCGGATCAACCGGAGAAATCGGCATTTTTGAAATGAGTTCTCAAGGCTTGGTTGAAGTTAAAAATCCGACCGAAATATTTATAGAAGGACAGGATAGTAATCATCCGGGACGTGCTATGAGTGCGATCATAGAAGGTACCAGACCCTTCCTGGTTGAAATTCAAGCCTTAGTATCAAAAACAGTTTTTGGCTATCCCCAAAGAAAATCATCTGGCTATGATTTAAACAGACTTCAAATGATTATCGCCGTAATTTCAAAAATAGCTAAAGTCAATTTAAGTAATCAGGATATATATCTTAATATTGCCGGTGGCATAAAAACCAAAGACACTGCCGTTGATTTAGCCGTTGCATTGGCAATTATCTCGGCATTTTATGACATAATTATTGATCACAAATGCCTAATTATTGGTGAGATTGGTCTTTCGGGTGAAGTAAGAAACATCCCCCAGCTAGACAAAAGAATAAACGAAGGCAAAAAACTAAAATTTACAAAAATTATTACGCCCCAATCCAAGGGCAACAAAGATAATTTAATTGTTCAAATTAATGATATTAAAGAAGCAATAAAAATTATTAACACTACTCCCGATGGGAAGTAAATCCCATTTCTCCCATTTTTTGCCGCAAAGCATCAATTAATTTTTCATCTCCCCTTTCAATACACCACTTGGCCCAATCTTGGGCTTTTTTTGTTGTAGACAAATCTTTAATATCGGCGATTTTAAGATCCATGCGACCAGACTGCTGAGTTGACAATACTGATCCTGAGCCCCTAAGTTCCAAATCAAAATTAGCCAGTTCAAATCCGTCATTGCATGATTCCAAATATTTTAATCTCTTTAAAATATTTTCGTCATCTGCTTCGCTAAACAAAAAACAATAGGATTGCGACTCACCCCTTCCAACTCTCCCCCTAAATTGATGCAATTGTGCCAAACCAAATCTTTCTGCGCCCTCTATCATCATCACCGAGGCATTAGGCACATCAATTCCCACTTCGATCACAGAGGTAGAAACTAGAATTTTTATTTTATTTTCCATAAACTTTTTCATTACTTCTTCCTTTTCATCTGACTTCATTTTGCCATGAAGCAAGCCGACTGAAATGTTTGGAAAAATCTCTTTGTCGAGCCTCTCAAACTCCTCTTTTACTGATTTGAATCCAAGAATATCTGAAGGATCAATGAGAGGACAAATAACAAAAATCTGTCTTCCTTCTCCGATTTGTTTTTTTATAAAATCATACGCTAATTTTCTCTTTTCGGGAGCTACAACTTTTGTAATAATCGGCTTTCTTCCTTTCGGCATCTGTCTAATTATCGAGACATCAAGGTCGCCATATATAATCAATGCCAAAGAACGCGGAATCGGCGTAGCAGTCAAAGATAAAAAATGCGGGCTTGACTTTGCTTTTTGTTTTAGTTGTTGCCTCTGCTCAACGCCAAAACGATGTTGTTCATCAATAATAACTAGCGCCAATTTTTTAAATTTTACTTTATTTTGAATTAAAGCATGGGTGCCAATAGTTAAATCAGCCTCTCCTTTTTCAATTTTGGCCAACAAATCACTTTCCGAAATTTTTTCTCCATTAAAATATTTTTGCGCTCGGCAAAGCAACGCAATATTTATTTTTTTGCCAAACAACTTTAAAGCTGATTGGTAATGCTGAGTTGCCAAAATTTCTGTTGGCGTCATAATCACTGATTGCTTGCTATTATTTGCAACAGTAAATATTGCCATAAAAGCAACGATTGTCTTTCCGCTTCCCACGTCTCCCTCCAACATCCTATTCATTGGTGTTGTCTTTTGAAGATCTTGAATAATTTCCCAAGCGGATTTTTTTTGATCAATTGTCAAATCAAATGATAAACTATTGACGAATTTTTTTATTAACAGTTCATCAAATTTTATCGAATCGGATTTTAAGGCACTGATTTGTTTTTTATAAAGCTGGGAAGCAAACTGCATGAAAAAAAGCTCATCAAATGACAACCGCTGTCTTGCCTTTTCTGTATTAATATCACTGGAAGGAAAATGCGCCTCTTTTAATGCCGAAGGCAATGAAAGATACTTTTCCGCCAAAATTATTTCCTTTGGCAAATACTCCTTAATATCTATTTGATCGAGACATATTTTTAATAATGTCCTTAACTGTTTTTGTGTCACACCAGCCGTAAGATGATATATCGGCAAGATACCAATTTTCTGACTTGACTCGTTTTGAGAATAAGAAGGCGAGCTCAAATACAAATCAAAATCGCTGCCGGCAACCTTTCCGCTAACACATAACCTTTGGCCGACTTTAATATTTTTTACAACCCACGGTTGATTAAACCAAAGTAATTTAATAGTACCGGAGTCATCTGAAATTAAAGCCTCCACTAATGCCTTTCTTTTAAATCTTGTTCTCTTGCTATTAATCATTTCCACTGTTCCGCAGATATTAGCATAATCTCCCAACCGTAATTTATCAATCGGCAGATGCTGATAATTCTCATATCTGAAGGGCAAATAAAAAATGAGATCGCGAACGGTCTCAATTTCTATATATTTAAGCCTACTGATTAATGCCTTGCCAATCTTACTTATGTGACTCACTTTTGTTTCCAGGCTCCACATGTTTTTATAGATAATAATGTGCCCGAGAGGATTTGAACCTCTGATCTCCAGCTCCGCAAGCTGACGCTTTATCCAGCTAAGCTACGGGCACAAACAATTACAATTTAAGCCAACGGCGGAGCCTGTCAGATATTGGTTCAGCTTCTCTTTCCAAATCTTCTCTTAAATATTTAAGTAAAAATTTTCTTATCTCTAAGGCGTCCTGCCCATCCAATGGCACAGCCAATCTTCCTTTCAATGGGTTTCTAAATTGCAAATATAAATTTTTAATGCCAACCTCTTCATAAACAATAAAAAAATAATCAAACTCCCTAAAAAAATGATACTTCTTTCCTATCCTGATGCCATCAGCGGTAATTGTAAAAGCAACTATTTCGGAATTCAAATTATTATAAAGAAGGACAACAAGATAAAACAAAATCAAAAACATTCCAAAAGTAATGTTATTATCAAAATAACACCACACCACAGCCAAAACCAACAAGATAAGAGAAACAACATACCAAGCGACTGTCTTTTCATGTCTAAAATATTCTTGATACCTCCATGAAAATTTTACTTCGCTGACTTGCTGAGGTAAATTATTTTTTGCCTCCTGTTCCATATATTTTTGCCTTCCTATTTCTTCGGAGAGAGAGGGATTCGAACCCTCGGTATGCCAAAAGAGACATACGACGGTTTAGCAAACCGTTGCTTTCAGCCACTCAGCCATCTCTCCATGTCTATTCCCACAGTCTTGAAATAATTTGCGAAACTCTAGCTAAGTGTGTCCACATATTCACCCAGCCATATTTAACTGAATATTACTTCATCGGAGAGGGTGGGATTCGAACCCACGGTCCCCGTGAAGGGACTTCAGTTTTCAAGACTGACGCATTCGACCACTCTGCCACCTCTCCAAGAGAATTTTATATTTTTAATATTCATTAAAGCTATTATAATTTAGCACAATTTTTAATTAATTTCAACCCCATTTTCCCCGAGCAATAACGATGCCTCCCACTGACTCAAAGCCTTCATTTTTAAGTAACTTAGCGCATTCTTGCATCGTCGTCCCGGTTGTATATACGTCATCAACGAGAATAATTGGTCTTTTTTTATCATAAAACTCACTTCTCTCAGTATTTATTTTAAAAAATCCGGCTAAGTTCGCCCTTCTTTCTTTTGCCGATAATTTAGCCTGAGGAGCATTATATTTTATCCTTACCAACAAATTAACATCTATTACTCCTCCAATTATCTGACTAACTCTTTCTGAGATCAGTTGAGCCTGATTAAATCCTCTTTCTAATAATCTTCGCCTATGCAAAGGCACCGGAACAAACAAAGAATTTTTAAAATATTGAACTTCTACAAAAAAATCTTTGATTAATTTATCCAACGCATAACTCAACTCCTCAATATACTCGTATTTAATCTTACAGATAATATCTTTTATAATTTGGTCATCGTAATCACCCATTATCCATAAAAAATCCAAAAAAGATTTGCCAGCACATTGATCACATAATTTTCCATTTTGACTGGACAAACGGCAATTGTGACATTCTGAATTTGCCGGCACCTTCAATTTGCCAAGACAACTATCACACAAAAAACTTCCATAACTCTGGCATTCTATACACCTTTTTGGAAAAAATAAATTTAAAACAGCTTCCCTTATTTTTATTGTGGCCTTGGTAAAATTATTTCCAAACAGCGTCATCGACTTTCCATTCTGTACCTATTTTAATAAATTTAAGTTCAATTTTTCTATAAGAAATATTAGGTTCTTTGCCGGGACCAAGGTAGGTTAGTCTCTGGGTGCTTACAATAACCGAAGCAGTATCACTTTTTAAGTCACCCAACTCAAAACTCAATGCCTTGGTAGTAAATCCCCGAAACATAGCCGTGCTCGTCGACTGATCTGCCAGTTGCGAAGATTGATTGATTTTTGCAATCATGTTACTGCTTGCCAGGGGCACTAAATCGTTTAAGTTTTTAGATCCCGAATCACTGGAGTAACTGCCATATCGTTCAGCAAATGACATGGCCAATTGCTTCAATCCCAAAGGATAAGACTGTTCTTCTCTTATTCTATCCGGACTTGAAGGAATTAAATCAACGTTTGTTTTAATGCCCTGATTTTTAATTTGCGAATTGTCATCTGTTATTTTCGGACTTACAGCATTTTTAGGCCAAAGAAAAAGTATGGCAATTAATAATAACAAAACAACGATTCCGGCTATCAACAATATTATTACTAATTTTCTTTTATTTTCAAACATATATTTACTGCTTATTTATTTCCGCCCCCTGTCCCGGATTATTTTCTCCCGCTGCCAAGGACTCTTCAAATTCTTTCTTGGCTGCCTCTATTTCCAAAAGCTGTCGAGGATCTGACGTTATTAGCTGGTCTTCAGAATAAGAAGCAACAATTTTAATAGCCGCGTGTTTGGCCCCGGCAAAAAATATTCCTTCTCCGACGCTACATTCCAAAAGCAAATATTTTTCGCCTTCAGTAAGCATGAAAGTTTTTTGAACCGGATTGATGGCCGCTGGCGTCTGCTTCATCAAGAGTTGCAAAGACGAATTATTTACAATTGCCTGGCCATAGGGCGAAGTTAAAAAGTCATTTACATCTTGAGTGATGGTAGTTACTCCCAGATAATACTTACGGCATCTTTTGACAAGAGCATAAATAAACTTTGCTGAATCCTCTCTTTGCATCAGCCACCAGGCTTCATCAACTATAAGAATCCTCTTTTTCATCTGGCTGCGCACCATATTCCAAATATAATTAACAATAGTATAAATAGCAATCGGCTTTAACTCATCTTCCAAATCCCTAACGCTAAAAACGACTAATTGATTGCTCATTTCTACATTTGTGGGATTATTTAATAATCCGGCAAATGTGCCCTCAGTATATTTTTTCAATCTTAAAGCAATATCTTCTGCTCCTTGCATTCCTTCCAAAATATCTTGCAAATCCTGCAAAACAGGCGGCTCAACCATTGATAAATCCGCATTGGCAGTAATGTCTTTTTTGGCATAAGTTTCTAAAAGCGCCCTATCAATTATAGAATCCTCTTCATAGGTAACATCGCCAATCATTAATCTTACTAATCCCTTAACCGTGATTACGGCGCTTCTGATAATATCTTCCGGATGAGCGTCTTCTCCCACGCCTTTGGGTAAATCAAACGGATTAATTTTGCTTTCCGAATTTAAGGATATGTCTATATAAGTACCGCCGACTGCATCACATAAATGCTTATACTCTCTTTCAGGATCAATGATAATTACATCAGTACCGAACATAAGGCTTCTTAAGACTTCTAATTTAACCGCATAAGATTTGCCGGCACCGGACGTTGCGAACACGACAGCGTTTGCATTCTGCAAAGAAAATCTGTCAAATAAAATTAAGCTGTTATTATGCCTGTTAATTCCATATAAAATACCATTGTCAGAAGTTAAATCAGATGAGACAAAAGGAAATGAACTGGCCGCAGGCGAAGTATTCATATTAACAAGTATGCCCAATTCATCAAAAGCTAGCGGCAATGTTGAATTAAATCCCTGTTCAGCCTGGTAAAAAACCCGCCTTGAATAAACCAGATGAGAACCAAAAAAATTTTCAACTTCATCGGAAATTTGATCCAGTTCTTCTAAAGTTTTTCCATAGATTGTGACATAAAGACCAGTCTGAAAAAAATGCTCGACCCCCTGTGTTAAATCATCTCGCAATTTTTCCATATCTCGCAACTGAGTTTCTGCCAAAGGATCACGAGGGGCTCCTTTTTCAGCCGAGGATATAAGCCCAGACTCTACATTACCAACTTTTCTCTTCAATTGCTTTAGAATAACAGGGGTCTTGACCGGATAAAAGTAAAAGGACATATCCGCAATAATATCCATATTAATAATGGGAGCAAACCATCCGACAGTAATATATCTGGGGTATTGCACCACAAAAAGCGTTCTCAAATAATACTCTCCCAACCGAATATGGTTGGCGTTTACCTCAAGAGCAGCCGGGGCAATTAAATCTCGTATAGTTACTACGCCTTGACGGTAGATTTTCTCTTCTTCCAAAATTTCCTGAGTTGACTCAAGTGCCTGCTTCTCCATTTGCTTAAGCTGAGCTGGAGTATACTTAACCTGAGCAACAGTTTCCTGCGCTTTTAGGTTTTGTGAATTTAGATCTTCCGGCTTGAACATATTTAATGCTTTTTATTTACCCGATAATATTGATTAAAATTCTTCAAAATTCAATTTACTTATATCCGCCAATTTTTCACTGCGCGAAGTTACAGGATTGTATGTTGAATAATACAGCTCTATTAGCGACTGGGTATCTAAAATTGTCGCCCTGACACCCATTCCCGACAAGCCCATAAGTATTTTGTCAACCAACATCAATAATTCTTTTCGCATTGCTAAAAATTGTTTTTGGTTTAATTTAATGACACTTGTGGGTGAAAGGACATCCCCCATCCTTCGCCAAAAGCCCATTTTTCCATTAGATGCCGGATCATAAGGAACGACAATATAAAAGCGCTTCGTCATTATATTACCCATTTCAACCAGCTCTGTAATATACTGCTTATATTCCGTAACTTGCAATTTTAACAGATCATTGGTCTGTTTTTTCTCCGCCTCGGATATGCTTTTAAGATAACCGTCCAAATCCAGCTTTCTTGATTGAACTAAAATTTCCAAGGGAGAATCCAAAAGATTTAAAAATTGGACATAACCGGAAATAATGGCATTTTGCTCTTCTTCAGATTTCAAAGCAAAATTTATTGACGATACCAAAAGAACCGCTCTAAGCGTACCGTCTTTTAAAACAACCGCATCATCCTTAATTTCGGCTATATGAAGCCTGCTCTGTGTTGATGGTGTTGTAGATATTGCTTTTCGATCTGGCATAAATTAATTTTCTCCGGTATAAACTCCCCCCGTATCTACAATAAGAGATAATTCTGACAACTTGGAGGATGTGGCTGTTTTTTTTGCAACAGTCCTAATTGGCATTTTAACTTCTTTGGGAGATTTTAAATCTGCTATTATTTCTTTGGTTGATATCTTCTTTTTCCAAATTTTTAATTTAGGACTTTTAAAAGTTGAGATTAGATTTAACAAAAACAGATGAAATGCCTGGCCATTGATTCTTACAAATGCAAACATCAAAGTTACGGCAATAATAAACAATCCCGAAACAACAAATAGCGAAAAATCAAAAACCTTATAAAAAATAAAAATGATTCCGCAACCTATCATCAACTCAATAAACTGGCGAATGGTAATTGGCCCGATTATCTTATCCTCAACATCCAAAAATTGCGGTACCGTAACTTGTTGCATTTTAATATCTTAAATCTTTATTTAATTGCATTATCGCGTCGAATTCCTCAGAGCTTAATGTCGGCTTGCCGGATAATAACCTTTCTTTTATGACTTCATCTACATTTCTACGCTGATCCATTGCAGTTGAACCAAGCAACCTATAAAATTTATTGATCTCATTTTTAAACCAGGCGCTGATTCCTTCCATTTTTCTAGTATACGATTCATCCTGAAGAAGCTGAATCCTTTCCTTTATTTCATTTGTGGCCTCACGAGGACTTGGAGCCAGACGCCGAAATTCAATAAGCGTCATTTCGCCCAACTCTTCAATGGGGCCTGTCAATTTTTTAGTCAACCTCACGCCGTCAACCATTGGACGCCTCGTATTTTGCGATTCAAATATTCTTTGGGGAATATTTTTAGTTGCCGAATATGGATTAGGCATCGGGGCGGGCAGAGGT
>JBAYJM010000025.1:0-10505 GCA_041665065.1 Candidatus Buchananbacteria bacterium
AGACAATAATTTTTGAGCGGTGTCTTTTAAATTTGTCATGGCCATTTTTTTATTATTAAAAATCCCGCAAAAAGCGGGATTAAAAATTTATTCTTCTGTTTGATCAGCGACAACTTCTTCATCTGTTGTATCTGTTTTTTCATCTACCACGTCCCCTTCACCTTCTTCACCAGCCAAAACCTTTCCTTCTTCAGATATTATATCAATCTTCCATCCGGTCAACTTTGAAGCCAACCTGACATTCTGTCCCCCTCTTCCAATGGCAAGCGAAAGCTGATCCTCTTTTACTTTTACTATGGCATTTCTTTCTCCTTCCTCATCGTGAAGTTCCACGCCCAAGACATGGGCCGGAGACAATGCGTTTATGATAAATTTTTCAGCATTTTCATCCCAAAGAATTATATCAACCTTCTCATTATTTAGTTCGCTAATTATGGTCTGAATTCTTGAGCCTCTTTGCCCGACACATGATCCGATTGGATCAATGCTTTCGTCGCTTGATGAGATAGCAACCTTAGAACGGCTTCCAGCCTCTCTGACAATTCCCTTTATTTCGATGGCACCATTGGCAATTTCCGGAATTTCAGATTCAAATATCTTTTTAACTATCTCAACATGACTTCTTGAAACTACGATTTGAGGCCCCTTATTGGTGAGCTCTACGGATTTCAAATAAAACTTCATCCTATTGCCTACGCTGTATCTTTCTCTTTCAACCTGTTCCTCAATCGGCATGATTGCGGTGGTATGACTTAAATCAACTAAAATATTTCTGCCTTCTTTCCTTTGAATGCTTCCAATAAGAACCTCGTGTTCCAAAGCCTTATATTCGTCAAAAATATTTTGCCTTTCCTCTTCTCTAATTTTTTGAATAATAACCTGTTTGGCTGTTTGAGCGGCCATTCTGCCAAACTCTCCGGGCACTTCCAATTCCGTGACTATTTCATCGCCAATCTCGTGTTTTTTATCAAGCGCCTGGGCGTCTTTTAGCTGAATTTCAGTCCTTGGGTTGAATTTTCTTACATCCTCATCACCCTCAACAACCGCTGAGCCCGTAACGCCTTCGCTTTCCGATGTTTTAATTTTAAGCTCTTCTTCTTTAAGGCTTTCCTCATATCCTTCTGGAAGATCTTCTACTACTGTTTTAATATCAAATACTTTTAATCCGCCAGTTTTAGCGTCAAAATTAACAATAATATTTTGCATTTTATTGCCAAAATCTTTTCTGTAAGCAGCCGCTAAAGCTGATTCTATTGTTCTAAGCACTGATTCTTCAGAAAGATTTTTCTCCTGACAAATTTGTTGAATCGCCGCTTGTATTGCTGATTGTGCCATATAATTATAACGATTAAATTAGTTTAATATTATATAATAATTTTAAATTCTACAATATTTAGAATTAACAATAGACCGATAATTTTTAAAAAATGACAGCCTGTTGGCTGCCATCAATGTCTCTATATAAGTAATGATAGCAGATATAAATTAATTTGTCAAATATGTTTGCCAAAAAATAGCCTAAAATTGGTGCAATCAATGTCGGCCACACAAATACTACTGACCCAAATTTTTAAACCACCTTATCTTGGCTGTTTTAGTCTTGGCATTAATCTCTACGCTAATTACATCTATGCGCCAGAAGATATCATTTAAACATTCTTTATCTAAATAAATATTAATCGCCTTATTTAGGTGAATCAATTTTCTCCAGTCAACCGCCTCTTCGGGATAACCATAATCATTACTGGTACGCGTCTTAACCTCCACAAACAAAATCTCATCGCCCAAACGGGCGATGAGATCTATTTCACCGTATCTAGTATAATAATTTTTTCCAGTAATTTTTGCCCCCTGGCGTTCTAAATATTGAGCAGCAATATTTTCTCCAAACTCGCCTATTTTCTTGTTATAACCCTCCATTTGCATTAACTAGACAGTCTCCTTAACCTCGTCTTCAACAACATCTTCTTTTTTTACCGACTCTTCATGACCATGATTGCAATTGCCACATCCTGAAAGATTAGGACTACATGGTGAAGTATAGACAGGTTTTGGCAATGATTCTTTATCCTTTTCCCAAATTGGCGTATATAATTCTTTTACTCTCGCGCTATATTTATCGATACCCTCTCTTAACTCTGGCTTTATCAATATATCATCAGCACCAGGATGAGTTAATCTTAATTTAAATTCTTCTTGAATCTGTCTGCTAATTTCTGGATGATCAATCCATTGGCAAGGTAAATACAAATTATGGTTGTATGGTTGCATTGATCTTAATTTTTTGAAATAAGGCGATTGCATGACATCCCTTAAAGATTTTTCCTTGATATTATCCTGGGCCATGTGAGTAAAGATGCAAGGCTCAACATCTCCGTTTGAAGTAATGTGAATGTAGAATTTTCCTGCGATACATCCTCCAACATAAGGGGCGTCATTCCAAAAATCCACTATAAATACCTGCTTGTTTGCTCTGGTATATTTATCAAATTCCAATAAGTGCACTCTTTGCTCCGGTGTTGGCATCAAGCTTAAATCAGGATCCTTGCCAACCGGCATATATAAGAAATACCAACCGATTATCGCGCCTTTTTCTTGCATTAAATCAATAAATTTATCGCTGGCAATTACGGGTTCATTTTTACTGGTAACAGCAACTGAATAACCGAATGGAATTCCTTCTTCTCTTAATACATCCATGGCCTTCAAAACCTTTTCATAGACACCTTCGCCTCTTCTTTCATCGGTATGCTCCTTAAAGCCTTCAATACTTAACATAACTGCAGCATTTCCCAGCTTGGCTATTTTTTGAGCGACTTCTTTGGTCATCAAAGAGCCATTTGAATAAAATTGGAAGTACATCTTTGGATGAGCCTCAAGCAAAGGGAATAAACCTTCCCACATCAATGGCTCTCCACCTAAAATTGTGATAAAGGCAACGCCCATTTCTTCAGCCTCGGTCACAATTCTATCCATTATTTCAAATGACAGATCATCTTGTTTGTCATAATTATATGCGTAACAGCCAACACACCTTAAATTACATCTCATTGTTGGCGATATAAGAACCGTAAACGGAACCGTTTCCCCTCTTGCTTCCGCTGCCTTTCTTTTTTCATCTCTTAAAATTAAGCCTTCAGCCATAAGAGCCGTTGCCATCGTGTTTCTACTATTGGCGTTCATTAATTTAACATCCCGCAATATCATATCTCCGGCAGGAGATGTCTCGAGCATATTTTTTAACGCGGTAACAATTTTTTTAGTTTCACCTTTGGCAATTCTTTCATAAATACCCATTACACCGACAAGATTTTTTTTGGACAAGTGCGGCAAGACCTTAACAATCTGCTTCATTGCAAAAATTTGCGACGATTTTTTCAGCTTATCAAAGAAATGGCCCTTCTTTGCTGGTTTTGTTTCCATACAATATTAATTTATTATTTTTCTATTTATTTTCTTTTAGGCAAATATTTAGTAAAATTTTTTTTCTGCTCAGCTTGTTTTTTTGCTAGAGGAACAACCACAAACTGATACCGTAAAATATCGGCAAGCCAAACAATTATTCCAATTACCCAGACGACTGTCCAAAATCTTGCAGAAACAAAGTAGGCACCCTCATAACGAAACCAGGAAAGTAGAATTCCCAAAAAGCCCATCACTACAAGCATTGCAAAATATTTATCAATCAGCTTGCACATAATCGGCGATAGTTTTTTTACCTTCTCATAAACTTTAATTCCCAATCCGGCTACTACCATGACCACAAAAATAGCAAGCATAACCCTAAGAGTTGTCACGCTGATAAATGTAGTTGCATCGAAATAATATTGAAAGGAAAAAAATCTAGACATCTAACTGATTATTAATGAATTTACTATGAAGTATAATGCAAATTTGACTGAATTGTCAATTTTTTTCAAATTTAAACAAAAAAATATTAACCCGGATTATTTTCTAAAAATTAAGCCAAAATGATATGGGCCGGCGGAGAATTCTTCAACCAAATTTAAGTTAGCCGATAATGCCATTTTTTTTACATCTCCTGGATTTAGACGATCACCCACCGGCGGGCCAAATGGCGCTCCGGTTTTAAGCCAATCAATTACCATTAAACTGCCTCCGGGCCTCATTAGGCGGTAAGACTCTTTCATTATATGATCATCTCTCTGCGACTGAAAAAGCATATTATGTATAAAAGCGACATCCAAACTTGATTCCGGTATCTTAGTGGCACCAAAAATTTCCAAGTTAGACCAAACAGTTTTTACGTTTTCCAGGCCCTCATTTTTTGCGCGCGCACTTACAGCTTCCAGGGCCGACTTTAAAATATCCACCGCATATACAATCCCCCTTTTCCCAACACGTTTCGCCGCAGCTAGTGCAAAAAATCCCAAATTTCCGCAACCCAAGTCCCCAATCATCATTCCTTCTTCAATTGAGATCTTGCTAAAAACTTCTCCGCTGATCAATTCGTTTCCATTTTGAATATTTGGCATATTATTAACAATAAAATTTTGCTTCTAAAAAATTTAGTAGCTAATTAAATTTATTATAGCACATTATTATCACAAATACTAAACGATTATATCAGTTTATCCCACATCAATTTGAATTTTTCTTTTTCCATTTCAAATATTTCTTTGCTTTCAATTTTCACACAGGTCAATTCTTTTATTGATGAAAAATATGCAACTTTGTTTTCAAAAATTATCATATTGCCAGTAAATGCGTAATTTGCCGGGAGAAATCGTGTAAATCTTAATTCTTTGTTATCTGTCTTTTTTAAAGTTTTAGAAAATTTATCAGGAAAAACAATTTGTTTTAAAATTATTTTTCTTTTTAAGCGTGCCGGAATATAGATATCCAAAACATAACGGTCACTGATTACTTCATTTAAATCTTTTGCCGAACCAATGTAAAAAATTTCATGCGAATAACCTTTAAGCGTTTCATTTAAAACCGACATGTGGCCTTCTTTGCCTTTGTAATATTTTACATTTGTATCATCGGTTTCTTTTTTCTGCATCGCTTCAAGCTCCGGCAAAGATTCTTGAAACTCAGTTTTAATCCTCTCTATCCTGGATAAAAGCGATAATGGCGAAGTGGCAATATAATGCGTGCCGTATTTAGCGCTGTAAATTCCCAAGATTCCCCTGCTGACCATTTTATCGGCAATCGGATAAATGCTGGTGCGCTTGATCTTCGTATATATGGATAATTCTTTAACGGTCAGGCTCCCCTGTCCTAGTAATGCCAAATAGATCTTCACCTCTTTGTCTGAAAGCCCATATTCCGCTAAAATTTGTTTTATCTTATCTTTCATTTTTAGACGATTATTTTGACATCTATATTATATAATATTATTTATCTTTTTACAACAATATTAATAGGCATTATTTAATAATATTTAAATTAATAATTGTTATAATTTCTGACATATATTTACTTAATGCTTTTTTTATTCGATAATGCGCCTTAGGCGATTCGCGCCTAATTTTGCAATTTACAGTCAGAGGAGTCCATACAAATGTGTAAAAATATTCAGTACCACTATCACGATGGCGTCGCGGAGCTAATCGAGTTTGACCCGTTCACCAAGGAACTAGTAACAAGGATGCCCGATGGCCTACATTGGTGTCAAACATGCCATTACCCATATCAACGAGACCACCTGGTTTCTAATAATGGTGACGTGTGGAATGCGAGCAAAGAGACAATTCGACAACACCTTTGCATTGTTGCCCTTTCAAAAGCAAAAGTGGACTACATCAAGTCCATCGGGATTTATCATGATTGTTTATATACACCCGTTGGTGCCTCTCTTCTATTGGTGATCACCTATATGTCAGCATGTTTGGCGAACATGATATTTATCACAGCTCTTTCATTCTTCTGTGAAATTAACGCAGATGACTACCTCGCACTTAGCCTTTGGTCTAGTCTAGTTATTACACTTATTGTGTATTTGATCACACGACAACAAATGAGAAAGATTATCCAGAAAATTAAAGTAGAGAACGATGGCAAAATGCCCCCTAAACCATCGGAAAACTGGAAGGATTACACCTCTCAAATCCCAGCCATCGATTTTCCACTTCCGCCAAACCAAGAGTAGAAGCGGGGGACAGTGCACATCGCCCGGAGGAGAAATCTTCCGGGCGCATTTATTTATCAAAAAACCCGCATAAAGCGGGATTTTATATTTGAAAGATATTATCTAATATTATGGCTGTAAAACCTCATCCTGATTGCAATTGCCATCTATACATATATTTACGTTCTTAATATCTGGAAACTGCATTAAAGTCTTTGTTATTTGTGATCTGACAGCAGAAACTGCACAAGAACCGCCCATTGTAGCTATTTTTCCTGATAAACTAACTTCTGCTGTATCTCCGCTTATCTTTAATTGCTTTAGTATTGTACCTTCAGGAATTGCCGAATAATAACCTTGAGCCTTTTCCTCTACAGATAATGGCTCTAACAAACCTCTTATTGTATCTATTTCTAAAGAATTATATTTATTGTCTATAAAACGTTCTAATGGATATACCAAAGAACAGTCTATAGAATCCTTATTGTAGCCAGAATTGCCAAAAAATGCCAAAATCTTCACTTTGTCACCAAAAACTTCTGCATTTACTAAATTTTTGCCAGCTACGACCGTTCCCGTGGAGTTAATTATGGTCACTGAACCCTTTTCCTTTTCATTGCTTACCGTAATTTTTACATTTTTATTTATATCAGAGACATTTATTACTTCTTTTTTAGTATTAACCTCGGTCCAGGCCCATGCAATTACAATAACCACAATAACGATTATTCCAATAATTATACCCGGCACCAGATTATTACTCCTTTTAACGGTTTTATTCTCCATCGAACCGCTATCATCGCTAAAAACAACCTGATTATCACCTTCAATATTCAAACTGCTATCAATTTTATCCTCAATTGCGATTTTATCTTGATCTTCTGGAGCAGGGTTGGGTCGCAAATATTCCTCATTGTTTTGGTTTAGGTCCTCTATCCCACCAATATTATCAAAATCAGGCTCAAACACATCATTAATCTTACTGCCGTCTGATATTTCTTGTGGTCTATTATCCGTGGGTGCAGGGGACTGACCGCTTTCTTGTGACAAATCAGAATCACTTGTTTTATCGCTGTCCATATTATTGTGTTATTTGTTTAACAACACTTAAATTATATCTGCTTTTATTTCTAAACACAATAAACAATCCAAATTGCATCCACGTGGATCAAAATCATAAGATTTACGTCTATTGACTAAATTTGAGCGTTTAACTATTTCATCTAAATTTAGATTAATCTATATATATTAGCCAATTTTACACAAATAAAAGCTTATAAACAGTTGTGAATAAAAGTTCTGTCTAGACATGTCTAGACATTTGTCCCCAGTAGCAACAAGTTATCCACAGATTTTTGAGTTGTTCACAAATAAAAAAGACCTCTTTGTTTAAGCGGTTGGTCATCCGCACGGCCCCAGGGGCTACTTGTCTCTTGTCGCCAAAATCCTTATCGCTTCGGCCAATGCCAATAGCGCATAAGCAATCCCAACCTGTGACCAGGCTGGCGAACTCTGCCCCGTAGTCCCCTTGAGAGTCTCCAGGGCTTTTGCCTTCATTTCATCATACTCACTTTGCATGTCGGATCTCCTATACCGTTTATGCCAATAGAGTTACTTACAATAACATAAATGGACCACATGTCAATACTAAAAAACGACCATTAAATGATCGCCTTTCTCGTCTTCGACAAGAACCTTACCCCGTCAATTAATTTTTCTACCGTTTATGTCCTCGACAAGAATCGAACTTGTGTCTAGGGCTTAGGAGTCCCTTGTTCTATCCACTGAACTACGAGGACGGATTTTATAGCATTCCACGAGATCCTGATTGTCATCAGGACGACACCACATACGCGTTATGCGCTACTTATTACTCGTTACTACTGTTTCTTGCTTTAAAAGGCAAATTATAGTAAAATATATCTAAATTTCACTCTGCATAACCGCAGAAAAAGCTTACTAAATATTAGCAAATTTTATATGACTATTCAATGGTTAGGACAATCTTGCTTTAAAATACAGACAAAAAATAATGGTATCGAGAGCACTATTGTATGCGATCCGTTCTCTACCAAAGAGGGCTTAAAAATGCCAAAAGTTCAGGCCGACGTGATTACTGTATCTCATGATCATTATGACCATAATAATATTGAAGCCATAAAAGGCGACCCATATATCATAAATACACCCGGCGAATATGAAACAAAGGAAATCATGTTTTACGGCATATCCAGCTTTCATGATGACAAAAAAGGCAAAGAAAGGGGGCTAAACACAATCTACAAAATTATCAGCGAAGATCTAAACTTAGTTCACCTGGGCGACCTTGGAGATGATTTAGATGACGAGCAAATGGAAAGGTTGGGAGTTGTAGATATACTTTTAATCCCAGTTGGCGGAATTTATACGATAGATTCTAAAAAAGCGATTGAGATTATTTCTAAAATAGAGCCAAGAATCGTAATCCCAATACACTACAAAATCTCCGGCCAGGAAACAAAAATCTCAACCGCCGATGAATTTATAAAAAACTGCGGCTTGCCGTCGGAAAAAATGGACAAATTAAAAATCGCCAAAAAAGACCTTCCGCAGGAAAATACTAAATTAATCATTTTAAGTCCTTCTGCCTAATATTAATTTTAAGAATCCATGCCAAAAAAAATAACCAGCAGCAAAGGCAACGCAAAGAAGTCAATACAAGGAACCCGGGAGAAAAAAGTTGCGCCAGCAAAGAGACAGCCTAAAGAAAAAATTTCAAACACCCCCAAATACGAGTCTGCTGACGACGTATATTATATTGATAACAAGAGATACGTTGACGCCAGCAAGGTTGATTATGATCAAGAGAAAAAAAGAATCTATATCATCGCCATCTTGATTCCGTTTGTTATCGCCTTGGGTGTTTTGTGGTTTATGGACCTTAAAAAAAATGTCAGCGATTCAGCCAAGCAACTATCACTAGGCGGGTTGCAAGCCCAGATGGAAAATTCCATTGACCAATTTAAAAATCAGTTTGAATTTGATAATAAAACAAGCACCGACCAGGCTTTGACAGATAAACAACTTGAAGAAATTAAAAATGAAATTATAAATAAAGTTAAAAACAGTACCGATCCGACAAATTGGCCAACACATGAATCAGCTTCCTTGGGACTAACAGTGCAATATCCTATTAGTTGGACTCAGAGAGATGAAAACAAACTATTGCGCCTAAACAGCTCATCAACTGTCAGCGTTTCAGAGATTATAATTAACCTCAAAAGTACCGCCAAAAACACCAAGCTTAATGATTGGATAAAAAGCAACTTCAGCGCGACTAATTACAAGCTTACCTCCAGCACGAATTTTTCTGTTGCGGGCGCCACCGTCATTCAATATAATAACACCGGCACTTCAGCCGATGAAATAAATTCCATAATTTTTTTCCAAAAAAATAATAAAATTTATCAGGTCAGCATAAAATCAAATGATAAAAAATCCAGCAGCGGTATTATAAGTAATATATTTAAATCACTTAAGATTCTATAAAATTTTCATAATATTCATGATATGAGTAAAAAAGCAGTAAACAATCAACAATCTCTTGAATTAACAGGAGCGCAGGGGGCAGGAGTATCTGACAGAGCAATAAGCGATGAGGTTCAACAAAGCTATTTAGACTATGCCATGTCGGTCATAGTTTCACGTGCCTTGCCGGATGTAAGAGATGGCATGAAACCGGTTCATCGCCGTGTTTTATATGCCATGTGGGATATTGGCCTAAAGGCTAATTCGAAATTTAGAAAATCAGCCAATGTCGTCGGTGAGGTGATGGCAAAATACCATCCGCATGGCGATAGCGCGATTTATGAAACCATGGTCCGTATGGCTCAAGATTTTTCTCTGAGACATCCACTGGTCAAGGGTCAAGGAAACTTCGGCTCTATGGATGGCGATAGCGCCGCGGCTATGAGGTATACTGAGGCAAAACTTTCTGCCATTGCAGAAGAAATGCTTTTTGATATTGAAAAAAATACCGTTGACTTCATTCCCAACTATGATGGCGCACACATGGAACCCCGTGTCCTTCCCGCCAAGCTGCCTAATCTGCTTATTAATGGCGCACAGGGCATTGCCGTTGGCATGGCGACCACGATTCCGCCGCACAATCTTGGAGAGATAATTGATGCTACAACACATTTAATTGACAATCCGGAATGTGAAATTGATGATTTATTAAAATTTATAAAAGGGCCGGATTTTCCAACGGGCGGAATTATTTATAATAATGCCGACATTAAACAAGCATACATAACCGGCCGTGGAGGAATCGTATGCCGTGCCAAAACAAATATTGAAGAAAGCAAAACCGGCGCCTTTAGAATAATTGTTAGTGAAGTAATATACCAAACAAACAAAGCGACCTTACTTG
>JBAYJM010000026.1:0-8339 GCA_041665065.1 Candidatus Buchananbacteria bacterium
AGATATCTTAAAGGTTGAGGTGGCGGTATTTAGACAGTTATAATTCACAGAATCCGCTTCACAAATTTCAATATTGTTTGTAATTATTTTTGTGCTCGTATTATAAATCGTAGACGCATCCATCGCCATCTTAAATGTGACTACCACCTGGGTATCAATGGATACTCCCCTTTGATTTGGAGTTGGATAAACACTTTCAATTGGACCGCGGCCAATCATGGATCTATTCCAGTCATCTGGCCCGCCCGGGATTGTTGGACCTCCGGAACCGCCTCGCCCAAAAGTGCCATTTAGAAAACCCATAACAAAAGTCGCTATTGCAAATGCCAAAGAAATAACAATGACGCCTATGATTGCATTGATTATAATTTTCCTGGCCTTTTCAACTTTGCCCGGATCGCCTTGTGAGCTCATCCAAATCCAACCGCCGTAGATAATAAAAAGTATTAATAATACGCCCAAAATTGCCAAGAAAATCTGAACAATTCTACCAATTATAGTTGCCAAGCTCGCTTCTGTTTTGAGGCCGGCCGAGTCAACAAACTGATTAATATTTTGACTTGACTGGGTAACTGTTTGGGCAAAGGATGTATCTGGCAAAATAAAAATAAACACCGCAACAATTATTAAACCAAGTAATAAGACGGCGTTAAATTTAATTAACGACCTTTGCATGGATAAAAGTCGTTTGAGGGTCATAGGTTTAAAATTTAAATAGTATTTGATATTAATTATAACACAATTAACATCCTTAATCCAAGTGCCAAAAAATCATGCCTGTTGAAAACTCAAAATGCCAAAATTAAAACCATAGCGCAATAAATACACAAAACAAAAAAACTCCCTCGGGAGTTTTTTTTGTCTATGAGAGATTATTTTGACAACTCTTCTTTTAAAATTTTTGAGACTAGCTGTCCATCAGCTTTACTACCAACTCTAGCCATAACAGCACCCATGGCTTTTCCAAAATCTGAAGCTCCGTAGCCGGATTGTGAAATAATTTCACAAATTTCCTTTCTAACCTGATCTTCTGAAAGTTGCTCTGGCAAGTATCTTTCCAAAATTGCCATTTCTTCGCTTTCCTTCTGTGCCAAATCATTTCTATCGGCTTGCTGATATGATTCAATAGAGTCTTTTCTTTTTTTAATTTCCGATTTAACAATGGCCATAACATCGCCATCATCAAGCACCTGGTCCTTAGCCATTCTTTTTTCGATTATCTTATTTGTTAAAGCGGACTTTAACATTCTTAACGTTGAGACGCTCTTTTCGTCCTTGCCTTTAAAAGCCGTTAAAAAATCCTGCTCAATTTGTTTTTGTATCATATTTTTAAACATTCACGTAACTGCCAATTTTCTAAAAAATTGGCAGAAAATATGCTTGCTTAATTTCTTTTTGTAGGTTCCTCAATAAGCTTGCCGATCTTTTTAAGATACTCTCTTTTAGAAGTAATTTCAGATCTTCTTGCAGCAGCCGCCCTAACAGCGGTTCTATTCTTTCTTTTCTCATGGAATCTTACTTTTCTGCTTTGTAATAATCTTCCACTTTGTTGAATTTTTTTGCTGAATCTTCTGACTAACGCCTCAAAGGTTTCTCCCTTTTTTCTTTTCACTTCAGCCATTTAATTCACCTCGCTTTCTATATAATTTTTATTAATAAACATCTATATCATTTCCATAATCCATCATATTATCATATTTCCCGCTTCTCTTATCCTCAAAATCGTTCTCTTCATTCGATGTAAAGTCACCAAAATCTGACTTCTGCTTCTTCGGCTTAGGCAAAGAAGAGTCTGATTCGTCCACAGTAAATTTATCTAATTTTTCTCCGCGCCATTTATCCATTCTTTTCACCATTTCATTTTCTATCTTATTATAAGCCACTATTTCTTGAATTCCTCCATCCATATCCCTTACCAAAACCGTATCTTCTCCAATTTCTTTTTGGCCGATAATTAAAGTAAATTTCACCTTTAGCTTATTTGCTATTTCCAGCTGAGCCTTGAGACTATCCTTGTAAAAAGCCTGGGACATTTTAAATCCTTTTCTTCTTAATTTTTCATACATAACAAAAGCTTTCTTTTTGGCCGCATCGCCAAGCTGAGCAACAAATACCTCGGGCTGATAAACCTCCGGAACCTCAATTTCTTTTTCTCTCAACTTTGCCACTATCCTATCCATGCCCATAGATAGGCCGCAAGCAGGAGTTTCTTGCCGGCCACCCAATACTCCAACTAAACTATCATATCTCCCTCCGCCACCTAAAGCGGTTTTTCCTTCACTGTCATCAGCCGACCAATATTCAAAAATTGTTTTGGAATAATAATCTAAGCCACGGACGACCTGCGCATTTAGGACATATGGCAAGTCCAACTCATCCAAATATTCGATAACCTTCATAAAATGCTTCTTACAATCTTCATCAAGATAATCAAGAATCTGCGGTGCTTCGATCTTAAGTTTTTCACAACCTTCTTCCTTGCAATCTAATAATCGCATAGGATTTTTCACTAATCTTTTCTGACAGCTTTCACATAAATCCTTGCCTTTTGATTTGTAATATTTTACCAGGGCCTTTTTATATTCTTCGCGACATGAAGTGCATCCAATACTGTTAACCTGAATTACAGATTCAATGCCTAAATCATTTAAAATATTCCAACCCATGAGAATTAATTGCGCATCCAGTGCCGGACTTATTTCACCGATAGCCTCAAATCCGAATTGATATAGTTGTCTATATCTTCCCGACTGCGGTTTTTCATGACGAAACATGGGGCCATAATAATATAACTTTACTGGCTGCGTTTGGTTAATCATTCCGTGCTGAATATATGCTCTAACGACTGAAGCAGTATTTTCCGGTCTCAAAGTTAATTCATCGCCACCCTGATCAATAAATGTATACATCTCTTTCTCCACAATGTCTGTCTGCTTTCCAATGCCTCGCTCAAACACATCCATGTATTCAACTATGGGAGTATCAATTTTTCCATAGCCGTAATCATTGGCTATTTTTTTACCAACTTTAATTACTGATTCCCAATATTTTTGATCCTGCGGCAAAAGATCCCGCATTCCCGTTACGGTCAATATTTCCTTTTTTGCCTTTTTAGCTTTTTTAATTTCTTTTTCTTTGTTGTCCATTTTGTTGTCTATTTTTTTCTTTGGTCTTGCCATAAGATTGTCTTAATCGAATTAAACGCTTACTGAGTTTTTGGAGTTTCAAAAACTGTTATTTTATTAAGAGGCCATGCCCTGATCCAAGCCCTGCCGACAATATAATCCTTTTTGACCGGTCCGAAAATTCTGGAGTCCAAGCTTTGACTTCTATTATCCCCCAAAACAAAAAACTCATTAGATCCCAAAACAATATCACTATACCCTCTCAGAGGCAAATCGGTTACAATCCCTTGGGGAAGATAACTTTCGATCAGTTCAACTGACTTTCCGTTGACATCAACAATGTAGATTTTGCCGTTTTCAATTTTAATATGTTCACCGGGCAAACCCATTACTCTTTTTATAAAATATTGCTTGGGATCTGTCGGGTATTTAAAAACTATGACATCTCCCCTTTTGGGTTCGGAGAGTCTATACGTGATTTCATCAATAATTAGATATTGATGGTCATAAAAATTCGGCTCCATTGATGCTCCCTTAACATAAAATGGCTTCACCAAATAATACCTTATTCCCAGCATAATAGCGACTATGATTATCATCTCAATGATAAAATGTGCTATTTGCCTGCCCCTTGATTGAGAAGGCTCTAAATTATTATCAAATACATCTTTAGCCATTTTTTAGATTTAATAAGTTATTGAATATTTTGCAATATTATTTAATTATAACACAATTTTCTAATTTTGCAAGCCCATTTCACAATCCGATTAAACCATAAAATGTTGGCAAAACTCAAGCCATATTATATAATAAGAAGTGAGCTCTTAAAAGAAAACTATTTTCTTTTTTTTCTTTATTAGCAAATTATCACATTAATACTAAAATCCTGTTAAATCAACCAATAAATTAATATACGATGCCAGAAATGAAAGTAAATTTTTTGCCCGAAGATCAAGAGCAGAAAAACCATCAAAAATTAAATGCAAATTTGGATTCCTTGGATTCCTCGATCAAAATTCCAAAAAATAAACACCAACAAGAATCAAGCTTCAGCTTAACAAAGCTAATTATACTTTTAGCCGTTGCCTTTTTTATTATTTTTATTGCACTCGCAGGGGTTTTGGCGTTTTCAAAAAATCAAATCTTTGATAATCTTTCCAAAATGAATCTATTTGGCCAAGTGGGGCAATTAATAACCAGCCAAGATAAAAAACTGATCGGTGAAAATGAAGATAGGATAAATATTTTATTAATGGGAATGGGCGGTAAGGGCCACGATGGCGGGATGCTAAGCGACACCATGATACTAGCCAGCTTTAAGCCAAGTACAAATCAGGTGGCCATGATGTCTATTCCTCGAGACTTATATGTAAAAACTGATAATTTTGGCTGGACAAAAATAAATGCAATAAATGCTTACAGCGAACAAAAAAAAGAAAATAGCGGCGGCGAGGCAGTAAGCAAAGCGCTATCAAAACTGTTAGGCCAAGAAATAAGTTATTATGTTGTTGTTGATTTTGACGGCTTCGAAAAATTAATTGATGAATTTGGAGGAGTCGATGTCACCGCTGATAATGACCTGGTTGATTATCAATATCCTATCAGAGGCAGAGAAGATGCCTATCCCATCTCAAGTCGTTTTGAAAAATTATCGATTAAAAAAGGCCCGAATCATTTTGATGGTGAAACCGCTTTAAAATATGCAAGATCAAGGCATGCACTCGGATCTGAAGGATCGGATTTTGCCCGCTCCAAAAGACAGCAAAAAATAATTATAGGACTTAAAGATAAAATTTTATCGTCGCAGACACTGACAAGCCCCAACAAAATAAGCAGTCTGCTCACAGCTTTCAACAAAAACATTAAAACCAATTTTCAGCTCTGGGAATTGCTGAGGATTTATAATATTTCTAAAAATATTGATCAGAGTAAAATTATTCATCAGCCGATGGACGATTCATCAAGGCTACTATATTCACAAGTAATAAATGGAGCATATGTACTATTACCGACTGGAGGCTCTTATGCAAAAATCAAAGCGATTTGGCAAAATATTTTTACAGCCAGCTCAACTGATTTCACCGTTAAGGCAACAGACGAAGATGCAAACATTGCAAAAGAAATAGAAAAACTAAACGAGCAAAGCAAAAAAGAAAAGTTTACCGTTGTTACTTCAACCCCCAAAACAGCTTCGACAAGCCCAACGACTACACCAACTTCCACGGCAACAACCACCAATCAAGCCGTAGATCAGATTAAAGAAATCACAACCAATGAATCAGTGCCTGAATATCAACTTGAGGGAGCTTCTATAGAAATAAGAAATGGTACGCAGATTGCCGGCTGGGCAACAACAGAAAAAACCCGACTTGTCGCAAAAAAAATGACTGTGGCCCTAACCGGCAATGCGCCTACACGCGACTATAAAAGAATCTATATTTATGATCTGTCCGGCGGGAGCTATCCGGCAACAGCAACCGAGCTTGCTAAAACTTATGGGAGCGCAGTATCAACAAACAAGCCTCCTTTCAATTCTAATGCATCTTTTCTAATCATATTAGGAAAATAAATTAAATACCCTAACGGGTATTTTTTTATTTACTAAATATTTGCAATAATACCTATTCCCTATATAATTAAGTATATTCACTATTAAAAACACCTATGGCAAGTAAAAGAATGGCAAAAGTGGCAATTGTTGGTCGAGCTAATGTTGGAAAATCAACTTTATTTAATAAATTGATTGAAAAAAATAAAGCAATCGTATCTGAAGTAGCCGGCACCACCAGAGACAGAAACATTGATGTTGCATCATGGCAAGGACAAAGTTTTGAATTAATTGACACAGGCGGACTTGATATCGACGTCAAAAAAGCAAACAACATAGAAAAAGGCATACTGAGGCAATCGGAAAAAGCAATCAAAGATGCCGACTTGATTCTTCTTGTTATTGATGCAAAAAGCGGAGTGCTATCAACCGACAAGGAAATAGCAAAAAACTTAATGCGCCAGGATCTCAAAGATAAAACCATGCTAATCGCCAATAAAGCGGACTCTCTCAAATGGCGACAGCAAGATAAAGAAGTCTATAAACTCGGCATAGGTGAAATTAATTATGTCTCGGCCGCAAATGGCTCTGGCATCGGAGATTTGCTTGATGAAATTGCAACAAGACTATCCAAATTAAAACTTACCAAAACCGACTACACCAATGATAAATCGCAAAAAATAAAACTGGCGATTGTAGGACGTCCTAATGTCGGCAAATCATCACTATTAAATTCCATCTTAGGTGAAGAACGCGTTATTGTAACAGATACTCCACACACCACCAGAGAATCGCATGATAGTGAATTCAAATATAAGGATAATGATTTTATTATTATTGATACCGCGGGCATTGTAAGATCGGGAAAAGTAGGACACAAGTCATTGGAAAAAAAATCCATAGATAAATCATTTAGTGCAATTGCCGGAGCAGATGTAGTCATTTTAGTTACCGAAGTCCAGCAGAGAATCAGCATGCAGGATAAAAAAATAACTCAAAAAATATTAGAAGAAGGAAAATCCGTGATTATTGTCGCCAACAAATGGGACCTAATTCCTGACAAAGACACAAATACAATTAATAAATACATTGAATATTATCAAACAGAATTTCCATACTTATGGTGGGCGCCGGTATTATTTATGTCTGCCAAAGAAGACCTTAGATCAAAAAAAATACTTGACCTGGCCATAGAAATAAAAAATAGCAGAAAAACTGAACTAAACCAAAGCCAATTAGACCGTTTTTTAAAGTCAAAAATCAAACAGCACAAACCATCCAGGGGGAAGGGATTAAAAAATCCTTATATTTACAAAATTGAACAAACCGGAATAAACCCGCCCCGATTTTTTATTCATGTTAACGACCCTCTCACCTTGCATTTTTCCTATATTCGATTTTTACAAAATAATTTGCGAGAAACGTTTAAAATAATAGGCACGCCCATCCAAATGGAAGTTAAAAAATGGAAAAGTTCTGAAAATTCAAAAGTTGCGGTACGCAAGAATAAAAAGAGATAAGAGCTAATAATAATATGAAATTAATAGTCGGATTAGGCAATCCCGGTAAGCAGTATGAAAAAACTTGGCACAACCTGGGATTTTTGGCCATAGATAAGATTGCCGAAAATTTAACTAGTTCAAAATTTAAAGAGGAAAAAAAGTTTAGCGCACTAACCTCTGAAGGGACACTAGAAAAGGAAAAAATAATTCTAGCCAAACCGACTACATTCATGAACAGCTCCGGGCAAGCAGTTTTTGCATTGGCAAAGTTTTATAAAATCAAAATTGAGGATATTATTGTTGTTCATGATGATATTGATTTGCCATTAGGAAAGATCCGAATTACCGTAAATTCCTCAGCCGGAGGAAACAATGGGGTAAAATCTATCATCGCCTTTTTAAAATCGCAAGAGTTTTTTAGAATAAAAATAGGAATCGCTACCGAAGAATTAAAAAAAACAGACTCGGCGGATTATGTATTGGAAAAAATAAAAACAAAAAATTTGAAGCAAGTCAAAGAGTCCATAGATAAAGCCAGCGAGGCGGCCATTTGCATCGTAGAAAAATCCGCCTCAATTGCCATGAATCTATTCAATTAAAAAAGAGCCCTCGAGATCAGCGGTACACTACTGCTGCTGATGGGGCTCTCAGGCGACGGCGAGATGATCTCACGCGGGGGACGTGGTGGCAAAAAGCCACAAAGATCTAATCTCCGAGCCATCAACCAAGAAAAATGTCTGGAGCGAGTGGAGGGAGTCGAACCCCCGACCGCCGGATTCCAAATCCGCCGCTCTACCACTGAGCTACACCCACCCTCAAGAACACAACCTGGTTAGATGAAGAATTACTTCTTCGACTTTCCGCATCTAACAGGAAAATTTTCGAAGGCCCCGAACGAGATCAAACTGCTAGAATCGGGGCCTTCTTGAAAAAGGGACGTGGCAGGATTTGAACCTGCAGAAAAAAATACAAACTACACGTCCCCAAAAAAAGAAAACCGGATGCAAGTTGTCGGATTAGGACTGACAGAAAAACAACAACACTTGCATGCGGAATAAATGCGGAATTATAAAGAACTATAAGTGGAAGACACTATACTGTCTGCCAGCCTATGGTTAGCTCAATAAAGAGCCAGTCATAATTTACGATAAAAGATTGTTAGGA
>JBAYJM010000027.1:0-7894 GCA_041665065.1 Candidatus Buchananbacteria bacterium
TCTTGCTATTGGAAGAGGGGGGCAGAATGTCAGGTTGGCCTCAAAGTTGACCGGATGGAAGATTGATATAATATCCGAAGACGGAAAAGTTTTGGCCGGTGAAGAAAGTGAGGGAGACGGAGTGGGTGAAGACACAGACACAACAGATGAAGAAGTTGTTGCTAATCAAACAGAAGAATAAATTTTTAATCCCGCCCTTTGCGGGATTTTTAATAATAAAAAAATGGCCATGACAAACTTAAAAGACACCGCTCAAAAATTATTGTCTTTTGGAGACATCACAATTAATGGCGACAAGCCATGGGACATTAAAGTTAACAATGAAGATTTATACAAGCGAGTTTTATCACAGGGCTCTCTCGGCCTAGGCGAATCATATATGGATGGCTGGTGGGAAGTTGAAAAAATGGATGAAATGGTCTCTAGAATTTTATCAGCTAAAATAGATCAAAAAGTCAAAAGGGATTTTAGTTTGATTCTGGAGCTTGTGCTGGCAAAATTATTCAATAGGCAATCAAAGAGCAGGGCGTATGAAGTTGGAAAGCGCCATTATGACGCAGGCAATGATTTATTTAAGACAATGCTTGATAAAACCATGACCTACACTTGCGGTTATTGGAAAAATGCTCAAAATCTAGATGAGGCTCAGGAACAAAAACTAGATTTGATTTGCAGGAAATTAAAATTAAAACCGGGAATGAAAATCTTGGATATCGGATGCGGTTGGGGAAGCTTGCTTAAATATGCGGCGGAGCATTATGGCACTAAAGGAGTTGGTATAACCATCTCAAAGGAACAGGTTGCCTTGGCGAAAGAAAATTGCGCCGGTCTTGATATAGAAATCAGACTTCAGGATTATAGAGACATAAAGGAAAAATTTGATGCCGTGGCTTCACTTGGCATGATTGAGCATGTCGGCTATAAAAATTATCGACAGTATATGCAGATAGCTGCTTCTTGTTTGAATGACGGCGGACTATTTTTACTTCATACTATTGGAGGAAAAAAATCAGTTAGAAATACCGATATTTGGATGAATAAATATATCTTTCCAAATGGCATGTTGCCATCCATAAAACAGCTTGGCGGTTCAATTGAAAATATTTTTATTATGGAAGACCTGCATAATTTTGGACCTGATTATGATAAAACTTTGATGGCTTGGTATAATAATTTTAATGCTGGTTGGCCGGCGCTTAAAGAAAAATATGGCGATAGGTTTTATAGGATGTGGAAATATTATCTTTTAACTTGCGCCGCTTCATTTAGAGTGCGCAATATTCAGCTGTGGCAGATAGTTTTATCCAAAGGCGGAGTCCCTGGTGGATATGAATCAATAAGGTAAAAATTGAAATATAAAAATAAAGCCTGTACTCAGGCTTTATTTTTTTTGAAAAAAGCAAATGATAAAAAAGTGATTACGGCTCCCATAAAAATAATTACCGCCCAGAAATATTTTTTGTCCGCTGGCTGTGATTTTTGGATTTTTGCTGTTTCAAATTCTCCTTTGACCTCGCCTTGCTTGGTAATATCAGTTATTGCTCTTGGCAAAATTCTAAGGCCGGTAGGACTAATTGAGACGATGCCAACAATTTCAACCACGTCTCCTTCTTTGAGGTTAAGGTCTTTGATATTTATGCCGGTTGAAGCCTTGATATAAATCTTTGCTTCACTTTCGCCGTCATCAATATAGATATATGAGCCCTTAATGTCTAAAACAGTACCCTTTATCTTTACCAGCGAGCCGATTAGCTCATCGCTTATTTCGCTAGCTGATAGTGTTTTTATTTCTAATGCGTTGTCATGGGAAATTATTTTAATATTATCTTTGCCGGTTATTTTTATCCTTTTCTCGCCCGACGCCTGTGAAATTTCACCGTTTATTTCCACTAAGTCTCCAGGAGCTAAATTGGGAAAATCTTTTTTATTACAATAAATCTGAATTCCGTTTAAATAAAAAATCTGTGATCCGAGTATTCCGGGAGGTACGGATACGATTCCTCTGGTAATTATTTTTTGGCCAATTGGCAATGAGCCGGTTTCTTCAATCGGTACAAAACTAAATGCCGGAGCTTTACTGGCAACCGGTGTTTTGATCTTTTTGACCGTGGCCGTTGTTTTTGTTGTTGTCTTTTTTGTCTCAGCCCGATCATCGTTTTCTATTTCGGAAAATATGTTTTCTTCGTCCGGAGTAAGTTCAGATGTCCAAAAGAATTCATCTTTTTTATTCCTGCTCCAACTGAAGTTTTTGTCTGCCGGACCCAAGAATTTAACTGAGTCAGTCAGAGTACCATTAGGATAATATAGATTGACTGTTTCTGTGCCGGAATTGTTTAAAGCAATGGAAGATGAGGCCCGATACAGTACAAAGAATTCATTTGGCAGGATCGATCGAGTCGAGGTTGGGAAGACAAATTTTTTGCCTGACTTATCCGAAATTATCCAACCCACTAAGTCGACTGTCGTCGTGCCGATGTTTTTTAATTCAATATATTCAGCCTCTTTTTCATTAATTTCTGGCCGTGGCAGTATTTCATTTATTATTATTTTTCCAGTTGATGATGTTTGGCTTGATTGCTCTTCGGTTGTAGTTGTGGTGGTTGTGGCTTTGGCTTCAGTTTTTATGATTGAACCGCCTCCGGACGTTCTAATAATAATCGGCTTGGCGGTGATGATATTTTTACTCTGTTTGGTCGTTGTTATTGTTTCAAAAAAGCTCGAACTTCTATCGCCGTCGGTTTTAAGCGCCAAAGAATTATTTTTGTCAGGTGCCGGCAGTTGGCTCCCGGATAAATCGCCATAAGAAAGATTGTCAATAATATCGCCGCTGGAATTTTTTAAATAAATTGCGTCGCCGGAATTATTTAGCTTGCCAGAATTGAATTCAATAACAAAATAATTTTTGGTCTCAATTTCGCCGTTGATGGTTATTGGTGATACATTATCGCTGATTGTCCAGCCCGATAAATCAACTGTTGAACTTGTATTGTTAAATAATTCAACCCATTCTTTTTGGCCATCATCCGGCGAAGATAAAAACTCATTGATTACAACGTCGCCGTTTATCGGATTATATTCTGGCGTCGATGTGGGCTCGGTGCTGGTTTCATTATTTTCAAAAATGGAAATTTTTATGTTATCTGTGCTGGATGCGCCCTTGTCGTCGGTAGCTGTAAGTTTTACAAAATACTCGCCGGAGGTGGCAAATGAATGGGTCGTTGTTACGCCAGAGCCAAATATACCATCACCGAAATTCCAATTATAATCGGCGATAAAACCGTCGGTATCAGTAGAATTTTGTGCATTAAAAAATATTTCTTCACCAACTGCGCCTTCCTGGTCATTGCCGGCATCGGCTTGCGGAGGCAAGTTAATTGTTGAGATTTTAATTCCGGTTAAAGCAATATTATCAATGCCCACACTTTTGCCAGAAGTGCTTTGAGTTTGAAATTTTAAAATAAAGTTTTGGTTTAAAAAATCATCGAGACTAATCGGCGTAGATGACGACAGTGATGCAGTGGATGGAAGAATCGATTGTAATAATTGCCACGACTCTCCGGAGTCTTGCGATGAAAAAATTGCAATTTCAGAACTTGTTCCTGATCCATAGGTACGCAAATCAAAGCTAAGTGTTGCCGACACATAATCCTTTAAATTTATAGAAGGCGAAATGGCAACTGATGAGCTTGGCTTGATTATAATATAGCTATTACCTGAAATACTCCCTTGCTGGCAATCGGTATAAAGCCAGCTCTGATCAGTAGTGCTGGCAATATTGCCGTTATTTATTGGGATGATAAATTCTTGATTTGTATCTGCATTTGCAAATGCAGAAAAAATAAAAAATCCGCAACATAACAAGATTGCGAATTCAAAGATAAAAAAAGTCCTCCTCATTTTTTATATTGTAATTTTTAAATTAAATTAATTATAACAGACTATCTCTTCTAATTATATTAATCCTTCTTTTAAGATATAAGATTCTAACATCATTAGTATTTAGTTTCTGGAGCTTGTCAATTATTAAGTTGATTTTTTCTATTTCATTTTGGGCTGCAATTTCATTTAAATCATAAGTTCCTTCCAATAGTTGAATTGCCTCTAAATACCAGAGGTCTTCATTATACTCTTGAAGGGCTCCAGATAAACCCACTGTATCAGTTCCTACGCTTTCAACCCTTCGATGTGTAATGCCGCCATCAAAATCAATTATTTTTACGGTGTCGCCGATTTGTAATTTATCAGTTCTTTTTTTGTCTCGGGATACTATTTCATCATCATTTATGTCGTTGTGGCTAGGCCCCTTGTTTTCGTGTTTTTGCTGTTCTATTAATACATCATCAATCTCACCTTTTTTGTAAGGTGGCAGTGGAGTTTCAAAAATTTTAAATCTGTCTGATTCGCCCATGGTTTTATAATTTATTAATCTAATTATATGCTCTCAAGCGCTTTTTAACAAATTGACAAAATCGCATTTTTTTATTACTTTTAAATAATAAAAGCCCGAGTGGTGAAATTGGTATACACGCGTGCCTTAGGAGCACGTTCCGCAAGGAGTGAGAGTTCGAGTCTCTCCTCGGGCATAAATTAACTTTAACTTAATAGCAATGGCCAAAGTCAAGGTTTTGATAGAGGGTTATGCCAGGGAAGAAAATGGTATAGAACAGGCATCATCCACGACAGTTTTAATTAAAGACGGTGACCTCAATATTGTAGTTGATCCGGGCTGCAATAAGCCGTTACTCTTGGAATCTTTGGCGAAAGAAAATTTGACAACAGCTGACATTAATTACGTTTTTTTATCTCATTATCATTTTGATCACTCGCTTTTGGCTGGTATTTTTGAGAGAGCATTAGTTTTGTATGCAGACGAGGCTTATGATTTGCAGGGCGGAATTTTGGAACCGGAAAATATTTTTTCAGATGATATAGAGATAATTAAAACCCCCGGTCATAATTCTGATTGTCGGACTATGCTGGTAAAAACAGAAGAGGGAATCATTGCTGTTTGTGAGGATGTCTTCTGGTGGGCAGACGACGAAGAACAAAAAACAGATAGAGGTAGCCTGATGGAGCACGATGATCCTTACGCCAAAAACAAGGAAGATTTAATGGCCAGCCGAGAAAAAGTTTTGGCTATGGCCGATTATATTATCCCTGGCCATGGTAAAATGTTTAGAGTAGAAAAATAAATAAATAAATAATGGACATGAAAGAAATATTAAAAGATATTACTAAAAAAAGTACTCAGGAATTAAAAAGTCTTCAATCTGAAATAGTCCAAAAAATGTCAGATTTGGCTATTGCTGCCTTTGGATTGATAGCGGCTTTGGCGTGGAATGATGCTATCAAGTCATTATTTGATGCAATATTTCCACAAAACGGCGGAATTATTGCGCAATTTATATATGCGATTCTGGTCACAGCCCTGATAGTCTTTGTCACGATAAGGCTTGGAAAATTGTCCAATTTAGCTAAAAAAAGGCTAGAAAATGATAAAATCGACAGTCTTGACAAAAGCTAATAAAAAGAATATAATTTAAATGTTGGCAAAAAGGTTTCTTATCCACATGTTCTTGACAGTATAAGGCCTGGACAAAAAACTTTAAAAAGCTTAAAATAATTAAGCAAATATGAGGTATATAACTTCCACTAATAATTCTCCCGACAGGTAAGCAATTTTTTTTGCGTAAACGCCGCCCGGAGAATGAGGCGGTTTTTTTAACGCTCAAATTAGCTTTCAAAGATTCGGAATACGAATTTCGTAGATCGTTCTCTGAAAGCTATATGGACGCAGGAACTTTGACAATTTAGTTATAGGGTAAAGCAATTAGCTGAATAAAAATATAAATTTTATTATCACAATTCTTGTGATTAAACAATAAGAGCAAATGGTGGATGCCTTGACATCAAAAGACGATGAAGGACGTAGCAGCCTGCGATAAGCTTCGGGGAGGTGGCAAGCAACCTTTGATCCGTAGATTTCCGAATGGGGAAACCCTTTCTGTTGAAGGCAGAAGATCCATGACTGAATACATAGGTCATGTGAAGACAACCCGGTGAAGTGAAACATCTCAGTAGCCGGAGGAAAAGAAAAAATAAATGTCTATAGATTTACTCACCGCTTCCATGCGGTTAGTGAATCTGTAGACTGTATTCCGTGAGTAGTGGCGAGCGAAAGCGGAGCAGCCCAAACCCTAGCGTGTGTTGTGTTGTTGAGAGTTGGTTCTTCGGAATTAATTTGAGACAACGCTTAAAGGTGTATGCCGTTGCCGCTAGGGGGTAGAAGATTAAAACATAAGTTGTCATACAACAATTTGGTAACGATAAGTCCTCCCTAATGGAACGGTTTGGAAAATCCGACCAAAGAGGGTGAAAGTCCCGTACGTGAAAGGGGTCTTATCTTGCAGTTTTAACTCTGAAGTACTACAGGACTCGTGAAATTCTGTAGGAAACCGCCGTGACTATACGGCAAGGCTAAATACTTTTGATGATCGATAGTGAACAAGTACCGTGAGGGAAAGGTGAAAAGCAGCCCTGTTAGGGCGATGAAATAGTATCTGAAACCATTTGTTTACAAGCGAGTTGGAGCTCAAGTGGCCGCAAGGCATTACTGAGCGACAGCGTTCCTATTGAAGAATGAGCCAACGAGTTTATTCTGTGTTGTTCGTCTAATCCCCAAAGGGAGGAGGCAAAGTGAAAGCGAGGGTTAATAGCCCGCAATTGACAGCACGGATAAGACCCGAAACGAGGTGAGCTAACCATGACCAGGGTGAACCCAGTGTAACAACTGGGGGAGGCCCGAACCCACTAGCTGTGCAAAACTAGGGGATGAGTTGTGGTTAGAGGAGAAATTCCAATCGAACTTCGTAATAGCTGGTTCTCCTCGAAATAGCTTTAGGGCTAGCTTCGGAATTAGGCCTGGGGGTAGAGCACTGAATGAGAACGGGTCCGCAAGGATACTTTTTTCAATCAAACTCCGAATACCAGGTACCCGTATTCCGGAAGTCAGACCGTGGGGGCTAAGCTCCACTGGTCAAAAGGGAAACAGCCCAGATCGCAATCTAAGGTCCCGAAATCTATGTTAAGTGTTAAAGGCGGTATCATGACTCCGACAACCAGGAGGTTGGCTTAGAAGCAGCCATCCTTTAAAGAAAGCGTAACAGCTCACTGGTCAAGTTGTCTTGCGCCGAAAATGTAACGGGGCTAAACATAGTACCGAAGATGCGGGCTCTGATTTATCAGAGCGGTAGAGGAGCGTTCCAAACGAAATGAAGCGGTATCCGCGAGGAACTGTGGATTGTTTGGAAGTGAGAATGTTGGCATAAGTAGCAAAAATCAGGGTGACAATCCCTGACGCCGCAAACCCGAGGTTTCCTGGGCAATGAGAAACAACCCAGGGTTAGTCGGTCCTAAGGCGAGGCTGAAAGGCGTAGTCGATGGATCAGCAGGTTAATATTCCTGCACTACCTTAATTTTCCGATGGGGGGACGCATCATCTAGGATCAAGCGTTTTTTGGCTTATGACGTTGACGACCAGCGGTATGGTGGATAGGCAAATCCGTTCACCAATAATACCAAGGTTGGCAAAAGAGAAAACCGCAAGGTGGACTCAATTTGATTTGACATGGTGCCAAGAAAAACCTCTAGGGCTAAGATTAAGGTAACCGTACTTAAACCGACACAGGTGGGTGAGGCGAGTAGCCTCAGGCGTACGAGAGAAACTTTGTTAAGGAACTCGGCAAAACAGCGACCGTAACTTCGGAATAAGGTCTCCCCGCGCAAGCGGGGCGCAGCTAAAGATAACAAGCGACTGTTTATCAAAAACTTAGGTCCCTGCTAAACCGCAAGGTGATGTATAGGGGCTGATGCCTGGCCAGTGTCTGAACGTTAA
>JBAYJM010000028.1:0-6836 GCA_041665065.1 Candidatus Buchananbacteria bacterium
GTCTTGCCCAGGATAAAAAAGTATTTCATATATTTTTAGTTTAGCAGTAATAGAGTGAAAAGCCAAATTGAATAAAAATAGAACACGGATTGGACGGATAAAACGGATTAAAACTGATCCGTGCCAATCTATTAGATCCGTTCAATCCGTGTGCCCTCAACTATTGACAAATTTATATAATGTACTATAATATATTTAACAAAACAAGCAGGCGAAAATTTTCGTAAAAGGAGGAAAAAATGGCGGAGAAAAGAAAATGCAAGATGAAGGGATGCGGGAAAACCTTGGCAGAGAGCAACAGAAGTGAATATTGCTTTTTCCACAGGCCGGACAAAGAGGAATTGTCCGAAGAATCCACCCCCCTCGTCGGAGGGTCGAATCTCGACCTGCCCTTCCTAATGGTCCTAAAAGAGTATCACGGAAGTCTCAAGTACTGCTCTTAAAAGGACAAAATTATTTTAGAAGGCGCGAACCACGCCTTCTTCTTTTTTTATAAAAAAAGTCCTTCCGCGTAATAGTGGAAGGACCTAATGTTATGGCCGATGAAGGATCTCTTTACCTTCCCGGCAGACTAGAGGCGAGAATTGGAGTTTCTCCAAGTTCAATTGGCTCGGGTGAGCCATTGAGAAAATGCCTCTTCATTTCAGCGCCCGTGATCGGCCCAATAACTCCAGCGCTATTAAAAAGAGCGCTGTTTCCCGCAGGACAATCACATGGCAAATCGTTGTTTCCCGTTTCGATTACTCCTGTTCCATGGCATTTGTCACACATACTAAACCTCCTTTTGTTTAATACAGTTTTAAAAAGAACTTTTTTATTGCCGTTAATTTATAGCGACCCTCTCCTCTTGCCATCAGGCCGGCCGGAGTAAAACTGTTTATGGGAAGGGCTCACCAGGACATGTTCCCTTGAACTGCATCCCGGACATTCCTTGCCCTCATATTTCCGCCCGCACTCCTTGCACTCCTTTAATTCCCTTTTCTTCTTTTTTGGCATTTTCCCTCCGTTGTTGAAAAATTTTTATGTTGAAAACAGCTTACTCCGGATTATTTAATTCGTCAATAGACTGCTTTGCCTAAAATGTCAACTTTGCTATAATCTAGATAAGCGAAAGCTAGACAAAATAATATATTAATAAATCATTTTAACCTTATGGACAAAGCCAAAATTGAAAAAATTTTTAGTCCCATCGCCTTGTTGGTCATCAACTTGGCCATTATCGCGGGAGTAGAGTTCACCGGGCAGATTTTCTTTCGTCTGGGCATCATTCACATTATTGCTATTTTGTTCATCGCTTTGTCTATCATCAGAATTTTCGTCCGCTATTATTCCTATGACCCTGTCTTGGAAAAATTCTTTCAGGCTAGCCTCGCCGCCCTCTTCATCTTCACCCTCTCTCATATTGTAGAATATTTCAGCATGAGCATGGGCGCTTTTGTCTACTATTCCGATTCGGTCCTGATCAATACCGTCAATTTCTACTTGATCGGCTTGATGCTCATAGTAATCGGCGCCGATTCTTTTCTTAGAGTAAGCGATCGCCGTTCAGTTATACAAATAAAAATTTTAATCGGCTTGATCGCCGCCTTTATTATACTAGTCTTTGTTTTCACCACCAAAAAAGATTTGGTGACACTGGAACTAGACCAGCCAACGCCCTACATCTATATGGCACTGGTCTTTTTATTCGGACTAATGGCTCTGAAAAAAATCAATCGTATCGGCAGATATGTTTCGCTTTCCACCGCCTTTGCTAGATTTTTGTCAGCGGCTATAGTCTTGATAATCTTATCCACAATCCCTTATATTTTTTACGATCTCCTAGAAGCCAAATTGAATTTTCCTCTTTACCAAATAACCTATCTCAGCCACTTTTTATTCTATGCCGCGACCAGCTTATTCTTCCTGGCCTTTGGCCGAGTCAAAATCGTTGGCGGAGTCTACGAAGAGCTGAAAAAAGCCACAATCAAGGATCCGACGATTCAATAATTATTTATATAAAATCCACCTATCTACTGCTGCCACCCCTTGCCTTATCTTACAAACTCTTTATAATAATAACGCTTGACAATATTATCGTAATGCGTTAATATGGTAATATACTATGATAAAAAGCTTCAAATCCAAGGAAGTTGAAAAGATCTTTAGTAGAGAATATTCGCTAAAACTCCCTTATTCTATCCAGAAAACCGCCCTACGCAAATTATGGATGCTTGATGCGGCCGAAACAATCAATGATTTGCGGATACCTCCGGCCAATCATTTAGAGCAACTAAAAGGCAATAGGCGGGGACAGCATAGTATTAGAATTAACGAACAATGGAGGATCTGCTTCAAATGGCATCAAGGCGATGCCTATAATGTAGAAATAATTGATTATCATAATTAATATAACAAACGGACTCTATGACTAAAAAAATACCGCCAATTCATCCAGGGGAAATATTAAGAGAAGAGTTTTTAACACCTTTCAAAATTAGCCAGTATCGCTTAGCCAAAGACATTGATGTTGCTCCCAGAAGAATCAATGAAATCATCCACAGTTCTCGAGCTATCAGTGCCGATACTGCCTTGCGCTTAGGCAAATATTTTAACACTTCACCGCAATTCTGGCTCAACTTGCAATCCCGTTATGACCTGGCCATAGAAGGTGATGAACTAAATAGCATTTTGAAAAACAATGTTAAAGTTTTTGGACTTGCCGTTTAAAAACTAAAATATTCCGAGAGGGTGCGAAAGCGCTCTCTTCTTTTTTTGTTTAAATATTGACTAAAGCGCTGAATCTATTATACTTAAAGTAGCAAAAGCGGAAGGTTTTTATATAGGAACATAACCCGCAAAACATCTTCACTCTTTAAAAAATAAAATTTATTTTTTATTAGTTTAAGATGGTAATTTAATAAAATTTTTGTCCTAAAAATTTATTTATATGAATGAGCGATATAAATTCGCTGAAAACAGAAAACCAATCGATCAATCAGAATTTAGCGAGAATGAATTAAAAACTATTAATAATCTTGGTTTAACGTCTGAAGATTTACAAAAATTGCTTACTGGGCCATCTTTCGCAGAAGGTAGTTATGCTTTAATTTTTGAATTACCCAGCAAAGATCAAAAAAATATCGCAAAAGTTTGGAAAAATCCTCAGCAAGATTCAGAAAGGGCAGATCATGAAAATGCTGTCCTACGTTTATTAAGAATGAGAAAATCAAGAGAGACTCCTCAATCAAAGGGATTCTTAAAATCAGCCACTATTCTTTTTGAGGAAAAAATTGAAGGAAAACATATAAAAAATTTTGATAAAAATGCCATAGATCAATTAGCGGAAACTTTGACCAAAATTCATTCCATAGAGCTTAATGCCTACGGCAAACCGTTAACAAAAAGAAAAAAAGGTACTAAGCTGGACTATCTTAATAGCGAGCTTGATAGATTGCGCGTTGCTTCTTCTTCGGTGACAAAACAGTCAGAAATAATATCATCCATCAAAATGATTATTAACGAGGCAGAAAGCAAAGCTAAGAAAAAATCAGAAGCTTTTCAGGGTAATAATTTTACTCTTATACATTTTGACTTAAATAGTAATAATATTTTGCGGTCAGCGGATAATAGAATTGTTATTATCGACTGGGAGCAAGCTTCTGCGGGGGACAATGCTATGGATATTGCTAAATTATTTTTAAAATTAAATTTTAACGAGGAACAAAAAAAATACTTTATTGCTAAATATGAAAAGGGGATCTCTAAAAAAGATAAGTATTTCCGAAATCGGTTAGAAATTTTTGAACCATTGGTCCTAACTAATTCAATCTTGTGGAGATTGCGCGTATTAAAGGACGAGCCACAAGAAACATCGTCTGCAAATGAAAACCAATTCTATGCCCGTGTTAAAAATAATTTGGGCAATGAACTCGTAATGCTTAAAAAATATTTATCATAAAAAATTAATTCTATGTCTGGATTTGATCTACATCTACACTCTACTCATTCCGATGGCAAATTATCAGTGCCAGAGATAGCTTTGATTGTTAAAAACAACAAGCTGAGCTACTGTGCTTTAGCTGATCACAATAGTGTAGCCGGCATTCAAAAACTGATGGTGGCTCTTGAGGATTCGGGGATTATAGTTATTCCAGCTACCGAGCTTACTGCAAAATATAATGATAACGAGATACATATTTTGGCATATGATTTCAATATAAACTTGGCGGCGGAAATAATAAAAGAACGCAATGAGATTGTGCGCTCCCAAAAAATAGAAGAAATGAAGGCCGCAATTAAGCTTTCTCGTGAAGCGGGGCTTAAAGTAACTGACGGTTTAAATTCTTGCGAAAAACAACCCGTGAGCTTAACAATTGCTCTTGATATTTGTGCTAATATCGTCAATCAAAAATTTTTTATAAAAAAATTTGGTAAACAATTAACTCCGGAGGATGTATATTACGAATATCAGGCGCCAGGCAAATCTTGCGCAGTGAAAAGAAGTGGCGTTACGGTCGAATGGCTAAAACAAAAATTTAAAGGGATTGCGCAAGATCTTATTATCGCCCACCCCTTCGTATCTGTAAGTGTTGTGACTAAACCGCTTAATGAATCCGAGATTAATAATTTGATTAAGCTTGGCTTGACTGGCGTTGAAGTCTACCACAATCACACGACTAACGAACAAATAGATTTATTAAAAAGAATTGTTGAGAAACAATCACTTCATTATACGGGAGGATCTGATTCCCACGGAAAAGAAACCGATACTCCTATAGGCCAGTATGGCCCCGCCAGTTTCGTTACTAGTTTTTATCTTACAAATTATAAATCAAGCCTAAAAAATTAATCAAAATATGCCCAACGCTCTATTAATTGAAAAAATCACAAAAAATCTTCGCGCTAATTTTAAAAAATTTAAGTGCGTACAATCAGCCTATCTTTATGGAAGCGTCTTAACAGACAATTTTAATGAAAAAAGCGATATAGATGTTTTATTCATAGTCAAAGATATCAAAAATAGACAAAATCTTTTAAAAAAAATAAAAACCATTCGCGCCAAAGAAAAAAATTTAAAACTAGATATTAACATTGTATTTAAAAGTGAATTTCTTAATCTTTGGCATATTTTTAGACCACCAACATTTTTTGTCTGGATTAAACAGCGAAATGCTTTACTCTGGGGCGAAGATTGCATACGTAATATTAAAGAAGAAAAAATAACGGTAAATTCTATATACAAACGAGCTGTTGATTTGGCGCAAGGTTGCAGAGCCGTATATATAAACGACAAAGATGTGGAATTTTGGGAAATAAAATACAGTCGTTGGCTACGCGAACTGCAATACGGAATATTATATCTTCATGGCAACCTTGAACTAGATTCTAAAATGTGCGGTGAAAAACTTTGCAAATCATTTCCTGAACTTAATAAGGCCAAGCTTCTTTCTAAAAAACAATTGCCTATTAAAAACCTTTCGGAAATAGCCGAATTATTTGCTTATTGCGTTTATAACCATTTTGTAAAGCCATGAAAATATTAATGCTTACATCTCGGTATGGCTTTGGATACGGCATGGGATATTCTGCCTACAAAGAAGCAATAGCCTTTGCCGATTTGAACAATTCGGTTACTGTAGTACATTGTTATAACAGCCCTGAAATTGAAATATTTTCCGACTCCCGAATTAAAACCGTTTATTTGCCAATCATAAAAATTCCTCTTATTGGTTTTTTTATTTATTACTTTAAGCTTAGAAGTTTTTTGAAAGACAAATTTCAAATGCAAGAATTTGACTTGATCTACATCCAGTCTCTAGAATTTGGCCTGATTGACATGAAAAAAATAAAAATACCTATATTTTATTTTGCCAGAAGCACAATGATTGGCTTACAAAAAACGTTGCAAGGGGAAGGAATTAAAAAATCATTTTTAGATACAATAATTCATAATATTCTTGTTTGTCTTGAAAAACGCTGCATGCGATATGCTAAATTAATATTTGTAAAATCTAGCGCTATGGCCAAAGAAGTTGAGAGTCTATACGACATTAGTTCTCAAAAAATTATCACGGCAACAGGAGGAATAGATGATATAAATTTTAAGATCAATAATAGCACATTTAACAATGATCTCAAAAAAAAATTATCCATCCCGCCATCCGCCAAGATTATTCTTTATGCTGGCAGGATTGTTCCTCAAAAAGGATTAATTTACTTAGTTAAAGCTTCCTTGCAATTGCTTAAAAATTATAATTTTGTAGTTATTGTGGCAGGCTCTTATACAGATCAAAATTATATGCACTCAATTATTAAACTTTTGGAAAATAATATTCACAAAAAATCATTTTATTTTCTAGGACATATTAACCAGACAGAAATATCTTCTATTTTTAATATCGCCGACTGTGTTGTAACCCCTTCTTTATATGAGCCGTTTGGCATGGTAAACTTACAGGCAGCTTTTTTAAGCAAGGCTGTAATTACTACGGATATTACTGGATCAATTGATGTTTTGCGAAATTATCATAATTTAAGGGTTATCCAGCCTGGCTCAGTTAAAGCCATTGAGGTTTCCTTGAAAAAAATATTATCAACCCAAGAAAACTTCAACATGCAATCTTTTGATTTTAGCCAATATTCATGGATGAATGTGGCAAAAAAAATACTAAGCTATTTTAAAAAATATTAAAGAATGCGGAGTTTTGGGCTTCGAGTATTCACCCCTAACCACCACCCTTCGTCAGAAAAATAAAACCCCCTTGCCTTATTTCCCTCCCTGTGTTAATATTTAATTACCTTAAAAAATCAAATACCTTTTCCATTTATTTTTAGCTCTTCATAGCCAAAAATAA
>JBAYJM010000029.1:0-5588 GCA_041665065.1 Candidatus Buchananbacteria bacterium
ATGAGGAAATCATAATTGACCCCAATAAGTATTTTGAAGGTAGCCAAGTAGTTGGCATCAATAGCAAAAAAGCAAGTGAAAAATACAATATAAGAGGGCTAGCAGATCAAAATAAAGAATATCCCAGCGGATCAATTTTTACATTAAATAATTGGCAATTTAAAGTGTTTAATTATAAACAACAATTTCGACGCCAAATATTATTGAATTTATTGAAGAAGGATTCGATTAAGATTAAAAAACTTAGTGATGTTAAATATATTTCAGATAAACAGGCGGCTTTGCAAGAAATTTATGAAAATGTTGAGGGTACTATAAATCAAAACTCGCTTGTGTTATATTCTGGTGTGGATCCTGAGAAAAAAAGTTATAGTAAAACATGTTCAAGCGTTCGTTTAATTAACAGGTGCCTTGGCTGCCTTTATACAGGTGATTATTATGCGAGTGGTGGATATCATTTTAAGCAGTTAAAAAAAAGATTTGAAAAATATTGGGATAATATCGGTACAATTCAAGTGCCTCATCATGGTGCAGAGGATGGATTTAATAAAGAATTATATAAAAATAAGGTGGCTGCAGTCATTTCTTATAGGAGCGATAGCCGAATACATCCAGCAAAGAGCACAAAAGATGGAATACAAGAAAGTGGAAGCATTGCGATTCCTGTTACAGAAAATGTAAATTCTGTATATCGAGAATGTATAATAAAAAAGTAACAAAATAATTTTATGAAAAAAGTACTACTAGCGATTTCGCTTATTTTTTTAGCAGGAGCTGGTTGTGAGATAAAAAAACAAGCGCAGCAACCAATTCAAGGGGGCGAGGCTTCTGTCGTGGAGGAAGTAACGCAGCCGGCAGCCATAGAGGAGGTTGCTGTAAATACAAATGTAGAAAAAGTCGTCCCCGCTGTTTCTGCAGTTAATACTAATACCAATGTAAACACGAAAATTAACAGTAACGCAAATATTAAGCCTGTTAATAATACTGGTCATTGGCGCAGTACCGAGAAAGTTCAACTTCGTACATATGCAACAGGGGAGACGACCTTATATTGTGATCCTGGAAAAATTGCAACCGAAGACGGGCTTTGTATAACTTACGAAGAGGCTAGCGAGGTATGTATGTCTTTATATGGTATTAATTATACTTGGGTGTTGAAAGAACCAGGCCCTGGCATAGAATGCTTTAAATGCGAAGATGGAAAAATAAATATAGACAGTGCTTGTAAAATTCCTGGAAGTAATACGGGCATTAACACAAATATCACGATCACGACACCTACTCCCACGGCGGTGCCAGCACCGCAAGCAATATCTAATTGCCCTGATGGATACCAATGGAATGCAGATAAGACAAAATGTATTACGTTAGATGAAGCTTGTAAAATTAAATATGGTGATAATATTTACTCAACCGGAATAAATGCAAGTGGATCCAATATTTGTAATTGTTCCGCTGGATATCTATGGAATAACGATAAAACTCAATGCATAACGCGCACAGCATATTGTTCTAATATATACGGATCTTATAGTTATTTCTCCGGAAAATTAAATGCTGATGGAGGTTGGTCTTGTAGTTGTATGAACAATTATACATGGAATGTGAGTAAAACTAAATGTATTTCATATGACGACGCGTGTAAGGAAAAATTTGGGAGCGATTATTACGCCGTAATAAATGCTGCTGGCACAATTGGTTGCGCTAACACAGCATCTACTCCGTCTTCTGGTTCATCTGATGCAGAGCTTTGCACCAAGGCATTAGAAGGATTAAAACAATATTATTCTGGTACGGGCGATTTTTCCGCTAAATTTTTAGCATCAAAGTCGTATTATGAGAACATGGCATCAAGATATTGTCCTGGCTATAGTGCTCCCTCAACTATGGACTGCACCTCATATTTAGGAGGTACGCGCTGTACTTTTAGTAATGGATCAACTATAACCTGCACCCCATATTTTGGAGGTACGCGCTGTCAATGAAGTAAATAGAAGCTAAATTTGGATAAATAACAATAATAATTTTATGGAAAAGCTATGTTTTTTATGCAATAAACCACTGGAAAAAGAGAGAAGAATGAATATAGATGAAATAAAAAATAACGGGTTAAAATATTTTATAGTTAATGAAAGGGAGAAGTTTTTGAAAAATGAATTAATTTTGAAGGATAGTTTTAATATTAAATTTGTATGTTATGGTTGTTGTGAAAATATTGAGAAAGAATTTAATATGAAAATTTAAAATAGTTAGTAGTATTTAAAATATATGATAAATACAATGGAAGATGTTATATGGGGGTTTTCGGAAAAATATGGTTGGATAATGCTTGATCGAACAATTGAACGAAATCGTGTAGGTAAAAAGAAGGGCTTGATGTTTGTATGTTGCCGTGATTTAACACTTTTTGAAATTGATTGGAATGAGTGGCTCTCTCCGCTATATTTTTTAGCAGAAAAATATATTGAATCTTTGAATTCTGATTCATCTAAGCAAACAGTCGTTAATGCCGAATTTGATGCAATAAAAGCTCGTGAGTCAGAGTTTCGCGATTTGTATAACTGTATAAAAGAAGAGGATGAAAAAAGAAGAACTGAAGCTATCAAGGAAAAAAGGATTAAACTGGAGAAGAGACATCGTGCTTTTTTAGAAGCAAGAAATATTAATTATCATGGATCATCGGTAGTATTGTTATCGGAAAAACCTCGCCGTATTACTCATTGTTATAATTGTAAGGGGAGCTTAGATAGTAAAAATGATCTTGGGTGCAATGCCTGTAAATGGATTTTATGCGATTGTGGTGCTTGTGGTTGTGGGTATAATGAATAGAAGAATTCAATAAAGAATTAAATTAAATAAAATACCCCTATGTTTCTTCAAAAACTAAAAGACTTATTCACCAAGCCGATCTACACTTTCAATTGCCGATATTCCCCCTTGCGACCCTGGGGCTGGAATTGGAAGGCAATCAATGTCGCCCTGACAACATCCGTCCTGACCGCCGGATTAATTTTCATTATTGTTTTGATTTCTATTACGGTTTCCGATAAAGGCGAGGCGGATTCAAATATTGTTGATTCAAATAATAGCTATAGCGAAAACAATACGGATAGCGCGCAGCCAGAAGAACCAAAGTGCAATGTCTTGGGAATCAATTTGCATGGCTTTTTGACCACCTATGTCCCTCCCACTTCTTTGAATGAGAGCGGTTATAAGGCAGAAGACCAGACAGCATCGGAAGAGGTTGTTATGGCTATTGACCGCGCGAAAAAGGATGAGAATACGAAGGCGATCATCCTAGAGGTAGATTCGGCCGGGGGTTATGGCGTGCCGGCAGAAGAGGTGGCAACCGCTCTCAAGCGAGCGGGGAAGCTGACTGTGGCCTGGATCCGAGGAACAGGAGCCTCGGCCGCCTATTGGGCCTCAACCGGAGCAGACAGGATATTTGCTTCCGCTGTGTCCGATGTCGGCAGTATTGGCGTGACCTTTTCCTATGTTGATAATTCCAAAGTTAACCAAAAAACAGGCCTTACTTTTAACTCTTTGAGTACCGGTCCATTCAAAGATATGGGCAATCCGGATAAACCCCTCACGGCCGCGGAGAAAGCTTTGATTATGAGAGATTTGAATATTTTCAATGAAAATTTTATCCGAGCGGTGGCAGCCAACCGCAAGCTGGATATCAACAAGGTTAGGCAATTGGCTGACGGTTCATCCATGCCCGGCGAGCTGGCGCTGAAGAACGGACTCATTGATCAGATCGGCGGAATATATGAGGTAAAGGATTATTTGAAGAATAAAATAGGCGAGGAAGTGGAACTGTGTTGGTAGAATTTATTTGAAGATTTAAAAATTTATATGGAAGGAATATAGTTACAAAAAATAATATGAAAACCGATCTACGTCTAGTTTATATCTCGCTTGCCAATATAAACAAAATAGTACAAAATGTTTACATTAGGGTATATTAAAGATATGCGTCGTCGCGACCCAGAGCTTTCTAAAGGGTGGGGGCAAATTGCCACCCCCCTTTCAATTGAAACAAGAGGGGGCATACAAAAGATATAATTTTGCATTTTAATTTTTAATTTTTGATTTTATTCCATGGACCTCTCCATAATAGTGCACGATGAAAGTAAGGAGAATATGCTCGTATTTTAATTAAAAAAATAATATGACAAATAAAAATAATTCCGGTGAGATTATTATTTATGAAGGCGCGGATGGGGCGCCTAGTATTGAGGTGCGTGTTGAGAATGAGACCGTTTGGCTTTCACAAAAGCAAATGGCCGAGCTTTTTGATTGTACTGTGGAAAACATAATTTTTCATCTCAAAAATGTCTTTGAAAGCGCTGAATTAAGCGAAAAAGCAACTACCAAGGATTACTTAGTAGTTCAAAAAGAGGGCAGTAGAGAAGTAAAAAGATCCATTAAAATATATAATTTGGACGCCATAATCTCCGTAGGATATAGAATAAATTCCTTGCGTGGCACCCAATTTCGCCAGTGGGCAACGGAGCGACTTCGCGAATACCTTGTTCAAGGATTCACTATGAATGATGAATTTTTGAAAAACAATGGCGGTGGCTTATATTGGAAGAAACTCTTGTCTCGCATCCGCGATATTCGATCCAGTGAAAAGATGTTGTATCGGCAAGTTCTAGATCTTTATGCCACCAGCGCGGATTATGATCCAAAATCCCTGCATTCAATTAAGTTTTTCAAAATTGTGCAAAATAAATTGCACTATGCCGCGCACAAAGAAACAGCGGCGGAAGTTATTTACAATCGCGCCGATAGCGCTAAAGAATTTATGGGTTTGACGGTTTTTGCGGGAGATTTGCCCGTGCTGGAAGAAGTGAGAATCGCTAAAAATTATTTGTCCGCGCGGGAGTTGGAAAAATTAAACAGACTTGTCTCGGCATATTTTGAATTGGCGGAATTGCGCGCTATGGATCAGCAGGTAATGCATATGGCGGATCATATTGCATCTTTAGATAAATTACTTTCTGATTACGGCGAAGGGGTTTTGATTGACGCCGGGAAAGTAACACATAAAAAAGCCATAGAAAAAGCAGAAAATGAGTATAAAAAATTTCAAACTAAAACGCTCTCTCCCGTCGAAAAAGCTTATCTGGAAAACATTAAATTGCTGGAGAAAAAGGTGGAGAAAAAAATAAAAGATAAAAATTAGCAATTAATTTGATTTTTTTTCATGGACCTCTCAATCATAATTCTCAACTACAAAACCAAAGGTTTATTGAAACAATGCCTCCGAGGCATCGGTCTTTTCAGTTTGCCGTTGAAATATGAGATAATAGTAGTGGACAATGCTTCGGCTGATGGAACGGAGAGAATGATGAAGGAAGAGTTTTCCAATTACCAATTCATCCAATCGCAAAAGAACAAGGGTTTTTCGGCCGGATACAATCTGGGCATCAAGGAAGCGCGAGGCAAGTTTCTCCTGCTCTTGAACCCCGACATCGCGGTTTTGGCTGACTCTATCCTCAAGATGTATCATTTCATGGAATCAAACAGCCAGGTGGGCCTCGCCGGACCCAAACTCCTTAATCCTGACGGCAAAGTGC
>JBAYJM010000030.1:0-4585 GCA_041665065.1 Candidatus Buchananbacteria bacterium
AAAACTTATTAATTTAGTAAAAGATGCTTAACAGGCGCTCAAGGTACAACGATTAAACCTCCTGCCACGTTTATACATCCCCCGCTGCCGCTTACGCGGCGCTACCCCCCTCAAGGGGGGTATGAAAAAATCCCCCTTCCAGAAGGGGGCGGCGAAGCCGGGGGGATGTTATTCCACCCAGAGATAATAGAGCGCTAAAAGATAAAGCTTCCTCGTTCGTGGAAGACACCCCCCCTGCCCCCCTCAAGGGGGGTATTAAAAAATCCCCCAACCCCCTTTAACAAGGGGGCATTGACCGTTCCCTACTCGTATCGTAGCGCCTCGGTCGGCTTGAGCTTGGTGGCCGAACGGGCGGGAAAGAAGCCCGACGCTATGCCGATGAAGAAGGCGCCTACGGCCACGATGATTATAGTCCAGGGAGAAAAAGTCACGAGGAGCATAGGGAAGCCATTGTTGTGCGCATAGTATTCCACGGCTTTAGCCAGAATCATCCCCAGAATAATCCCAAACGCCCCGCCCACGAGGCCGATGATCCCGGATTCTATAAGAAAAATTAAAATAATATGGCTATTCCGCGCGCCAATCGCCTTCATCACGCCAATCTCCTTCGTCTGCTCCAAGACCGAGGTATACATAGTATTCATAATACTCACACTGCCGACAACTACAGCCACGGCCGCAATGGCCGCCAAGATGAATTCTATAATCGCAATAATATTTCCCACGAGGCGCATGGCTTTGCCACTCGTCATCACGGTAAAGTCGCCGATATTTTTTTGTTTGCTGAGCTCATAGCGCACATTCTCGGCCGCGAGATCGCCGTCATAGCCGCTCTCGGCCTTAATCACTATTGTCCTGTACCCCAAACTTTCGCCTACTACCGTCCTAAACATTTTAACGGAAATAAAAACCGCGCCATCATGATTTTGCTCGCCCGTCTCGTTCAAAATTCCCACGACTTTGAATTCCCGGCTTTTCACGGTCATCATATCCCCTACCTGAATTTCTCGCTTGAAGACCTTGGTCGCCAATTTTTTCCCCACGACAATCTCTCGCGCGTCATCATTTGTCGGCCATTCGCCCGCGCCCATGCTGAGCCCCTGCGACTGCTCATAAATCTTCTTGATTGATTCCCAAGGCTGACCATGCAAAATCGTGCTTTTCTTCTCGCCCATGAACTCCACCCTGACCGACGGCTGTTCAATGATCGGCATGGCCACATCCACGCCCCCGGCTCTCTTGATTGCCTCGACATCAGCGTCTTTGAACCTATTCTTGCTGAGAAATCCCGTCATATCGCTGATTTTCCCGGGCAAGGCCACAATAATCCCCGATCCAAACTTCTGTAATTGAAAAGCAACCGCGTCCTTCATGCCCGCGCCCAAAAAGAGCACCGCGATCACGACCGCGATCCCGATCACAATGCCGATAATCGTAAGCCAGCTACGGACTTGGCGGTAGCGGATGCTGTTTAGGGATAAGTAGAAAAAGTTAGAGAGCATGAGAGGGGAATTACACAATGAATCATATTGCCTATTTTTTAATTTCAAGAACCTTTTGTAATAATTGGTTTCTCTTTTTCAACCCCAATCTTGTACTTTTGAAATTTCTCTTTATAAGCAATAAATAGCTCCTCTGCTAAATTAAGGATGGATTTAGTATGCTTTTCCATATTTGTAGCGACTCTTTGCCGTCTAGTTCTGTAGCCGGTAGTTCTAGAAGTACTTTTCCCCACATTAATATCCATCTCATGAATAATTTGATTTCTAGCTTCAAAAGCATCCCTGATCATACTTTTTTTTACTTCACTAAAAATTTTTTTGGTGTCTAGCCCCGAAGCTTCAGAAACTTTGCAAAGTTCACCTACAGATTGAAGACTCTCTCCAGTCATGCTATTTATGTATTCATTCAAAAATATATCACGGGGAGAACTATCAATAAGAGCAAGGGCTATGGTATTTAGAATCACTTTATCATCCTTTTTAAGTCCTCGTTTAACATATTCTTTAAATTTATTTTCTGCTTCCTTATCTGCGGTAATAAGCTGAGGAATTTTATTTTTTACAAGCTGTTTTACAAATACATCTAACCCAGCACAGGCAAAAATAAGCATTGCCCGATACAAATCCTGTTGATCGTGTGTAGATGGCCCACCCCTTACGCCCGTCCTACCCGCCTTATAAAGAGCATTAAAACTGTTAACGGAATCTACTGTTTTAGAAAGAATATTATATTCGTCATAGAAAATATTAGTTTCTTTTTCAACCTGAAGAGAAATATCGTAGAACACAGACAAATTTTTTTTAGCAACTTTTTGATTTTGTTTTATAGCCATATTTTAGGTTTTAATCTTGAGAAATATTATCACCCTCCGCCGGGAGAGCAGTTGCGATACTATCTGTAAACAGTTTATCGCAATGAACCAACATTGATTCAATAAAACGCCCATGATAAACTGCATAAATTTCTGTCGTTAGATTAATATTTTTTGGTTTTAAGATATACAGTACTAGCTGATCAGCATCTGCTTTGGGGCGAAACCACGCTTGATTTTTCCATTGATCAGGCGAATGAGTGAAATCACCGTCTGGATCGCACGACCAAGTTGTTATTCGCCCCTCTTTAATAGCTTTTTTGAATTCAGCTAACAGTTTTTCTGGAACATTGGTTTTAAAATATAGAGCCATACAATTTTTTTATATTTTATTTTTTTGATTAATTATTTATAGGTTTGCAATTTTTTATACTTTTATGCAGATTTTTCAAACTATGCTCCCAAATTCTAACAATTTTCCAATCCAATTTCTTATAATATCTATTAACTTTTTTGTCTCGTTCTCTGTTTCGCGTAATTTTATCTACCCAATATTTTCTGTTTGTTGCCGGTATTCTGCAATGTTTTTTGCAACCGTGCCAGAAGCAAGAATCAATAAAAATTACGATTTTATATTTTTTCAAAACTAAATCTGGCTTTCCAAAATATTTTTTCGAATTCTTGCTGTATCTAAATCCTTCACCCCAAAGAACTTTCCTAAAAGAAATTTCAATTTTAGTATCTTTGCTTCTGACCGCTCTCATTATCTCGCTTCTTTTCTTTTTAGAAACAGTATCCGCCATATTTAATTTCTAAAAAGCTCGACGGGATTAATTTTGAATTGGAGCATTTTCGCCGTTTCCCTGCCGTTATCGCCACCCTTTCTTTGCATAAGTATTTTGCCAATTCTCAAACTCCCCCGCTCTGTTATTCTAATATCACTATTCCCAAAAACATTCATCGCTTCATTAATAGATTTCAAAATCCATGTGCTTTTACTATCTATCTTTAAAATAACAAGCACCCAATCGGCAGAAAATTCCCCTCTACCTTTCAATAAATCAGAAATAATTAAGATTTTATTTTTCTCAAAAAAATCAACAACCTTGTTTTGATCGCTCTCGTCCATTTCTGACAATAGCATTCTTCGTTTATCTTTCAAGCCCTTTTTTGTTGGTTTTATTTCGCCAGTAAAATATTTCAAAATTTTTATTACATCTTCCGGAATATTCCAAAGCTCTGCATATTTCTTTATCCACCTTTTATCTATCTGATTAAATCCTTCCGGATTACTGACAAGCTTTACCTGTAAATTTTGCAGATCTTCTTGAGATTTTAGCTTAATGATAATTCGAACTCTCACTTGAATGTCGGCTTTGTATTGTCCACGAACTTTAGCCGCTTTTACATACTCAATATCTGAAATATCATAACCCATGGCTTTAAGCCATTTTTGAGCGACCTCGTCTTCTTTCCAATTATTAAAACGATCAATCACATCTTCCTCATTTTTAAACCCACCCCTTGCCGTTTGCGAACCTAATTTAATCAATTCATTTTTATTCATACCTATTCATTTATATAATTTAATAAATTTTTGCCAATCGCTGTAATCACATTTACAGTCATGGCGTTCCCTGCTTGACTTAACAAATAAACATCAGCGATTTTGCCTTTTATTTTTTCCGCTAAATTCTTAGGGAATCCTTGCAAAAGCAAAGATTCATAACCTGATAATTTTCTAAATTTTCCATTTCTAACATACAAAATGCCGTGCCTTCCTGTTCGCAAGGTCGGGACTTTGCCACGATATATCCGTAAATCGGATTGTCTTGTATCTAAAACCGAATAATCTTCTTTTAATAATTTTTCAACTTTAAATAATCCTTTATTATATTTATTATTCAAAAATTTCAAAAATGTTTCATAGGTTCTTTTTTTCTCATTAAGTTCCAGCTCGCCATCGTCAATCAAGTAATCCTCAATTTTCGGAGTTTTTACTGCCTCAGGCCATTCGAAGAAATTATCTTTTTTTACTAAATCTTTTCTAATGCCTACAAAATAAATTCTTTCTCTCATTTGAGGAACGCCATAATGCAGACTACTTAAAACTCGATGATAAACTTTATATCCTGCTTTATCTAATTCTTCTAAAATTTTTTTCAAGGTTTCTCCCCCTTCATGGTTAACCAATCCTTTCACGTTTTCCAAAATAAAATATGGTAAATTTTTTCCATTCATTATTTTTATCAAACCGTAAATAATTTGTCC
>JBAYJM010000031.1:0-4099 GCA_041665065.1 Candidatus Buchananbacteria bacterium
AACAAAACCCTCGCAGATGCCACCGCAAAATGCGGGACAAGCGGGGTAAAGGAGGAATCAATGGAAAACAGATCTTTGAAAATTTTCTTAGCTTGCGCTACGGGCGCTGGCATCGGCACGCTCATAGCCATGGAGGTCAATCACTATTTTTGGTGGGTTGGCGGACTGGTGGGAGGTTTTCTCGGCTATTTGGTCTACAACCCCAAAGAAACAATAGCGGTATTCATTACGGTAGCAACAACGATTTTTGGAAAGATAATATATTTTCCGTACAAAGACGCGTTTGAGCAGGGGGCAACCATATTCGTTTTGACAAGTAATATCGTGATCCCCTTTTTGATTTACGGAACATTAGTAGCAGCAACCAAAGATTTTATCTTTATGTATGCGCTAATGTGCGGTATGCACTTAATGCTCAGCATTATGTTTGGTGTAATGATTGCCGTGGATCGAAAAAGATGCCCTAGTGCCGGATTTGATAAAGGAGAGGGTATTAAGCTATTTAATCCCTTTATAATTTATCCAATGGTCTTAATCGGAATAACTTCTCTTGTCATAAAAGGGATAAGGCTACTTCCTCGATTTTTCCGCACTTTCGTTATCCTTATTCACTCCGAAGTCCGTTTGCTTTGCGGCATCGTCGCTACGCTTGGCGCCACAATCGGCTATTTCAGCGGTAGCGCTATCGTCGGCGCGCTGGCTGGTGGCGTCATCGGAGTCATCTACTACAAAATCATTTCCGAGTGGATGCTGGGGCTAAAGCCGGCAAGCTAAAAAACCATCCAAAAGGGGTAAGTCAAAATGACTGCCCCTTTTATTTTTGCCTTGTCAATCTCCATATAATTCGCTATAATTTTCTATATGCTAACCGCCAACGAACTACGCAAAAAATATCTAGAATTCTTCAAAGAGAAGGGGCACGCCGTGATCCCTTCCGCTTCTTTGATTCCGGAAAACGATCCGAGTTCTTTGTTTACTACTGCCGGCATGCAGCCTTTAATTCCATATCTTATGGGAGAAAAACATCCGAGCGGAAAACGCCTTGTTGATGTGCAAAAATGCATTCGTACGAGCGACATTGATGATGTTGGTGACAATCGCCACCTGACTTTTTTTGAAATGCTGGGTAATTGGTCGTTAGGGGATTATTTCAAAGAAGATGCAATAAAATGGTCTTGGGAATTTTTGACTGACCCTAAGTGGTTAGATCTAGACCCTAAAAGAATTTACGTCACTGTCTTTAAGGGTGAAAAGGGCATACCTAAAGATGAGGAAGGAATTAAAATTTGGCAGGAAATTTTCAAAAAATCTGGCATCACAAGCGGAGTGTCAAAAAATGGTGAAATTAAAAACGGCATAAGAATAATTCCACTCGGCAAAGACGATAATTTTTGGATTGCCGGTGAAACCGGCCCTTGTGGCAGTGATACGGAAATATTTTATGATACAAGACCAGAAGAGGGAGCAATTGAGGGCGAATTCAGTGGTTTAATAAATAGTTTTCGTTTGATGGAAATTTGGAATAATGTATTTATGGAATATGAGAGAAGTGTTTGGGATCCAATTAAAATTAATGGAAGAATACACTATCAAGCTGAAAAGTATGATAAATTATTGCAGCAAAACGTAGATACTGGCATGGGACTCGAGCGCACGATTACTATTTTAAACGGATTTAATAATGTTTTTGAGACGGAATTATTCACCCCACTTTTTGAAAAGATTGAATCTTTAACAAGAAAACCGACTGATAGTAAAAAAGATTTCTACGAGAGCGGTAAAGCATATGAAAAAAATAAAGAAATTTTCAGAATTATTGCTGATCATGTTAAAGCTGCTACTATGATATTGGGAGACGATAAAGCTATTACACCGTCTAATGTTGGTGCTGGTTATGTTTTGAGGCGATTAATCAGGCGAGCTATAAGATATTCAAAAAAAATTGGCATAACCCATACTCACTTTACATCTGAAATTGCCGATGTTGCAATAAAAATGTATCAAGATGTCTATTCCGAAGTTTTGAAGAATAAAAAATTTATTATCGAACAATTAATTATTGAAGAAGAAAAATTTAGGCTTACTTTAGAAAAAGGATTAAAAGAAATAAATAAATTATTTGATAAATATACAGGTGAAAGAAAAGAATTTCAGCTAGAAGCAAAAGTTTTATTTGATTTATACCAAACTTATGGGTTTCCAGTTGAATTAAGTTTTGAAGAAATAAATAAAAAAAGGATTGAAAATGGTGGAAAAATAATCCCCAAGGACGTAGAGGGTAATTTTTTAAAATTATTTCACGATGAATTAAAAAAGCACCAAGACCTCTCTCGCACGGCCTCGGCCGGCATGTTCAAAGGCGGCCTCGCTGACGTGGGCGAGCAGACGACCAAGTATCATACGGCCACGCACCTACTTCTCGCCGCGCTTCGGGAAATTATCGGACCCGAGACTTATCAAAAGGGGAGCAATATCACGGCTGAACGCCTGAGGTTTGATTTTAATTCTCCGCAAAAGCTTACGCCGGAGCAGATTAAACAAGTTGAAGATCTGGTTAATAAAAAAATTCAGGAAAAGATTCCGGTAGAATTAATTGAGATGCCAAAAGCCGAGGCCTTGAAAATCGCCAAAGTATCCTTTGATCCGGCGAAGTATGGTGATGTGGTCAAGGTTTATAAGATCGGAGATTACAGTATTGAGCTCTGCGGTGGCCCTCATGTTGGCAATACGGGCGATCTGGGACACTTCAAAATAGCCAAAGAAGAGGCCAGCTCAGCCGGAATCAGGAGAATCAAGGCTATTCTTGAATAAGCTGTTTTTTGGGGATAAAAGGAGATAAACTGGCTAAAATTAGCCAAAAAATAATAATTAACCAATAAACACCTATATTTGCTTGACAAAATTTTCTAATAATATATAATATTCCTATACGGCAGAAATTGTCCCCAGTCAATTATTTTATTCAAAGATAAAATTCTTGTGGGCCCTGTCCTACAAAATTTTTATTTTTAACGCAAAAAATAATAAAAAGTATGGATAATACGAGGGAGGAAGTCCAAAAATCATCAAAAGATTTTATTGAAGCAATTGGCGTGGTAGAAGAGCTATTGCCAGCCGGGACTTTTCGAGTTAAACTGGAGAACGGCAATACGATCTTGGGCCATTTGTCCGGCAAAATGAGAATGAATAAAATCAGACTGCTCACCGGCGACAAGGTAAAAGTCCAGATCACTCCTTATGATTTAACCAAAGGAAGAATAACTTATAGGATGTAAAAACATAAAAACACAAGAATTTATAAATATCCGTATAATCAGTCAACAATCCGTAAAATCTGTGTATTCTATAAACAATATGAAAGTACGAGCCTCAGTCAAAAAAATTTGTAAAGATTGCAAAGTAATCCGACGCAGTGGTCGGGTTGTTGTTATTTGCAAAACACCGAAGCACAAGCAAAGACAAGGCTAGTTTGAAAATCTAAAAATACAAGAAGCTAAAAATATAACCGTAAATAAATTTATTTTTATATTTTTAAGTTTTTATATTTTTACCAGTATGGCTAGAATTGCCGGAGTAACATTACCAGCGAACAAGAGAATTGAAGCGGCTTTGCCGTATATTTATGGCATTGGTCCGGCTATGACCGTGAAAATTTTGGCTGCGGCCAAGGTCAGTCCTGACACCAGGACCAAGGATTTGAAAGAAGATGAAGTTAATCGTTTGCAAGAAATCGTAAAAACCTACAAAACCGAAGGCGATCTGCGCCGGGACATTATGTCCAATATCAAACGCTTGAAAGAAATTAATAGCTATCGCGGTTTGCGCCACGCCAAGAGCTTGCCTGCTCGCGGCCAGAGGACGAAGACCAATTCCCGCACTGTTCGCCACAACATGAGAAGGACGATGGGCAGCGGTAGAAAAGCCGATGGGCAAAAAACATAGAAACACGAATTAAAGCGAATCTTGGCTCATGCCAATTACGCTTAAACTTTTTTGCAACACGACTGAAGAATTGTTTGGCAGTATCGCCCTCACGAATTCAAACGAATAAATATTCAAGATTCGCTTAAATTCGCGAGGGCGTAAAAGATGAAAGAAT
>JBAYJM010000032.1:0-4046 GCA_041665065.1 Candidatus Buchananbacteria bacterium
AATGTAGGCGAGAAGTTTGGCAGGGTGCTGGATGTGGTGGCTTACCAGAAGGAGATTGGGTGAAAATTATGCTATCTTAATCTTTCCTTCCCTGACTTGTTTCAGGAATTCACGTTGTTCCTCGAAGGTCATGTTAGCCATTCTTGCTGCTAATTTCTCTTTAATTAAACGGAAATATTGAACAGCATCGAACTTTTTTTCAGTCATTGTTTTCATAGCTCACAAATTCTTTTGGTGAACGAATTTCAATCATTGGATAGCCCAATCTTAAATTGATTGAGTTAAATAGCTTTATCTTATCATAATTTACGATGTGCTTGAAGTTCCAACTCACAAGCACATCAAGTCTGTTAACCGTAGCAATTGCAATATGGTAGGCATCGTCAAGACTTGCTTTTCCAAGGATTTTTTCATTGATGTAGGTCTCTGCAAGTTCTTTTGACTCATTATCTAAATCAAGGAATCTGTAGCAATCTGCCGGAATCTTTGATTTTAAATTTTTTACAAAATCCGGCGCCAAACTAATTTCTGCCTCGCTAACCTCGGAGAAATAAACCAAAAAATCCTTTTTGAAAATTCGCTCAAAGAATAATTTGGTTACATCCTCGAATTCATCATCGAAGTATCCACCAACAACGGATGTATCAATGTATACTCTTAACTTCATCTGAAAATAATTTGTCTCTTAATAGCCGGATGGAACTTGCAATTGAAATGTTCTTCAGAGTTTGTATCTGGCGAATATGCTCGTCTCACCCTTTCAGTTTTTACAAATTTACTAAATAATTACCAGTTGATGCCAAAAGCTCTTTGTCACACGCTGATCCCCCTCGATTGCACGAGGGGTTTGTTGCTTTGAGTTTTTAACTCGCACCTCAAATGCATCATTCCGTTGGCTCGCTTTTCAGTTAATTTGATCCTTAGCTGGATTTTGGCGGATATCGCTGAGTACTGTTTGTCGTTGCAAATAACAGACCGCTAACAACTCGTTGCAAATGAGGGGGATTGTGGGCAGTGCAGCACTTTGGAGCTGCGCCTGTATCCCCGAGACAAACCCCGATGCAGGACAAACTGTGGCTAACCTTCTGAAACCCGCATTGCGTATGGCCTTTATTAGCCGCTGGGTGTTTTTATTTATTCAATTTTTCTGTTATCTCTTGTTTAATGTCATCCTTTGTTTTACATCCACCAAACAAATATCCAGGAGTAATAAGTTTTAGTTTTTTAAGGCTAAAGTTTACTGATAATAAAATTCTCCATTTTGCGAATCTGCATAAAGCCTTATTGTCTTTAAAAGAGAATCTCAATCGAACAAATAGACTTTCATAGTGCATATATAAAGCATAAAAATAAGCAAATGGCAAAAACAAAATTGTCATTAATATTGGGAAAAGGAATGTCCTTAAATTGTCATAAGTTGCAAAATCTTTAAAATCTTGATAAATCTTTAAGCCAGAATAGATTAAATAAAAGAAACCAATAATTCCAAATACTTTCAGTAGGAAATTTTTGACTTGTTTATGTTCTTCATTTACTTCGGTATATCCCAGTAACATTGATAAAAGAATCAATATTGGCATTAAAATTAACTCTGTGACAATCCCGAAAACATATAACCCCACTATGAATTCAACAATCACAAGTAGCCTAATATTTTCCTTTACAATTTTCCTTAAATAATTTTCTTCTTTTATTGCATTATTTGAATTCATCATTAAAATAAATCCTGTACCAAAAGTCCAGTACATCGTATCCTTAATTAATTTTGAATTCCAGAGATCTATAAAGGTTAATGCAAAAACAATGACTGACACATAAATCAAAAGAATCAAAATTGAGATAAGGATTTGTTTTACAAACAGGTACTTAATTACTTCAAAAATTGATTCTCTAATACTTTTCTGTGTCAAAGTCCAAATAATAAAAATGACCAGATAAAAAATTAAAGCAATCTCTCTGTTATTAAAGGTCTAATTTAAATAATCAATCATTAGTCAATTTATCTTGGTGTACCAGTTTTGTCACCTTGCGGCTAACGTATAACCTCACCTTTGGTGTTGTTATTTTTCAAATAAATACAAGCATTGTAAATATGTAGTAATCTGAAAAATAGACTGATGGCTTCATATTTCGATTTTAGTTTTTTGAGTCAGGTCTTTTCCCCAGATCAGTTGCATCCGGTTGCTGTTTAACAAAACTAAATAATAATTAACTGGAAATCAAAATTTTCCGGCAGTTTTTTTGGTCTATTCAGTTTTCGGCTATCTCAAATGCATCATTCCTTTGGCTCGCTTTTCGGTTAATTTGATCCTTAGCTGGATTTTGGCGGATATCGCTGAGTACTGTTTGTCGTTGCAAACGACTGACGGCTAACCCCACGTTGCAAACGAGGGGGATCGTGAGTCCTCCATCATATCTATTTGCTGGCAAATGAAAAGTGCATTTGAACAATAATCCAATTACTATTTCTTTTTTCCAATACACCAGTCCATCTGGTATTTTCCCAACTCGCAGGTTGCCCCTTCCATTCATTAATGTCATCAAACATGCCAAAAAACCAGGCAACATTGCCTGATTTTGAAAAGTTGATTTTTAAATCTTTTATCTCATATCGGATAGCTTTAAAATCTGAATTCATCCAAAATGCTTCAGCTTTTGTAAACTCCTTAAAACCTTTTACTACCTTATTGTTAGGGTGGATTTCCAAATAATTTGTGTCATTCGCTATTACGCTATATAACAAATTAAGATCTTTGGTCTTTGCCCATCCAATGCTATTGTTGATAGCTTTTTCAACCTGTTGTTTTTCTTTTTCAATATTGAAAGAATCATCTACGCTTTTGCATGATAACAGCGCGTAGAATAAATAAGTCAGAACTAAAAGTGATTTTAAATTGAAATTTTTCATAATGACTTAATATTCGTTAGAAATTACTTTATCATTTCATTATTTCCCAAATAAATATAAGCCTCGGTAATATATAATGATCTGATATATAGACTGGTGGGTTCTTATGCCGATTTTAGGTTTTTTCATCAGGTCTTTTCCCCAGATCACTTTCGTTCGGTTGCTACTAACCAAAATTAAGTAATAGTTAATTGGAAATCAAAATTTTCCGATGTTTTTATGGGCGATCGACTCCTTTTGTTGGAATAGGAAGAGCTGTTTTTAGGTTGGCAATAACGGTAGTTCCACTCGTTGCATATGAGGAGGATCTTGGGTCATGATTAAAGCAACCTTATTTTTAAAGGCAACCTTAGTAGAAAACGAACTAACCACATGACCTAAACCTTATTACCTTATTTCTAATACTATAAATACAACATCCGTGGTTAATTCAAAATGCAGCATTTTAATAAGGTAATAAGGTAAATTCAATCAACTATCTTTTTCTACTAAGGTTAAAAGCTTGGAAAATAAGGTTTTAAAATCCAATCATTCCAATTAGCGATATAAACGAGGTGATCCCAAGATCCTTTACCGGTTTATTTCTGAAGTTTTATTTCAATTTTGACCGGATTGTGGTCGGAGTGCTCAAAATTAAGCTGCATGCATTCGACGGATAGCTTCTCAATATTGGGCGAAACGAGGAAAAAGTCAAATACATTCGTGGTTGTGGTTGTGGGATGATAGGCCGTTATCACATTTCTTTCAGAAGGGGTCCTGTTATCGTAAAGCCATTTCCAATCAGGTGGCAGGTAATCTTTGGGGACTTTCATCTGGGCAGTATCTGCTTTATCAATAGCGTAGTTGGGTCTAAATTCTGGGGGTGTCTGGTTCCAGTCTCCTCCGGTTATAATGTAATTCCCCAGATGGTATTCATTAAGCAAAAAATCCCTGAGATAGGCCATTTGCGCCTTTCGTATCTGCCCCGGATCGAACGCTTCATTGTGGGTATTGATAACCAATAATTCTTTACCGTTTGACAAGGGATAACGGTTGACAAGAAAGCACCTGTCGAGCATAAAAAGCTGTTTCGGGAATCCATATTCTCCCGGAAAGCGATAGCGAATGGACGAAACCGGTTGGTATTTGCTGAAGGTCG
>JBAYJM010000033.1:0-3879 GCA_041665065.1 Candidatus Buchananbacteria bacterium
CTCAAGCGCTTCTGTGTCGGGATGGTAATACAGGACCTTTATTCCCCCGGTTACCGTCTCAGTTCCCTCGGCATAGATGGTTCCAGGCACATCCGACGCACTTTCGAATTTAATGACATGGGCACCGTATGTCGTCAAAAGAGGTTCACCGGTTCTGTTCGGATTGTCCCAGATTCTGGTTCCACCCACACTACACCTCTATTTTAAAAACCCCGAAATGAACTCTGTGTAAAGTCCTCTAAGATTATTTTTATACACTTCCTCGGATTCAACGAAATCTAAAAGATTTCTTATGAAGAAATCTTTTTCTGTTATGGAACTTTCAGGTTCATTTAGCAACCATTTTATCTCTGGAACCGTTAATTTCTTGACATCCTTTTTCCTATTCAAAACTAATCTTTCTGAATTAAGGGGGGCAAAAATAATTAAATTAGTACTGCAAATAGTAAATTTGGTGAAAAAAGCACGGCGAATAATTATAAAATTCATGCCTTTTTTAATCACCTGCGAAAAGTCAAACAAATTTATTGAGTTCGCCCCTTCAAATTTTTCCTCATCGGTTAATTTGTCTGATATTTTTTTTTCTTCTTCTGTCTTTATTAACATGAAATATCCCATCAATTGTCCGTAAGTAGATAATTTTTCCCACTTTCCCTTTGTTTTTTCATTTTCAGGTTGATCAGGACTTGGAAGGAGCATCGGAATATGTGGTAATAATTTTTCTCCGACCTCGAAATATAAATCACTTATGCTTTTTATTTGATCGTATGGCAACTCCACCATCTCTGAAAAAATCTTTTTCACTTCATCCAGATTATTTCTTGTGATTTTATCGTATGATTCTTTTACCAACTTCCAGTCCGTTTCCTTAAAATATTTTTCGTCAAGTTTTGCCACAATGTATGAGGCCAGTAATTGAAGTTCACTCCGCAACAGATATGCTGCCGGGGTCTTAAATTGCAACTTCTCGGTTTCCGTAGCAATATCTCCCAGAAGTTCCAGATAATATTCTTTTGAAGGTTTTTTTGAGATTTCCTGATAGACTGCATCAATATTTTCCAGGACGGCGATATCATTCGAATTCAAATCTACCTCTCCTCTATTCAATTTGTTTACCAGCCCCCCAAATGCCTTTTTATCTAATGAGGCATGCTGTTCGGATTTTCCATCATTCGCCAACGCGCAGTTATACGACAGTACCATAAATAACAGTAATGAGATTATCTTCTTCATTATAAACACCTATTTTTATTCGGTTAATTTTTCCACCAATTTATCAACATCCACACACGGAATCCATTCATCTGAATTTGTCGCTGACCATTTGCCATCCAGTTTATAATCATTGACATATATCAGGCCATTTTTTGTGCTTTTACCAGGACTGCATGTCTGAATTCTTGACACATGACCAAGCCCCAGATATCAATGCCAAGCCACGTTTGGCCACTATCAGCACCTTCAGTCTGCCAGTCATATAAATCATTAACTTTACCGACAAGTTCCATTGTCACAACCACTGGTGTCCCCGTCGATGGATCAAGGATTGTGACAATAAACAATTTAGTTTCGGCATTGGCATGGCCTATGCCAAGATTTAGATCCCCGCCTGAAAATGAAATTGATTTATTATTTTCCGCAATAAAACGTTTTGTTGTTGCCTCGGGATTTTCATCATACCAGACCACCAGGTCCGCACGGGTTGCCGCACGGGGTCATACTCCCACCTTTGACTTTAAGGCCTGTCGTCCGCACGGGGTCATACTCCCACCTTTGACTTTAAGGCCTGTTCAAAATCTTTCAGAATATGTCTGAGATGGCTATCGGAGCGCATCATTTTTTGAAATCTATGTTCCGATTGAGTCACGCCACTTTGACTCATCTGCATCATCCTGCCTATTTCAGAAAGCGAAATCCTGCTCCTGCAATACTTACATGCGCAATAGACCAACAGTCGTCTTTCCGCCTGGAACCTGGAACGCCTCTTCAGTAAATCACACAGTTTGACTCCTGTCAAATCTGAAACAACTTTTAATACTTCCGCAAAATCAAAACTGCTATTCAGCTTCGACAAAGCGGACTGCTCTTTATGGCTGACAATATTCAAGTCCATTGCAAATTTTCTTCTGATAGTCGAAACGAAATCTTCACTTCCAAGGAAAATCTGGGAAGTCGTGGAGTCAAAAGGATTTTCTATTTTCTCCACAAGGGCTGACTCAACATATGCACGGTATGCGGTCGCCCTATCAGATCCCTCTCCGGTTTCTCCAGCTTTGAACTTCTCAAGAATTTTCTCCGCATGAAGCCAGCCCGGAACCGGAGAATAACCGGCATATGCCCTGTAGCTTGACCATTTGAAATTCACAAGGGCATTTTTCTTCACATCCACATTTTTGTCACGAAAAAACAATGTCCTGATCGGATTGAGATGTATATATCTGGACAGAACCATTCCGTAAGCCTCATCATCAACAACATGCGATTTAAATCGCCCCTGAAATATATGGCCGCAACTCTTTTTCCTGCGATTCAGCTTTATCGAAAAGGAAGTCAGGAAAGACTGCATGAAGCGACTGAGGTTGGGTTCAATCGTCCGGACATAAAGGTGAAAATGGTTCGGCATAAGGCAATAACTCAATATATTCACATTGAAAGTCTCGGAAAACATCGTCAACTTCTCAATAAACAGGGCGTAATCCGAGTCTGATGCAAAAACTTTCAATCGCTGATTGCCTCGGTTCACCCACATGATAACAACAGCCCGGATACTCAATTCTCAACGCTCTGCTCATGCGCCTCCTTTTTTATCGGAGGACTATATCATAATCTTTCTCTTTGTCAAAGGTGGGAGTATGACCCCGTATGACTCCGTATGACTCAATAATCTTTCTCTTTGTCAAAGGTGGGAGTATGACCCCGTATGACTCATATTGCTTTGACTTCATTTCTTCTCCTACCGTGTTACAATTGCGTATACTCGCAATACTGTGAATTGGACATAGTCATTACTCATAACATTGACTTGATAATATTTGCAGACATATAAACCTGGACGACATCGCTTTTCATCTTGTTAGATAATTCAATTAATCTGTTTTTCTGACTATCAGGCGATATGTCATTAAAGTTTTTTATAAATTCTCTAATCTCTGGAGATAATTTACCATTAGCCGAAAATACGACGAACAGATAGATCTCAATCTCGTTTTTTGAAGATTTAGTTATGACTATTCTGCCAAGGGTATAGTTTTTTAATTCACTTATATTTCTTAACTGATCGTCAATTGTTTGCTTTTTCATCATGTGCAAAAGAACTTCATCGGTATCTTCAATTCTGCTTGTTGCATTTTGTAAAAACATGTTCCCCTTTTCTTTGATTTCAATTTCATGAAGTCGCCCATACGATGACAGCAATAATGTCGAGAGAAAAGTTGAACGTGAAACATTTACCTTTTCCCTTGCCTGCCATGCCATTATTACAAATACAGTAGAAAACAGGAGTAAAACGACAGTTAAGCCTCCGACACAGAAGAATATCTTTCTCATGGCGTCACCATTTTGTGTTTGCTCTTAACTTGTTTATTGATATTGGAGTAAATCTGTCATTGTTTGATGGATTATAGCCTCCAGCGGTTCCCATAACTCCTCCGTCTCCATCGCTGGCTCCGCCAATATGACCTAACTCATGAATATCAATCATTTCTTTATTAAATTGTGACGTTGGATTTGCCGGATTCTTCCAATCATTGAAATCCCTTAAACTCCCTGATTTCAGGTCTATCAGTATTATCACCGAAACCAAACAACCCTAGACGTATATAAGAATATATCTTTTTTTTGTCATTTATTGCAGTTTCTATTTCGTGATTTATCCCTGAA
>JBAYJM010000034.1:0-3660 GCA_041665065.1 Candidatus Buchananbacteria bacterium
ACGATGTGGTTGGAAAAATTATTGCTAATATGGAAAGTGATGCGCCACAGGAAGAGATGGTGATTAAAAGGGAAGGGCAGATTTAATTTAAACTTTATGGAAATCAAAAGAGTCCCACATATAGAAAAGGCAACTATACCTGACTCAGATATGTCAGGTTGGATAAATGAATTAAGGAATTCAGAGCTAACAGAAGAGCAGATTGACATGATGCTTTCAAGGCTTAACAAAAAATATATGGAGATAAAACTTCTTGAGCCAGCGGTTAAAGAGGCAACATTAGAAATAATCGATCATTTTAAAAAGTTAGGCAAGGAATTATCAGATGAAAATCTAATTGCTTGGGAAAATATGATAAGATCTAAATTAATAAGAATGTTAAAAGGAGGGGAGTATTAGTTATGTCATTAAATCAAGAACAGCAAAGTCAAATTGATTTTCAATTAGAGAACCATAAGCACTCCAGATATGAAGTGGATATTGTTTTAACTGACGGAAAAGTTTTGAAAAATTTTACTATTCTGCCAGATGTTTTTAGATCGGATAAAATGCCGGCGCTTTTTTTGGCAAAGTGGCTGTTTTTTAATAATGGATTATATAAAGACAAAAGAGTGCTTGATTTAGGATGCGGTTCAGGAATTCAAGGTATTGTTTGCGCATTTTACGGAGCAAGCAAGGTGGTATTTTCAGACATTGCCATTGAATCTGCACAGAATACAAAAATCAATATTAAAAAATACGGATTAGATGAAATTTCCAAAATCTATCAAGGTGATTTGTTTGAAAAAATAAATGAAAGGTTTGATATAATAATTTTTAACCAACCACCCTTTCCTATTGAGCCAATAGTAGATATAAGGGTGTCGGTTTCAATGCTCGGCGGAGTGGAATTGATAAAAAGATTTTTTAAAGAAGTATCTGGCTATTTAAATAAAGGAGGCATTATAATAATGCCATATGTTCACATAGCAGGTCCGGAAAATGATCCTTATCTTCGTGCGCCTGAGTTTGGCTACAATGTTGAAAAAGTATTCGAGATGGATATTGAAACTCATTTTAAAAAAGGATTAATGACTATTTGTAAAATTTGGAAATAATTTATGTTAAATTTAATTGAGATAGAAAAAAGAGCAATAATAAGTGAAGAGAAGTATAATGAACTCTTTTTGGTTTTGGAAAAACAGGCAGAGGATTTGGGTGAAGATGACAAGGATGTTTGTTTTTTTGTTTTTTCTGATAAAATGATAAAGGTGTGTAACAATGTGTCAGCGCAATCGGCAAAAATAGTTTATAAGTCCGGCAAAATTCATAACAGCGCGCTTGAAGAAATAGAAATTAAAATCGATCAGCAGGATATTGAAAAGGCAATCGCCATGTTTTCTAATCTTGGGGCTGAAGTCATTATCCAGTCATTTCAAAAACGCCATAATTATTTATATAACGGAGTAGAGATTGCTTTGAAATATAGCGATCACTGGGGTTATCATTTGGAGATGGAAATTATGGTAAATAGTATGGATGAAAAAGAAATGGCTGAGAAAAAGATTTTGGAAGTTGCAAATGAGCTGGGAGTTGAATTGATGACTGATGAACAGATTTTGGCTTTTACGGGTAAAATTGAAAATGATTACAAAAAATTATAGATAAATTTAATTAATATGATTGTAAATAAAAATCAGCCAACATTTTTTGTATTGCCTGGATATGGCCAATCGCCTAATGATCCACAAATAAATTGGCTTATAAAATTTTTAAAAAATAGAAAATATAACACAAAAGGTGTTTCAGTAAGGTGGCCTCATCATAGGAATTCAGAAATAGCGGAAGAGTTTAAGAAGTTTTATAAAGAAAATAAGACTGATGTTAATTATATTTTAGGTTTTTCATACGGTGCGGTTGTTGCGTTTATTAGCGCCGGCGAATTAAAACCGAAAAAAGTTTTTCTTTGCTCTTTAAGTCCTGATTTTAAAGAAGATTTTTCAGCGATGAAGCCCTGGGTTAAAAAAGAGCTAGGCAAGAAAAGATTGGATGATACTAAATCGAGGAGCGCTATCCAGATAGCAAAAGAACTAAAAGCTCCATCAGTAGTTTTTTGTGGCGAAAAAGAATGCAAACAATATCCGCAATTATTGGTTCGTTGCAAAGAAACTGTGAAGCTGGCAAAAAATGCTAAGCTAGTTGTTGTAAAAGATGCGCCACACAGGTTGGATTTTCCAACATATATTGAGGCCATAAAAAAAGAAATAGAGTTAATAAAATAAAAATATGTCTATAAAAATAACTTATTTTGTCCACGGCACAACCACGGACAATGAAAAAAATGTTTCTTCGGGCTGGTATGATGTTGAACTTTCTGATTTAGGAATTCAACAATCCAAAGATTTAAAAGATCAAATTAAAGATAAAAACTTTGATGTGGTTTTTTGCTCTGATTTAAAGAGAGCTGTAGATTCAGCAAATATAACTTTTGAAAAAGAAGTGCCAATAATTTCTGATAGTAGATTGAGAGAATGTAATTATGGCGATTATAATTCCAAGTCTTCTGAGATCGTTGAACCGATGCAAGAGCAATGTATTACGGAAAGATTTCCCAATGGCGAAAGTTATGAGGATGTAAAAGCGAGATTGGCGGATTTTGTAGAATTTTTAAAGAAAGATTATGATGGAAAATCGGTTGCAATTGTTGCACACAAGGCTCCGCAATTAGCACTGGATGTTTTACTAAAAAATAAAACATGGGAACAGGCTTTTGTAGAAGATTGGAGAAAAAGAAAAGCGTGGCAACCCGGCTGGGATTATGTAATTGAATAATTAATTATAAAATTTTTAAAATCATGGCAAATAAAAAAAGACGCACACTGACAGATGTGCAAGAAAAGAAATTAATGAAGATGATTACGGATTATGCCGATGCTTGGGTTTTGCTGACAAAATATGATAATCATCAAGTAACTACTCCCAAAACTTTATCACGCGATAAATTTGTTTTGACTTATGAGGAAGCCAAAGAGGCAATTGGGATAATGGGTGTTAAGCTGGCTAAGAAGCTTGGCGATTCCAAGCTGTTCGGCCAAGAGCGGGGAGACGGTCTGGAAGCGCTTCTGGGCAATATTTACCAAACATATAATCAGAAACCCCTTTATCCTTCGATTGAGCATCGGGCGGCGCACCTTTTGTATTTTGTTATTAAAGATCATCCGTTTGTCGATGGCAATAAACGAATCGGTGCCTTCCTTTTTATTCATTTTTTATCCCGAACAAATTATTTGTTCAACAAAAAAGGCGAGCGAAAAATCAACGATAACGGTTTGGTGACCCTGACTCTGTTGGTAGCAGAAAGCGACCCCAAGGAAATGGATGTGATGATAAACTTGATTATGAATTTTATAGGGAAATAGAACTATGGCAAAAATTATTATTGTAAATGAAAATGACGAGGCGATTGGACATAAAGAAAGAAACGAATTAGACTTTTCTGATATTTATCGAGTCTCCGGGTTGTGGATTACTAACTTAAAAGGAGAAATACTTTTAGCACAAAGGGCCTTTACCAAAAATCATGATCCAGGCAAATGGGGGCCGGCTGCGGCAGGTACAGTTGAAGAGGGTGAAGATTATGAAACAAATATTTTAAAAGAAGCAGAAGAAGAATTGGGTTTG
>JBAYJM010000035.1:0-3621 GCA_041665065.1 Candidatus Buchananbacteria bacterium
ATGAAAATACAAATAAATCATATTGGAAAAATGGAAGGCCACACTGATTTTGTGGCGGAAATTTTAAAAGGTGATGTTAAGTCTGCTAAGTTAATGACAACTGAAGGCGCTAGGCTTATTGAAGGAATTTTAATCGGCAGGCATTTCAGTGAGGCGCCAATTATTACATCGCGCATTTGCGGGATTTGTCCGGTGGTGCATAAATTATCGTCAATTAAGGCCATTGAAAATGCTTTGAAAATAAAACCGACCGAGCAGACCACTAAACTTCGTAAAATTTTATCATCAGCTCAAATTATCCATAGCCACGCTTTGCATTTGTTTTTTTTGTCGTTGCCGGATTTTTTTGATATTGAGGATGACTTGAATTTTGTAAAAGAGCACACAAAAGAGGCCAAGGCAGCAATCAATGTTCGCGAGTGGGCGCTAAAGGTTATTGAAATAATCGGCGGTCGCGCGGTCCACCCCATTAACTGCGAAGTGGGCGGATTTAAAGTGACCACAGATAAAGTAGAGTTACAAAAACTTCTTTCTCAATACGAAGATATTTTAAAAAGCGCTTTTGTTTTAGTGCACTTTGTTTTAAAAGTAAAATATCCTCTATTGAAGCGGCCAACAAAATATATAAGCATGGTCAATGAAAATGAATATGCTACTTATTCTGGTGATATAAAAATATTAAACGAAAATGGAACAAAAAAAATAATCAAAGCCAATAAATTTACAAAAAATATAAAAGAAGTGGAGGATCCATATCGTGCTGCCAAATCAGCAGAGTTGGATCATCAGCCTTTTATGGTTGGCGCGATTGCCAGAATTAATAACAATCACGCGCAGTTAAATCCCTTGGCTAAGGGATTAATTAAGGGTTTGCATTGGAAGTTGCCTCAATACAATCCATTTGCTAATATCAGCGCTCAGGCCATTGAAATTGTTCATTATCTGGAAGAAAGCAAGAAATTATTGACCGATATTATTAAAAATTTAAAGCCAGAGCAGAGCGCATCAGAAAAATTAAAAATTATTGCTGGGGCAAATCCTTTGGGCAAAGAGGTATCTGGATCAGATGCTGTAGAAGCTCCAAGAGGAACACTTTACCATCATTATGTCATAGACAAAGACGGTTATATCAAATCTTGCCAAATTATCACGCCAACAGTTTCGTATTTGAAAAATTTAGAAGAAGATATTATGGTATATTTACCAAGAGTTATGGATATGCCGGCTGATAAAAGAGCCAAAAAGATTAGAGCTTTGATTAGGGCATATGATCCTTGTATCAGTTGTGCAACACATTAATTTAAATTAAAAATATGCATGATTTTCACTTAGCGGACATTATTTATAAAACTATTATGGATTATGCCCAGCAGAACAATTTAAAAAAGATAACCAAGGCCGTAATTGAGCTTGGCGCAATAGTTGAGCATGGAGAAGAAGTTTTGGCGGAAAATTTAGATTTTAATATTAAAATGTTGGCTGAAGGCGGACATGCCGAAAATTTGAAAGTAGAAATTATTAAAGTTCAAAGCGATAGTTGGAATCTTAAGGAAATAGAGGGAGAATAAATATGCTGATTGTAATAATTGAAATAATTGCTGGCTTTATTTTTTCTGCTGTATTTTTGGTTATGGCATATTTGATTATTTCAATTATTTCCCTGGTATTCATCAGGGTGCCTTATGTAAACACGCCATTAAGTTATATAAAAAAAATAACGCCTGAGTTGGGAATCTCATCAGAAAGCGTTGTTTACGATTTGGGATGCGGCAATGGAGACTTTCTGCTTGAAGCATTGAAATTTAACCCCAAGAAGTGTGTCGGGTTTGAAATTGCTCCTATTGCATACGCCTCGGCGATTTTAAATACCTTTTTGAAAGATAAAGGAAAAATTAGCTTAAGGTTGGAGAATTTTTTAAAAGCAGATTTATCGGTTCCGGATATTTTATACATTTATTTAATTCCGAGGGCAATAGCACCGTTGGAGTCTAAATTGAAATGTGAATTGAGGCCTGGTGCTAAGTTTGTTTGCGTTGGCTCTCATATGCCTAATTGGACACCGATAAAAGAAATTATTTTAAAAGATAATTATAAAGCCTACATTTATCAAAAATAAAACACAATATGAAGATAAAATCAATCAGGCAAGTAAAAAATCTCAGGGGCAAAAAAGTTTTGCTTAGGGTTGACTTTAATGTACCCTTGACCAAGGATTTAAAGGTTGGAGAAAGCGAGGATTATAGGATTGTAAAATCATTGCCAACGATTAAATTTTTAATAAAAGAAGGCGCAAAAATTATCATTATGGCGCATATGGGCAGGCCGGATGGCAAGGTTGTGGATAAGTTAAGGCTTGATCCTGTGGCAATTAGATTGTCGCAGTTGCTTAAAAAGGATATTTATAAAAGCGATGAAATTTATAGCACAGACATAAAAAAACATATTAGCAAGATGGAAAATGGCGATATTCTAATTTTGGAAAACGTTCGTTTTGATAAAAGAGAAAATAAAGCAGATAAAATTTTTGCTAAAGAATTGGCAAGTTTGGGAGATATTTATGTAAATGAAGCTTTTGCTGATGATCATAGGGAGCATGCTTCGGTGTCCACAATACAAGATTATTTGCCAAGTTATGCCGGTTTCTTATTGGAAAGTGAAATTTTAAATTTATCAAAAGCCCTCAAAAATCCAAACAAGCCATTAGTGGTAATAATCGGTGGGGCAAAGATTTCTACAAAGATAGGTTTGATTAAGAATTTTCTGTCTATAGCAAACAAAATTATTCTTGGCGGTGCTTTGGCAAATACCGTTTTACAGGCAAAAGGAATATCGGTGGGAAAGTCTTTAGTTGAGCCGGAGATGTTTGATGATGTTAAAAAGCTAAAATTGACTGATAATAAAATTGTTGTTCCGCTTGACGGTTATTTGGCGAAAAGTTATAAAAGCTTAAAGGGGAGGCTGGATGCAATTGCTGATGTTAAAAAAGATGAAGTAATTTTGGATATTGGCCCAGATACCATTAAGTTATATGAAAAAATAATTTCTTCTGCCAAGACAATTGTCTGGAACGGGCCGATGGGATTGATTGAAACGCCATTTTTTGCCAAAGGTACCATATCTTTGATAAGATTATTAGCAAAATCAAAGGCGCAAACGATTATCGGCGGGGGAGAAACGGTGCAGATGATTAGAAAAATGAAAATGGAAAATAAATTCGATTTTATTTCAACTGGTGGGGGGGCGATGTTGGAATTTTTAGAAGGCAAAAAACTGCCAGGACTTAAAAAATTAATCATAAAATAATATGGATCAGCAACTTAAGGATTTTATAACTTGGGAGGAGGAGAGATTGCAAGTATTTTATAACGAGCGTGATAAGAAAACTTTGGTCATGCAAAGAATGTGCAAGTTAGCTGAGGAAACTGGTGAATTATCAAGCGAAGTTTTAAAAAGCATTAACATCCAGAGAAAAGAAAAATTAATTGATAATAATGTCGAAAAATTAGCCGATGAATGCGCTGATGTTATAATTACCACTCTATTGTTAGCAGAAGTTATGGGTATTGATGTTGGAAAGGCAATAAATGAGGGAATTGAAAAAAGAAAAAGCAGAAATTATTA
>JBAYJM010000036.1:0-3111 GCA_041665065.1 Candidatus Buchananbacteria bacterium
TCTCATCATATGCCATACCCCGACAGGCTAACGCTCCTTCGCTCCGAACCGTTTTTGTTGACGGTTCATCCTCACCACTTTGGGCGTCTCCGACTTTCCGTGAAACTTCGCTCCAGCTTTCAGCGTTACGCCTTTATACTGCAACTTGCACCGCTTTCAATTCCCTTACCTGGACACACGTTCCATGGGTGTAAAAAATACTATACGAGTTTTACAACTCCTTGACTTTTTCATTTCCCCTTTTGATTTTGATTGATTTTATCTAGTTTTATTTTATAAACCTCCTGATTCATTGCTTTTGCAGAGGCTACTAATTCATCATATGGCAAATTGCTTGATGAAATAAACCCATAGTTGAATGCCTCACCAAATGGAACTCCGCTAAATGCTTGATCTCGATAACAGAACCACATAAAACCAACAATATATGTTGTGTCCAGTAGTTTTTTAACATAATTAGTATAATTACTGCCACGTTCTTTCTGATTAAAAACAAATACCTGTGTTCCAGCCATTCCCCGATCATTACCACGGAACCCAAATTCACCAATGATTACAGGCTTTGCCGCAAGTTTATAAACATGATCGAAAAGTTTGGCGGATATTTCTTCTTGGTAAACATTGTAAGAAATTGCGTCACAGTAACGGCTGGAAGCCCGTATGAAGCCATCAATATATGATGTGGAGTGAGCCCTTTCTCCAAAGATTAGATGATTGGGATCATATTTGTGAATGATGGTGGTAACTGTCTCAAAATAACGGTTGGCATAGATTTCAAAAAAATCATCAATATCTTTTTGCATGGTTGGCGTATTTTTTCCTGCTGGAACTGGATTTTCAAATGAATCTACTTTAGCGCCCCAGCTTTTGGTCATTTCTTCAAGTTGGTTGTGGTAGCGATTTTGGAGAAATTTTACTAACTCTTTTTTAGTATAAGTAGCATTGGACAAGCTGGGCAGCATTTTAAGCAGCCCGCTCCAATCTCTTTCGCCTTCAATGAAATATCCCATCAGGTAAGGGTCTGCCTGTAATTTTAATAAAGTGTCTCTGATGGTATTTTCAACTATTGAGGCATAATCTGGGGCAAACACATCAGGCATTCCATGACGAATCCCGTCGGTCATCATATTAGCTTTTCTGTCCTGGCGAAGAGATACAGCATAAGGAATCTTAAAGCCTAAATTGAACATTTCTTCGGGTTTGAACCAGTTATGAATGGAATTGAACCCCCACGTACGTACTTCTTTGTAGGCGCGCTCACACCCTTTTGTATACCACTTGCTGTCATAGCAACGGATTAAATTTGCCACCTCAAAACAGATTCTTCCTTGACCATAGTAATCCTTTTGATATATATCCTTAAATTTTTCGCCTGCCGGTATTTCGCTAAATAATTTCTCGCGACCTGCTAACATAGTTGGCGAGGTAACCGGACCGACATTGCACATTGCCATCATATAAAATGGATTACCATCAGGAGTTACAAAAATCCATTCTTGATTGATTTTATTTAATTTAAAAAAACCGCTGGAATTTAATTTAAGATTACTGTTAAGAATTCCGCCGTATGAGTCACGCTCATTTTGAAATTTGGCAAAAGATTTTTCCAATTCTTGATCATAAGCAATATTTTTAGACTTCAACTCTGTTTCAGATTTTATTTTGTTGGGCCAGTCAATGACCGAACATTGACCAAAAGCGTCAACCAAGCCTGCGACAGGAACTTTGAAATTCAGCTTTTGGATAAATTGCATATTTGCCAGATAGATAGTTGTATCCTGCTCCGGCTTGCTCATATAAAACCACATTCTATGGATTTTGGTGGCATTGGGAACAGCATCATAAACAATGGGTTCATATTCAATGCCGGAAATGCCTTTAAGTAAATTGTAAGCATCCGATTCAAGTGACTTATTCGGCTTAAAAAGTAGCACAACCTGGCGCAACTCAGGAGTTACGGGTAGAAGATAGACAAAACGCCGTTCGCCATGGACAGTGTCGGCTTGAATCGTAATTGCCAATGACTTAGTTGAATTGGATGCCAGGGAAAATGAGATTCCGTCATATTTTGTCCAATCAGCAGAAAAACCATCCCCGGCATTGAAAAATACGCCAGGCCATGAGTTCGGACTCTTTTCAATGACCATTTTCAGAACATTACGACCAGCAAATTTATCAAGTTCAATAGTCGCGCCCATGGTAGTTATATCTTTTAAATCATTGGCAGTTTCAAAAGACTTAATTAAAATCGGCGTAGTATTTTCTATGCCGATTTTTAGCGTACGTTCTCCGGCAAAAACTGAGATGGAAGTTAATAATAAGACAATCTGAATAAATTTTTTTAAAAAAAATCTCAAGTAAAGATTTAGTCTCGAAAAGTTGTTACCCCCGAGGCAATTTGAACTTTTTTCGAGCCGACTGGTTTGTTGTTCATGTTTCATCATCTTCTTTGAACCCTCCTTCAATTTTTTTGAAAAATTCGTTGACATAAACTACTCATCATTCCAACCAAGTTTCTGAATGATTATATTGTAATATAAAATTATTTGAATAGCAATAGTAAAATCCTGTTTTAAATTATACTATTGTGTTCTATACTGATAAGAGTGGCAAGGTCGCGGAATAATCAGGAAGAGTTGACGCCTTATGGGTGACAATAAAAGAAAAATTATTAATTATCTTGAGGAGGCAAAGGAAATCAATATATCCGAAACCCTGCTTTCAGCGCAAGCTCCAAAGAACATCACAATACATAATATTCCCCGTCTCCTTTTAATTGTCAGGGGAAATGTTGAAGTGTCAATTTACAGAAATCATCGAATCGATAAAATTATGTGCGGCCCAGGCGCGGCGTTGTATTGCAGGGAGAAAGGATATTTATACACAAAAAACACAGAACCCAGCCAAAGCATATCTTTAAGTTATTACGGGGATTACATTAGAAGCATGTTTATAGATTATGACGGAGTGAATCAGCCACCCACAGACAAAGACACATATTATCATACGGACAATCCCCTGTCGCAAACCGGTTATGAGATATTGCGTGTTTTGGACAGAATGGCAGAAGACAACGTTTATAATATTAACGTGTGCAAAAAGATATTTGAA
>JBAYJM010000037.1:0-2814 GCA_041665065.1 Candidatus Buchananbacteria bacterium
CCGCGTCCCCCAGAAACTCGCCTACAATAGTATTCGCATTTAATTCGTTTGTATTCGCATATTTATTCGCGTGCACAATCCCGAGCTTAACTGTCCCGCCCAACTGCGCCATCAAATAATCAGCATCCAATTCCTTTTTCGTCTCCACAATCAAAACCTCGGCCGAACATTCCACCAATTCAAACTCCACCTGATCGCGCGCGAAGAGGCTAGTAATCTCAGCTATGGATAGCACGGGCGTCTTACCCAGAATGAAAAAGTATTTCATATGTTTTTAGTTTAGCAGTAATGAAGCGAAAAGCCAAATCATAAAAGATAGAACACGGATTGGACGGATAAAACTGATTCAAACTGATCCGTGCCAATCTGTTAAATCCGTTCAATCCGTGGGCCATCAACTATTGACAAATTTATATAATGTACTATAATATATTTAACAAAAACAAGCAGGCGAAACTATCTCAAAGGAGGAAAAAATGGCAGAGAAAAGGAAGTGTAAGATGGAAGGGTGCAAGACTATTCTGGCGGAAAGAAACTTGGAGGATTATTGCTTCCGGCACAGGATAGAGAGGCGACTGGGACCGCAGGAGTTCCAAAAGGAACCTACGCCGCTTGGATGGTCGAATCTCGACCAACCATTCCTTGAAGCCCAGGTCCAGTATCATGGACCACAGCTAGAGCTGGAGAGCTAAGGAACAAAATTATTTTAGAAGGCGTGAACCACGCCTTCTTCTTTTTTTGTTTTAAATTTTAATCCTTTTGAAATTTTTTGGAAAAGAAAACCGCTATCCATTAATGAATAGCGGTTGACGATAAAAATGTCTGCGGTAATATTATCCACCGCAATGGTCTTTTTTCATCCCCTCTTTGTAATCCCAACATTTCCGGCAGGACACATTATGGCGTTCCCGCGTGGTTCCCTTGGTCATATGTTCAATCGCTCGATTGAGAGCCTCCTCCTTTTTTGGGCTTTTTTTAACCCGTTTGAAGAAAAAATCAACATCAGCCCTGGCTTCTTTGCATCCGTAAGTTCTCGGCTTCATAATATCCTCCTTTTCTGTGTTTTAAGGTACCTTTGACTTTGGAATAAACTGCTTTGTCGTTACGACTTTAAACATACTCCCAAATTATAAAAATGTCAATGGACAACAAAAAAATTACTTTGCCTAAAGCGCTAAATTTGCTATACTTTAGGTAGGAAAAGAGACATGTTTTCGCATAGAAATGTACTCCGCAAAATTTCTTCACTCTTTAAAAAATAAATTTTATTTTTTATTACTTTAAGAATATCCTTTAACAAAATTTTTGTCCTAAAAATTTATTTATATGAATGAACGCTATAAATTCTCTGAAAACAGAAAACCAATTGATCAATTAGAATTTAGCGAGAATGAATTAAAAACTATTAATAATCTTGGTTTAACGTCTGAAGATTTACAAAAATTGATTTCTGGGCCATCTTTTGCAGAAGGTAGTTATGCTTTAATTTTTGAATTGCCCAGTAAAGATCAAAAAAATATCGCAAAAGTTTGGAAAAATCCCAGACAAGATTCGGAAAGGGCAGATCATGAAAATGTTGTCCTGCGTTTATTAAGAATGAGAAAATCAAGAGAGATTCCTCAATCAAAGGGATTCTTAAAGTCAGCCACTATTCTTTTTGAGGAAAAAATTGAAGGAAAGCATATAGAAAATTTTGATAGAATTACTATAAATCAATTGGCAGAAACTTTGACTAAAATTCATTCCATAAAGCTTAATGCCTACGGCAAGCCGTTAACAAAAAGGAAAAAAGGTACTAAACTGGACTATCTTAATAGCGAGCTTGATAGATTGCGTGTTGCTTGTTCTTCAGTGACAAAACAGTCGGAAATCACATCATCCATCAAAATGGTTATTAACGAGACGGAAAGCGAAGCTAAGAAAAAAGCAGAAGCTTTTCAGGATAATAATTTTACTCTTATACATTTTGATTTAAATAGTAATAATATTTTGCGATCAGCGGACAACAGAATTGTTATTATCGACTGGGAGCAGGCTTCTGCGGGGGACAACGCTATGGACATTGCTAAATTGTTTTTAAAATTAAATTTTAACGAGGAACAAAAAAAATACTTTATTACTAAATATGAAAAGGGGATTTCTAAAAAAGATAGCTATTTCCGAGATCGGTTAGAAATTTTTGAACCATTGGTCCTGGCTAATTCAATCTTGTGGAGATTGCGTGTATTAAAGGATGAACCGCAAGAAACATCGTCTGCAAATGAAAACCAATTCTATACCCGTGTTAAAAATAATTTGGACAAGGAACTCGTAATGCTTAAAAAATATTTATCATAAAAAAATTAACTTTATGTCTGGATTTGATCTACATCTACACTCCACCCATTCCGATGGCAAATTATCAGTGCCAGAAATAGCCTTGATTGTTAAAAAGAATAAGCTAAGATACTGCGCTTTAGCTGATCACAATAGTGTAGCCGGCATTCAAGAACTGCTAGTGGCACTTGAAGGCTCGGGAATTATAGTTATTCCGGCTACCGAGCTTACTGCAAAATACAATGATAACGAGATACATATTTTGGCATATGATTTTAATATAGGCTTGGCGGCGGAGATAATAAAAGAGCGCAATGAGATTGTGCGCTCCCAAAAAATAGAAGAAATGAAGGCCGCGATTAAACTTTCTCGTGAAGCGGGGCTCAAGATAACTGACGATTTAAATTCTTGCGAAAAACAACCCGTGAGCTTAACAATTGCTCTTGATATTTGTGCTAATATCGTCAATCAAAAATTTTTTATAAAAAAATTCGGCAA
>JBAYJM010000038.1:0-2786 GCA_041665065.1 Candidatus Buchananbacteria bacterium
GTTTCATGAGGATGAAAATCTGATGACCTTCTGTATGCATCTTGATGCCTGGGCAAAAAATTATGGTAGCCGCCACATCATCGCTCTGAAGGATGGGCAAAAGGACCTCTGGCTCCAGGCCGTGGGTTCGGTAGCTATGAGCCATTTGGAAGAGCAGATTAGGCAAGACATGCCGCATCTCCTGGAAGTGATTAAGTCTTTCAAAGTAGGTAGTATCGGCATTGGGCATGAAGGTTTTACCGACAAAAAGAAAGAGCAATCTTTCAAAGTAGTCGCTGTAACGCAAAATTCGCCTGGTGTATCTGAACGCGAACCCAACACTTCAGGGCTTGAGAAAACCAACGGCAAAAGCCACCCCGGGCACACCCCTTACGGTGTTGCTGGTCCTAAAGGCACTCACCGTAAATTGGTCCGGGGCCACAGCACTGGAATCCAATTTATTTACGAAGAGCTCCCCGGTAATGGGAATCACTGGGAGTTCGAGAGTAGCAACGGCAATCTTACCTTTAACATCAGAAGTGATGTTTGGGAAAAAATGGAGCAAGCCGGAGAGAGGCATCTCATTCTATACCAGCAGTACTGCGCCATCAAAGCGCTGGAAATGCTTCTCGAACCGCCCGCCTCCCGGGATAGCCTATATGAGTTCCTGCAAAGAGAACTCAAAACGGCGAGCATCTTCATTGTCTCAACCTGTTCTTTACAACCCCGCAAAGCCAAGGCGGAGGTTGGCAAAAAAATGTAACGACACGCTCGTTCATAAAACCCAAAAGGCCGGTTTCAACCCCGGCCTTTTTTATTTTTATTTATCAATATTAATTTTTTAGATTCTTCCCCGATACTTTTCTGCAGAGAGAATTCTTTTTATGGCAATTATATAAGCCGCTTGGCGGAGAGTGATTGTCCCGCCTTTTTCGTCATACTTATCATAAACGTGCGCATAATTAACTCTCATCTTTTTTTCTAATAAACCGCGAAGGTATTCTTCGTCGAGTATTTGCCCGGTACGGTTTTGCGCCCATTCAAAATAACTAACAATAACGCCACCAGAGTTAGCAAGAATATCAGGCACGACAAGCTTTTTATTCTTCGCTAAAATATTATCTGCGTCATATGTAATCGGACCATTCGCTAGTTCTATAATATATTCTGCTTTTATATTTTCAGCATTATCTTTAGTAATTTGGTTTTCTAAAGCCGCAAGCACTAAAATATCTGTTGATAGTTCCAATAGCTCGGCGTTCGTAATTTTTTTACCTTCCTTCCAATCGCCGACTGCCTGGCCACTGTTTTTAAATAGTGCGAGTTCTAAAATATTTAAACCAGCTTCATTATAAATACCGCCCTTACTATCGGAAACCGCGATTATTTTATAGCCGTCTTTATATAATTTCTCGGCCATAAATAAACCCGCGTTACCAAACCCTTGAACAATAACTTTAATTTCTTTTTTATGGATTAATTTGGCGGCCAACTCTTTTGTTACAATATAGCCTCCTTGAGCGGTCGCGTCGCCGCGCAAAGCGATACCCCCCAATTCAACCGGCTTGCCGGTAATCATGCCCGGTTCATGATGTCCAACTTTTTTTTCATATTCATCAAGCATCCAGGACATAATTTGCCCATTAGTATAAACATCCGGAGCCGGGACATCTTTGTCTTGACCAAGAACCTCATAAAAACTATCAATATATTTGCGGCTTACTTCTTCTAATTCCTTTTTATCGGCCGCCTTCGGGTCAAATTTTACCCCTCCTTTAGCGCCGCCATAAGGAATATCGGCTAAAGAATTTTTTAAAGCCATCCAGAAGGCCAAAGATTTAACCTCATCTTCGCTAACGTCCGGATGAAATCTAATTCCTCCCTTGCCGGGGCCTATCGCCCGACTATATAATATTCTCCAAGCCGGATATTTTTTTCCCTGAATATCAAGTTCGGCATATTTAATTTGAACCGGTTCTAACAAGGCCACCATGTCGCCATCACTGATTCCCTCGATTGTCTGAATTTCTTTCAGCCGGTTAAGATTGTCTGAAAAAATACTCATAAAATTATTATTTGATTAACCCTTCAATCTCCCCCTTAAGAGTTTCTTTATTTCTTAAACCAATAAACTCACCGATAATCTTTCCCCCTTTAAATAATTTCATATTAGGAATACTTTGAATTTGGTATTCCATGGCGAGATCCTGATTTGGTCCGTCTTCAGTATTAACTTTTACAACCTTAAGCTTGCCCGCCATTTCTCCAGCTAGCTCGTCTAAAACTGGCGCCATCATTTGGCAGGGCATGCACCAGGTCGCCCAAAAATCAACCAAAACCGGCAAATCACTATTTAGAACTTCGGCGGTAAAATTATTTTTTGTTACTTCTTGCGCTTTTGCCATAAATTTATTTTTTATTTTTTTATTATTTCATTAAAAAATTTTGTAATTTTTTCTTTATTATTTACTTTTTTGTCGAGCAAACAATGATCAAATTCTTTGGCAATTATTGTTTCCATTAAAGAGGCCGTAGCGGACTTAATTGCCTTCAGCTGAATAATCAAAGCGAAGCAATCTCCCCCTTTTTTATTTAACATTCTTTTAGCTCCTTCTAATTGCCCGATTATATTATTGATTCTTTGCTCAGTCGTTTTCATATCTATATATTATCATACACCCCTAGGGGGTGTCAAGAAGCACTGAGAAAAAATAAAAATAAAAAGGGCTGATTTGTTTAAAAATCAGCCAAACTATTCAATGACCCTTAATCGTCTTTTGCCCACTCCTCTATTTTAACCAAAAGAA
>JBAYJM010000039.1:0-2772 GCA_041665065.1 Candidatus Buchananbacteria bacterium
ACCCGTTTTGTCAATTGGTCAATATAAAAATGTATTCACATTCCCCGTAATAGATTACTATCAAACAATTGGATTTGATTTCGATAAAGAACCATTTGAAATTCCTGCCCTGGAGTTTATTGAACGATACAATCATATGGTCCGGAATTGTTCCCTTCATGAAAATGCGATTGAAGTATTGAACTATTTCAAGAATTGCGGAATTCGCCAATGCATATTATCGGCAATGAAGCAAGAAACGCTGGATCATTGTCTCGAATATTTTCAGATTAGTCATTTTTTTGAAATGGTATCGGGCCTTGATGACCATTACGCTTACTCAAAACTGGATATAGGAGGTCTGTTGATAAGAGACCTAAATCTTGATCCTAAGGAACTTTTGCTGATCGGAGATACTATTCACGATTTTGAGGTAGCATCGGAACTTGGTTGCTCCTGTATCTTGGTTTCAAATGGGCATCAGTCCCACGAACGCTTAAAAAGCACAGGTGTTCTGGTTATTGATGACCTGTCGCAATTGAAGAACTAGAGGTTTCTTGGTTACTTTTGAACTCCCCTGCTCCCGCGCGATTGCATCGCGTGGCATTCAGCCTTGCCAAATTACGATGACATCGTCCAATATACCTTTCTCCTCGACAAAATCTGCAGCGCAGCTATGAAAAAACAGTAGATTGATCAAAATATGAATTAATCTTCATTCATCCACGCGATGCAATCGCGCAGGAGCTGGGTTTAAATGGCCAACTTAATAGGAAGCTTGCATTCTACTTGATAATCAGATGAGCTTATCTCAGATTCTTCCTTCCACAAAATACATATCAAGTTCTCCCTCTCCTTTGGCTTGAATTTTCCCGCGATGAATGCAGGCGAATTTGTCCTTAACCAATTCGTAGGTAGTCCCACTTATGTTAATTTTTCCAGCTTCACTGCTGCTTTCCATTCGTGAAGCAGTATTTACAGTATCTCCCCATATATCGTACGCAAATTTCTTAATGCCCACAATACCTGCCACCACAGGACCGGTATGGATACCAATCCTTATTTGAAAAGATACTTTGCCAGAGGAAGCTCTTTCCACTAAGCGGTTCATAATGAATTTATTTATCTCCAATCCAGCGCTTACCACATCAACAGCATGGGTATTATTGACCACCGGCAAACCACCTGTACACATATAACTGTCACCAATAGTTTTTATCTTCTCTATACCATGATTTTCGATAATATTATCAAAAGCCATATAGCAGGTATTGATCTCTTCCAATAGTTCTTTTGCAGTCATTTCCTTAGATAGTTTTGTAAAATCCTTAAAATCCGTAAACAGCACCGTGACCTCATCAAACAGTTTAGCATCGGCGCGGCCTTTGGCTTTGAGTTCTTCCGCTACTTCTGCTGGTAATATATTAAGCAATAGTTTATCAGATTTTTGCTTTTCGTTTTCAATCTCCTGGTATTGCATTTTGATCTTATCCTCTGAGTTTTTACGTCGTATAACCTCCTGTTTAAATCTTGCATTCCATAAAAAAAGACCAGCAAGTAATATTACCGAGCCAGGGTAAATTAGATATAACTGTCCTGGCCAATGCAAAATTTTTGTGAGTATACCTAAGATTATCAGATTAAACCCTACAAAGTCTAACGTGCTTAGTAAAAGCATTTCCCAAGTATTGTTCGAATAAGGACGCCATTTGGCATTTTTATAATATAATTCCAGCGGAGCATAGGCAAAACAGTAGCAAAATACAGCTAATAATCCTTCTGTGCCGGTGCCCGGCCATTTTTTGTAGCCAGACAAAATGCATACTGCCAGCAGGATTAAGGAAAAAATGAGAAAAACAGCTTTAAATTTCTTAAGCTGCAAGATTTTTGTCTGAATGATCAGAAAGGCAATACCTAAGTAAAAAATAGCACTTGAAACCGAAATGCTCAAAATAATTTTAAGGCTTTGGTCAATTTTAGCAAAATATATAACACAAAAGCTACAAATTCCGAAAAAGAGGAAAAGAAGCATTGTCTTTTTTAGCATTCCGTTTAATTTTAGAAGATGAGCAAAGAAAAAAAAGGCATTAGCGGCTTGTGCATAGGTTCAAAATAAAATAATAGTATGAATTAAGTTGTGAGGTTTTTATGCATAGCCGACTCATATATAAACGAAACAAATCTTGCCACTTATATCTGAACTGTCTATAAAGCGAACGAGGGCTGAGTACTATTTTCCATAAAGTTACAATATTTCCCCAACGGTGTAAAAGATTATTCCACCGGATTCTCAATCAGAGTAAAAAATATTACGGTTGCTTCATCAGTCAATAAAACCAGGTGTCTTAAACCCCGATAAGTTGAACACTTTTTTCAAAAAGGATTGAGAACATTGCCTGCTGGCCCCACCCTCACAATCAAACACTTACAAGATCGACTTGTAGGTGTTTTTTGTTTTAGGCTAGGAAGACGCCAGGATTTGGGGGATTTTCGGGGTTTTGCGCTGAAAAAATAGGCAGGGGAGTTCGTTTAAATTTAAACCAACTGAAAGTTTATTAAGTCAGATTACGTCATTACCACTACACATCGCTGAATCCAAAAGCAATTAAGATTTTTCACTGTTTTGCCCAATTATTTTCTGAATTTCAGTCCTAATTTCTGGAATAATATTTTTTACAACAACCCAAACGATGGAATAGTTGACTCCCATGTAATTATGAATCAAACGGTCACACATTCCTGCCATATTTTTCCAGGAGATATTGTTCCACTTGAACTTAATGTCGGCGGGAA
>JBAYJM010000040.1:0-2661 GCA_041665065.1 Candidatus Buchananbacteria bacterium
AATTCAACTTGCGACTTGGGGAGATTTTTCTTGTCTATTTTCATAAGAAGTATGCGAATAATTATGCAAATATATTCGAATAAAATGCGAATAATATTTGTATTGGTTAATACAATATTCTAATTATAAAGGTTTTTTATTTTTTGTCAATCACGCCTGCAGATTAAGGTAATTCATTAGTTAGGCCGTTATTTTTCTGACTGTGGATAATAGATATTGACAAAGAATGTAGATTTGCTATACTGATAATGTCAAGTGCGGATTCTATCGTGACCCCGAAAGTCCGAGATTAATTTCTCGGTCTTTCTTTTTTTATTTTTTGTATATAAATGTTATAATTTTGTTCGTGGAGTCTAAGGGGCTACCTCATGGTGAGGAATCCGCGCTTGACACTCGGATAGAGGGGTTCGATACCCCTTGGCTCCACGCTAAAAACCACCCTAACGGGCGGTTTTTAGTTTGTAATAAAAAAGGGCCGACGGTTTGGTCGGCCCGGATTATTTAAGAAGCTTTTTTCCGTACAGTTTTTCCATGGATAGGGCATTTAAGGTCTTTCTTTTGGAACGCGTTAAGGTATTTTCCCGCAAAAGCGGTGCGCCATTTTACGCAGGTGCACTTTTCATCTGGTTTGCCCAGTCCCAGGCAAACAGGACAACCGGCAAAATTATGCTGGTCATCGTAGACATGGCCGCAAGCATCACATTTGAATTGTGGCATATGGATCCTCCTTTGATTTGTTGTTAAAGAATATTTGTATCTTAGAGCTAAGTTGTTTTTTTGTCAAGAATAAAAAAGACCATTAGCAACAAGATAGGCATAGGTTTTTTGCGCTTGCCGATGGATCAAAGGGAATAGGTCTTTTAGCTTTTGGGTATCAGTTTTGGATCCCAAGACTTCCCAGGCATGATATCCCGGTTCATTGCTCCTTCCGGTTTGATGGAACATGCCGAGGTTGTTTTTGCTATTGCAGATTTCACTAACAGCAACATTGTAAGCAGTGACTAATCCGATGTTGTTTTCATCAAAAATTATTTCATAGCCGTGGATCCCGTCCGGTTCTTTGACTTCCAGCCCGATTTCTCTGAATATTTCTTTTTTCATTTCCGGTGTTGGTTCTTTCTTGCGCATATTTTTCATAAATCTACAAAAACCAATAATTAATAATACCGAAAGTCGTCACGAGAGTGAAAACGATAGTATTAATCAAAATTCCCGCTTGGCCGGCTTGTTTGTAGGATTTCCAGGAGGAATACAGCCAAAAGGGCTGGGCCAGCAAAACCAGAATCAGTCCAAACTGCGGATATTTCAAGGAGATTACGACCTGAGAGCCGATAGTTAAAACTGGCAGGGCGAATTGGGTGACGGAGTTGAATAGTTTTTCTTTGTTCATAAAGTTTTAGGAATTTATTTGCCAGTGAAGTCTCTCCCCCGCAGTTCATCCACTATGGCTCTGAAAAAAGCCGGTTTCTTTGTCCAATCAGATTCAACGGAGTTCTCTATCCAACCTCTCAATTCGTCATTGGAGAATTTACTCACGATTTCGCGCTGTACTTTTAGCGTTGAGGCTGAAACTTTGAAGTTTATGATTTTAGAATAAGCCGCGGGTGATAAAAACAATGGACCTACGCCCGCCACTTCAAACGACGCTTCAATATCTTCCGGAGCAGCTTCTTTTTCCTTTGTCGGCAACTCTTTTATTGCTTCTATTTCTATTTTTGGAGTTTCTGGTTCATCTCTTTTCTCTTCCTCTTTCCTTCTTTTTCCGAAATTAAGTTTTATTAATTCTCCCATAGGATTTTATTGATTAAAGTAGCAAAGATTTTTATTATGTCGGCTAACATTTCGGCATATCTGAAGTTTCGCCGACTTCCTTATTATTTATAAAATGGAGGCGAAATTTGGGTGGAGCTAAAAATTAAGACACTTTCTATTTTTCTAAGCCCTTTATCTTTAAACAATTTTGATAGATAAAATTTAATTCACTTCTTCTTTCTGACTCAGTGGCATTAGGATTTTTAAATGGATTTTTGATTGCTGAAGCATAGCAATTTTTTCTAATTTGAGATGGTCTCCACTCGAACCAATAAAAAATGCCCACCAAAATAAGAAGTAGTAATGTTAATACGACAACGATTGTTTTTTTGTTCATAAAATTGTCTTAATTTTTAAAAGCGGAGACAGATATGCCGTATTAGACGATGTTTAAAAATATTTTTCAATCAATATCCAAACCCATATTATAATGGCTATTGGAATAAATATCATACTCCATAAATTACCTGCCTTATAATGATTATACTCTGGTTTAAACGCCTCTTTGATGTACCATTTGATAGCTTTCATTATTTTTTTCATAAGGTCATAAACTAAAGAAAATTATTTTAATTTATTCTCAATCCACTCAAATAATCCAAGCATTTTTAGAATAATACTTACAAGTATTAAGCCGCCGCAGATAATAATTAGTTTATAATAGAGCGGTATTTCTCCCCAGTTGCCCTCTTTTATTGATTCATAAACGATGAAGGGAGCTAATATTATAGCTGGTATGACAGAAATGGCGAAAAAAATTAAATAGATTAGCAATATTCCAGCAAGAATAGTACTTACATAGATAACAATTTTTTTACTTTTTGATTCCATAAACATAAATTAAAACAA
>JBAYJM010000041.1:0-2615 GCA_041665065.1 Candidatus Buchananbacteria bacterium
ATGGTAGAGCAACGGTATCGTAAACCGTAGGTTGTGGGTTCGATTCCCACGGTCGGCTCCATTGTCTTACTTAATAAATCTTTTAATCTTTGAAGAGGAGATCAATTCTTGAATATATTTGTTTACGTCAATTTTTATAAAAATTTCCCTCAGCTTTATTGTACTCGTAGCCGACTGGCCGTCGCCAACATGATTTTCAACATAAAAAATGTGATAGCCAGATCCATTTTTTACCACCTTATTATAAGCAGTCTTGCTTGACCAAGAAAACAATTCCTTTTCAATATTCTCAGGCAGTTCACCTTTATTGACATAGCCAATATCTCCACCGGTATTTATTCCGGCCTCATCATTGGTATATTGCTTGGCCAATTCTGAAAAATTAACCCCCGGCTGAAGTGCCAACTTTAAAACATCATCAGCCAATTCTTTAGCCTTTTTATTAATATCCAAATTAACATCGCCAACTATAGAGGCCTGAAGCAAATCCCGTTCAAGCAACGGCTTTAATATTTTAACTTTAAACTGATCCAAATTAATTCCGTATAGCTTTTTTACCGAATTTTGCGCCTCATCTTTATTGCCGAATTGGGACACTAAATTATTCATAGCATTGTCTAAATCAGTATCAGAAACGGATTTATTATATTTAATTAACTGTTCTTTGGCCACAGCAATAGAAACCAACCTATCTAAAACATTTTGTTTGCTGGCATTTAAGGATAAATCTGTTGAACTCGCTGACATTCCCTCTCTATCATTGCTTAATGCATAGCTTAGTAGCTTTAAATCACTCAGATAATCCTTCAATGGTATTTTTTTTCCATTGACTTCCGCGGCAGAAAGAGGAAGAACTGAAGCAACCCTTGAGCTAAACCCATCGTTCCAGCCAAAACTATAAACAGCATAAACGTCAAAAGCAAAAAAACCAATAACAACAGCCACAATTACAATAATGGCTATTATTATTTTCATTTTAATCTTATTTTTGTTAGGAAGTGGTTTTGCAATTTTTGATTTAAAAAATCCATCATCCCAAGATGCCCCCCCTGATTTAAAAGACGACGGCTTTTCAGTTTTGTCTGTTGTTGTATTTTTTTCAATTTTTATTTTTATGCTTTTGGATCGCGAAGCTTTTTGGGGAGCCTGATCGACATCCAGGACGGCATCACCTGTCTTGGTTTTAGTTTTTGGATAAATAGGCCTTGGCCGTGGACTAGAAATATTTGACGGTTTAGGCTTATTATCAATACTTTTTTTTGACACACTACCAATAGCCATTTTGGACTTTGGCTCTAGAGCCATGGGCCTTTCATCAATTGAATCAAGGACAGCTTTTTTAAGCTGTGCTTTTTTTTCAGGGGTTAAAATTTTTGCCATATATAATTACTTAAAAAAATAATGCCACCACTTAATTGGATTAGAGCCTTTTGGCTCTTCATTAGAAATATATTTGCCAGCCCTTTCAACGCCTGCCGAGAGAACCAAGCTGCCACTCTCAGATTGCTGAACATCTCTCTTTATTAAAACGACTTTTTCCCCAGGCTTTTGCAAGCCTAATTTCTGTCTTGCCTCCTTTTCAATAAAATCACTTCCCGCAAAAGAGCCTACGAGGTCAGTTAATTGTTTATTTTGATCTTGTAAATCATTAATCTGACTACTTAAAGCCTTAACCTGCTTATTAATTTCATGTCTACCGACTAACTCCCTGGAAAGCCCAAGGATAAATAGTATACTCAGTATGACACAAATTGCCAAAAATAATTTTGGCAATTTGAAATCTCTTCCTTTACTATGATTGTGCATAATAGGAGCCAATTCTACTTTTATACGATGATAATATTATATCACAAAAACATAAATCAGTTAATAAAAATAATTATCCGCTAATTTTCAACAATATTATTTTTTCTCATTATAATATCTGCGCCTGCATTCATATATATCACCCGCAACATCTTTATAATTTCTAACCTTTGAGAGTTTTATCTTGGAAATATTATCCGTTAAGTAGACATAAACATCGCCCAATCCCAAAAACAAATCCGCAATATTAGAACGCACATATTGAACGCTTTTTATTTTATCATAAGGAATCTCCAATGCAACCCTGTTTATAAAACCCCTTTGCTCAATATCAGTAATTCTATAATTAGTCATTAAAAAGGCAGTATTTTTTTTACAAACATAAACCCTCAATAATAATATCAGGCCAAGACAAATTAAGATCAAATATATTATTATTCCAATGATGCCAATACTAAAAAGAGGGTACATTGCAAAAAAAGGAGCAACTATCAACAAACACGCCAATGTCGCCGGCCAAAACCATGCCCAAAGCGATCGACCAACTTGCAATTCTATCACCTCTCCCCGATTCAAATTTATAATGTTTTCGATTGAGGCCATTTAATTTAAAATAATAAAGGGCGATCAACGCCCCTTATTAAAAATTTATTTTAAGTGTTTGGCAACAACTCCACAGTACTGGTAGGCACATTTATTATAACCCTACCCTTATAATTTTCTTTCAATTCGGCCAAAGATGTTATATGCTTTTTTTTGCCATTATTAATAATGTAGATCTTTTGATCGCTTGTTCTAAGCAATGTTCC
>JBAYJM010000042.1:0-2521 GCA_041665065.1 Candidatus Buchananbacteria bacterium
CCTACCGCCTCTCTTTTAATAACTGAAAATCGCGGGTAGATCTTGTGAATGATAGCAAAATCAGCATCATAAGTTGTCAATGCTACCCAATCGCCCACAGCAGGAAAATCTTCACGACCTTTGGCCGTAAAACGTATGTTTCCAGTAATCTCAGCTTCAAACTCCCCAATATCTGTCCTGACAATATACCGTTCCTTATGTTCTGCAATAACTCTGCCTATCTCAAAGCATTTGAGGTTATTGTCCATCCTTAATTTCTCAAGTATGTCGTTATATCCAAGGTCTTCTAATCTCATTAGGTTATCTTTTGCACAGGGAACCTGTAAGTATTAAGCGCAACATTCTGCAGCTATAGGCAGGGCTGGATTTAACCGATAAATTACCTGGGAAGAGCTGCTTTTATCCCTTTCCATCGGAATCCTGATAACGAAGAGGAAACCCCCGGCTTGCGGTTTTTTTACTATTGCGTGCAGATTTTTTTATCCGAGGTTTCCCCCAATTCTGCTATATATTTTTTGGGGTTTCCAATCAATATCTTTTCCGAAAACCATTCGGGTTCCTTTCTTATCAGTTTCAACAAATCCATTTTGCTTTAAAAAATCAATCCCGACAATATTATCCGATGGAAGAACTGCCTTATCAATTTTGGAATATTTAATCTTCATTAATTCTAATCCGGCACCCTCGGTATCAGCAAATATTAATCCTTCCCTTAAATCAGGTATAAAATATCCAAAGACCCTATCGTTTTCAGCATAAACCAGTGATTTTTCCAAATAATTGGTTAAAAGCTTTTCCCGACTTTCTCCTGATATTTCTTTATCCAAAGCATAAATCATTGATCGATGTTCCTCTCTAAATGAAATCACATTTTTAGAAATGGCCTTATCTTGCCATGGTTTTTCTCTTAGCATAAAAGAATACTCTGCTACAGCTCTAAATCCCGCTTTCAAGTATATAGGTTGTCCTAGTTGCGTTGCTATAAGCGAACATGTATCTACCGAATCTTTTGCGAGATTTTCCAATAATTGACTTACAATTTCATAACCTATCCCTCTTTTTCTAAAATTGTTATCCACAATGATGTGGGCCATCCAACTTGTATGATCAAAAACTATTGATGCTCCAACCCCGACAATTCTACCATTTACATTTGTTTTTATTGGATTGCAAAAGTTTGAATTTATATAAAATTCAATTTCAGGAATTATATCTGGCCAACCTTCGGGTTGCAGATACCTAATCTCATCTAAATCATTATAGGTTATTAGCTCGAAATTCATCTCTTTAATATTTATACTTGACGGTCGACGCCATGTTTTGAACGAGGGGGCGGAGCTGCTTCTGTATCCCCCGAGGCAAACCCCGAAACAGGACGAACTGCCCGAGACCTTCTGCACCCCGAATTTTTGCAACGGTTTGTTGGCGGTTTGTGCTTATTTTATTCTATTAATAATATCGCGATTCTGTTTATTTCTGCTGGATTAACTGAAACGACGTTTATTTCAAGACCAACTTTTCTGACAGTTTGATAAACATCTACCGCAAAACTTTCCGGACTCGGTCTCGATTTCGTTTTATCCTTGCAATGTAATCTGTCTCCGGAACACTCGTTGCAAATAGAACAACATGTTTGGTTGAGCAAAAACACTTTTTGATATCCTGATAAAAATATCTCTCGCTCAATTTCTAATAATTTGTCTGTCATTTCTCTTGACCAGTCTTTTGGATATGAGTTTTTATCAGCAAATTTGTTTAATCTAACTACCAAACCGCTCTCATATTCTTTGAAGAATTTATCACAGTCAAGTACTGATGGAGTATTTGGTGGACAAGTACCCAATCCATAGTCACTACAACCAAAAAAACATTTCACTCTCACCCACTGGGCAACAACAATATCTTTGGGATTTATCCATTTGTAATCTGACAAACCATGTTTTGTCAAAAGTGATTCAATTTTATCCTTACTTATCATCTTGATGGTATTTCTTGCATGATCGCCAACAGTTTGCGGTTGAATTTGGCAGGCTTTTACTTGCAATTATTGTCAAACCGCTAAAATGCCTGAATTTTGTTATTCGTGTCAAATTGCCCATAACGCTTTTATAACATTACCCAAGGTGCATTATCTCATTGAAAATGATCTGCATATCCACACCTTTGGTAATCATATACATACCAAATGTAAACATATTATTTAAGATAGATCATCAAAAAGGATCTTTATATTTTGTAATTTTTCAGTGGGTTACAAAAGGCCATTGCTTGCAATATGAGCCGCTCGTCCCGGGGCCTAACAACTTCACGGTAGTGTTTTACCCACTCCATTTTTATCAGGCAAACGCCACGACTTTTCATCAGGTTGCCAGTCCGCGTTTGCACAATTCGTTCAAACGTGACCGATTTGTTCAAATATGAACGGATGCTTCAAGAAATTGATATAAAATTAGTAACCAGAGTCTTGCCCAAGCGGTAACTTTCTGTCACAAACTTTTTAAATCTCAACTTATGAAGCAAC